>JACVRR010000024.1 GCA_014534345.1 Thermoleophilia bacterium | reverse complement strand
CAGGAAGTTGCGCACCTCGGTGCGGCCGAGGTTGAAGACGAGCGTGCCCCAGTCGGGGTGCGCCCCGCGGCGCGGGTCGTCGTGCTCGTACAGCGCCGTTCCGTCGAAGCGGGCGAGCGCCCACTCGTCGCGCGGGAAGTGCGCGGGCACCCAGTCGAGCAGCACGCCGATCCCGCGCGCGTGCAGCCGGTCGACGAACGCGCGGAAGTCGTCGGGCGTGCCGAAGGTCGACTGCGGCGCGAAGTAGCCCGTCACCTGGTAGCCCCACGAGCCCGCGTACGGGTGCTGCATCACGGGCAGCAGCTCGACGTGCGTGAAGCCGAGGTCGGCCACGTACTCGCCCAGCTCGTCGGCCAGCTCCAGGTAGGTCAGCGACCGATTGCCCTCGAGCGGGTTGAGGCGCCAGGAGCCGAGGTGCACCTCGTACACCGACATCGGCTCGCGCAGCGAGTCGCCGGCGGCGCGGCCGCCGAGCCACGGCTCGTCCCGCCACTCGTGGCGCGAGCGGAAGACGATCGAGGCGGCGGCCGGCGGCCTCTCGGCGTAGCGCGCGAGCGGGTCGGCCTTCAGGTGGACGCTCCCGTCGGCGTGGCGCACGGCGAACTTGTAGCGCTCGCCCTCGCCGACGCCCGGCAGGAACAGCTCCCAGACGCCGACTCCGCCCAGCGCGCGCATCGGGTGGGCGAGCGGGTTCCAGAGGTTGAAGTCGCCGACGACGCCGACCCCGCGCGCGTTCGGGGCCCAGACGGCGAAGGCGGTGCCGGCGACGCCGTCGACCTCGGTCACCCGCGCGCCGAGCGCGTCGTGCACGCGCTCATGGCGGCCCTCGCCCAGCAGGTGGAGGTCGAGCTCGCCCAGCGTGGGTCGGAAGGCGTAGGGGTCCGGCGCCGCGACCATGGTCCCGTCCCGGTACTCCGCCTCGACGCGGTACGCCGCGCGGCCCGCCTGCAGCGTCCCCTCGAACAGCCCCTCGGCGCGCGTTCGCCGCAGCTCCAGCCGGTCGCCGTCGTCGGCCACGACCGCCACCGCCTCGGCGGCCGGGCGCCAGACGCGGACGACGAGCTCGCCGTCGCGCTCGTGCGGGCCGAGGAGGCTGTGCGGGTTGTGGTGGACGCCCGCGACGAGGGCGTCGACGGCATTCATCGCCGGCGAGGGTGCGGCAGCGGACGCGGGCCAGGCGCCGTAGGCCGCACGGCGGTTCGGCGCGACGGTCCCGGGACGCGTAGCGCGGTCATACCGGCTGCTCGAGCAGCCGCTCGATCCCGGCGACCGGGATGGCGAGCCAGTCCGGGCGGTTGTTCAGCTCGTACCGCAGCTCGTAGACCGCTTTCTCGAGCTCGAAGACGGTCAGCAGCCGCTCGAGCGCGCCCGCGCTCCCGGGGAGGACGTGCCGGTCGACCGTGTCGAGGTATCCCTCGAGGAACCGCTCGCGCGCCCGCTCCTCCCAGCCCGCCGGCGGCGAGACGCCTGCGAGCGGCTGGGCCGCCGAGGAGACGTACGCGAACGAGCGCAGCATCCCGGCCACGTCCCGCAGCGGCGAGCGCTTGCGGCGCCGCTCGGGGAGCGAGCGCGCCGGCTCGCCCTCGAAGTCGAGCACGACCCAGTCGTCGCCCGTGCAGAGCACCTGCCCGAGGTGGTAGTCGCCGTGCGTGCGGATGATCCTGCCGACGTCGCCCACGTGCGAGATCACGCGCAGCCGCTCGCGAACCTCCTCGCCGCGGCCGCGGATCGGCTCGAGCGCGGGCAGCCCCTCCGGGAGGTCGAGGAAGACGGCCTCGATCTCCTCGTCCACCGTCGCGACGAGCAGCGCGAGCCCCTCGCCGCTCGGCTCCTCGGGCGCGAAGTCGGGGTCGTTGGCGTCGGAGGCGAGCACCGCGTGCAGCGAGCCGGTCACCTCGCCGAGCCGGCGCAGCCGCTCGAGGAAGCGGTCCGGCTGCCGCGAGAGCTCCGCGAGCGCGAGCTCCCAGCCGTCCTCGCCCTCGCCGAGGAAGCGCTGCACGATCCCCAGCGTGAGGTCCATGACCGCCCCGTTGTAGGCGTACCAGCCCTTCAGCTCCGCGACGTTGGGGTAGCGCCGCCCGGTCAGGAACCGAAGCAGCTCGAGCTCGGGGTTGACGCCGGCCTCGAGCCGCCGGTACGCCTTCAGGATCAGCTCGTCGCCGAAGACGACGGACGTGTTCGACTGCTCGGCCGCGAGCAGGCGCGGCTCCGGAAGCGCGTCGAGACCGTCGTCGGCGCTCCGGAACTCGACGATCCCCTCGCGTGCGCTCGCGGTCGCCTGCCCGTGGACGAGGGCCACCAGCTCGCGCGCCAGCTCGGGATCGAGCAGCGCGTCGTAGATCGCGCACCCCTCCGCTTCGCAGATGACGCCGCGGCGCCAGCCGTCCGACAGCGGGCGGATGCCGAGCGGGAGCTGGTAGAGCTCGTGCGTCCCCGCAGGGAAGCGGACCTCGGCGATGCTGGCGACCAGCGCCGGGGCCGTGCTGCGCAGCGCGGCCGTCTCGACCACGCGCGCGTGCGCGATCTCGTGCGCCTTGGCGCCGAACCAGCGCCGCCCGCGCACGTATCCGATCAGCTCGGACTCCCGCGGGAGCTCCCCGGCGAGGACGAGGTCCAGGGCCCTCACGGGCGTTGCTCCTGCGTGTCGAGCGCCCGCGTCAATCCGACTCCCGAAGCGTGAACCAGAAGAACCCCCGGGGACCCAGCGTCAGCAGGTACGGCAGCTCGCCGATCCGCGGGAACCGGCTGTTGCCGAACATCTCGACCGGGACCCTACCCTCGAACTCAGCCAGGTCGAGCTCCACCGCCTGCGCCGAGCGCGCCATGTTGTGCACGCACAGCACGGTGTCGTCCTCCCACCTGCGAACGTGCGCGAACACACGGTGGTTGCTGGGCCGGCACGGCTCGTAGGTGCCGAGGCCGAACACCGGATGCTGCTTGCGCAGCGCGATCAGCCGGTGTAGCCAGCGCAGCAGCGAGGTGGGCGTCCGCAGCTGCGCCTCGACGTTGACGGCCTGGAAGCCGTAGACGGGATCCATCAGCGGCGGCAGGAACAGCTGGGCGAAATCGGCGCGCGAGAAACCGCCGTTGCGATCGCCGGTCCACTGCATCGGCGTGCGCACGCCGTCCCGGTCGCCGAGGTAGACGTTGTCGCCCATGCCGATCTCGTCGCCGTAGTAGAGGACGGGCGAGCCGGGGAGCGAGAACAGGATCGCGTGCATCAGCTCGATCTCGTCGCGGCCGTTGTCGAGCAGCGGCGCGAGGCGGCGGCGGATGCCGAGGTTGAGCTTCATGCGCGGGTCCTTCGCGTACTCGGCGTACATGTAGTCCCGCTCCTCGTCCGTGACCATCTCGAGGGTCAGCTCGTCGTGGTTGCGCAGGAACAGCCCCCACTGGGCGTTGCTGGGGATCGGCGGCGTGCGGGCGAGGATCTCGTAGATCGGGGTCGCGTCCTCGCGGCGGAGCGACATGAACATTCGCGGCATGACCGGGAAGTGGAAGGCCATGTGGCACTCGTCGCCGTCGCCGAAATAGGCGACGACGTCCTCGGGCCACTGGTTCGCCTCGGCGAGCAGCACGCGGTCGGGGTACTCCGCGTCCACGACGGCGCGCACGCGCTTCAGGAACTCGTGCGTCTGAGGGAGGTTCTCGCCGTTCGTGCCGTCGCGCTCGTACAGGTACGGCACGGCGTCCATGCGGAACCCGTCGATGCCCAGCTCGAGCCAGAAGCGCAGGACGTTCAGCATCGCCTCCTCCACCTCGGGGTTGTCGTAGTTCAGGTCGGGCTGATGGTGGAAGAAGCGGTGCCAGAAGTACTGCCCGGCGACCGGGTCCCACGTCCAGTTGGACGGCTCGCTGTCGACGAAGATGACCCGTGCGTCCGGCCAGCGGTCGTCGGTGTCCGACCAGACGTACCAGTCGCGCTTCGGCGAGTCCCGGCTCCCGCGCGACTCCTGGAACCACGGGTGGTCGCTCGAGGTGTGGTTCATCACCAGGTCGGCGATCACCCGGATCCCCCGCCGGTGCGCCGCCTTGACGAGGGTGCGGAAGTCCTCGACCACCCCGTAGTCGGGGTGGATGTTGTGGAAGTCGGCGATGTCGTACCCGCCGTCGCGAAGCGGGGAGGGGTACATCGGCAGCAGCCATAGGCAGTCGATCCCCAGCCACTGGAGGTAGTCGAGCTTCTCCTGGATCCCGTGCAGGTCGCCCGAGCCGTCGGAGTTCGAGTCGAAGAAGCCCCGGATGTGGATCTCGTAGAAGACGGCGTGCTTGAACCAGGTGGGGTCGGGCTCGAACCACTTCCCCCGAAAGTCCTCTCGGGACCGTGGAAAGTCATCTCTCGGGGACACGGGCTCGGGCGGGGCCACGCGCGGACTTTCCGCGGTGCTGGTTTGACCCATCGCTTCGCTCGGGTTACCGGGAACGGCGCTCACGGCCACGTCCTTCGCAGACATGTCTGGGGGACAGTCCCTAGGACGCGGCCGTTCGGGACATGTCTGAGGGACAGTCCCCGGGACATGGCTGGTTCGGACGCCGTCATCCTCCGACTCGCATGACGTGGCTCTGGCCGGGGTCAAGGCGGACGTAGTTTCGGCCCGTGTGCCAGACGTGGGGCTCGTCCGCGAGCAGGTCGCGGACCGGGAAGGCGGGCGGCAGGCCGAGCGATGCCGGCACGATCGCCAGGCCCTCGCGCGCCGCGAACGGGTCGAGGTTCACCACGCAGAGCAGGACGTTCGCCTCCGAGCGCTTCGCGTACGCGAGCAGGGCGTCGCTCTCGGTCTCCAGGAACCGGAGGTTGTCGACCCACTGCAGGGCGGGGTTCTCGCGCCGCAGCCAGTTCGCGCGTGCGATCAGCGGCAGCAGCGGCGCGCCGTCCAGGGTCCGCTGCTTGACCTCGTACTTCTCGGAGTCGAGGTACTCCTCGCTTCCCTCGCGGACGGGCACGTTCTCCAGCCACTCGTACCCCGAGTAGATGCCGTACGTCGGCGAGAGCGTCGCCGCGAGCACGAGCCGCGCCTCGAACGCCGGCCGGCCGCCGCGCTGCAGGTACTCGTGGAGGATGTCCGGCGTGTTGGCGAAGAAGTTCGGACGGTAGTACGGCGACCAGGCGACGACGTCGCGCATGAACTCCTCGAGCTCGGCGCGCGTGTTCTTCCAGGTGAAGTAGGTGTACGACTGGTCGAAGCCGATCTTGCCGAGCGCCTGCATCATCGCGGGCCGGGTGAACGCCTCCGCGAGGAACAGCACGTCCGGCTCCACCCGGCGGAGCTCGTCGATCAGCCACTCCCAGAAGGGCAGCGGCTTCGTGTGCGGGTTGTCGACCCGGAAGACCCTGACCCCGTGCGCGACCCAGTGCGCGACCACGTCCCGGAGCGCCTGCCACAGCCTGTCCCGGTCGTCGGTGTCCCAGTCGACGTTGTGGATGTCCTGGTACTTCTTGGGCGGGTTCTCGGCGTACTTGATCGTCCCGTCGGGACGGCGCTGGAACCACTCGGGGTGCTCGCGGAGCCAGGGATGGTCGGGAGAGCACTGGATCGCCAGGTCGAGCGCGATCTCGAGCCCGAGCTCGTTCGCGCGCCGGACCAGCCGGTCGAAGTCGGCGAGCGTCCCCAGCTCCGGGTCGACCGCGTCGTGCCCGCCCTCCTCGGCGCCGATCGCCCACGGGCTGCCGGGGTCGTTCGGCCCGGCGCCGAGGGTGTTGTTCCGCCCCTTGCGGTTCGTCCTCCCGATCGGGTGGATCGGCGGCAGGTAGACGACGTCGAAGCCGAGCTCCGCCAGCTCGGGCAGCACGCGCTCGACGCCGGCGAAGCCGCCCCACGAGCGCGGGAAGAGCTCGTACCAGGAGCCGAAGCGGGCGAGCGGGCGGCCGACGTCGAGCTCGAGCTCCGGCGAGCGGGCGAGCTCGCTGCGGTCGCCGGCGGGCGCTCCCAGCGCCTCCTCGACGATCAGCGTCTCGACCCCGAGCAGCGCGGCGCCCTCCGAGAGCTCGCCCGCGAGGTCCTCCTGGCCGGCCGCGACCTTGCGGCGCAGCTCGTCCTGGAACGACGCCACCCGGTCGCGCCACGCCTCCACGCGGAAGCGCCAGCGCCCCTGCGCGTCGACCGCGAACGCGCCGGCGTAGCGGTCGTTCCCGAGCGCCTCGAGCGGCGCCTCCAGCCAGCGGCGCGACCCCGGCGGCTTCCAGCGGACGGCGGCGCGCAGTTGCTCGTGCCCGTCGCGGAACACGGTCGCCGACACCCGCACCGCGTCGCCGACCGTCGCCTTCGTCGGGTGCCTGCCGCAGTCCACTTGCGGCTCGACGTCGGTGATCCGGATCCGCGCGCGCGGTTCGCCCGTGACCGGCCGGGGCATGGGCGCCTCCATCCCAACGCTCGTCTGACCTGAAACCGCGGATGCATCTTCCACGCTCGAGCGGCGTCCTGCTCCACCCGACCTCGCTCCCGGGCGGGCGTCTCGGCGACGAGGCGCGCGCGTTCGTCGACTGGCTCGCGGAGGCGGGTCAGTCCTGGTGGCAGGTGCTGCCCCTCGGCCCGCCGGACGACGCGGGCTCGCCCTACAAGGCGCAGTCGGCGTTCGCCTGCTCGACCGAGCTCCTGGCCGATCCCGAGGCGCGCGTCACCGCGGAGGAGCTCGAGGACTTCGTCGCCCGCCATCCCTTCTGGACGGGCGGCTGGGCAGCGTACGCCGGTCCCGGCGCGCTACCCGGGCAGGTGCGCTTCGAGCGCGAGTGGGACGCGCTGCGCGAGTACGCGCGCCGCCGCGGCGTCCGGCTGATTGGCGACCTACCGATCTACGTGGCCGAGGGCGGCGCCGACCACCGCGAGCGCCCCGAGCTCTTCCAGCCGGGGGTGGTCGGGGGCGTGCCCCCCGACCTGTTCAGCAGGACGGGCCAGTTGTGGGGCAACCCGCTCTACGAGTGGGCGGCGCTGCGCGCGACGGGGTACCGCTGGTGGACCGAGCGCTTCCGGCGCACGTTCGAGCTCGTCGACGTCACCCGGGTCGACCACTTCCGCGGCTTCGTCGCCTACTGGGCCGTTCGCGCACGGGCGCTAACGGCTAGACGGGGAACCTGGCGAAGGGGACCCGGGAGAGCATTGTTCGACGCGGCGCAGGCAGAGCTGGGCGAGCTGCCCGTCGTCGCGGAGGATCTCGGGCTGATCACGCCGCCGGTCGAGCGGCTGCGGGACGAGCTGGGGCTCCCTGGGATGCGCGTGCTCCAGTTCGCCTTCGACGGCAACCCGCGCAACCCGCATCTTCCCGAGAACCACCCCGAGCACGCGGTCGCCTACACGGGGACGCACGACAACGACACGGCCGTGGGCTGGGCGCGCGCGACGGGCGCGCTCGACGCGGACGAGCCGCACTGGGCGCTGATCGAGCTCGCGTTCGCGTCCCGCGCGCGTGTGGCGATCGTGCCGGCGCAGGACGTCCTCGGCCTCGGCAGCGAGGCGCGCCTGAACACGCCTGGACGCGCCGAGGGGAACTGGCGCTGGCGGCTGGAGCCGGGGCAGCTCACCCGCGAGCACGCCCGTCGGCTGCGCGCGATCGGCGAGGCGACCGGGCGGGTACCCGCCCGCACACGGTGACGATGGAGCTCGACGGCTTCCCGATCCGCATCCGCCGCGACGAGGTCGACGGCGTGCGCGTGTTCTGGAGCGAGGCGCCGCCGCCCTTCTCGGCGACGCTGGCGTTCGGGGTGGGGCGGGCCGACGAGACGCTCGTGAGCGGCGGCGTGACGCATCTCGTCGAGCACCTGGCGATGCCCGCCCACGCCCGGCACCCGTTCGAGCTGAACGCGCGCGTCGACGCGCTCCGCACGCTCTTCTGGGCGCACGGCGAGCGCGAGGAGGTCGCCGGCTTCCTGTCCGGCGTCGCATCCGCGCTGTCCGACCTGCCGCTGGAACGGCTGGAGGCCGAGCGGCGGATCCTGCGCGCCGAGTCGGCGGGCGAGCGCTTTTCCGCGTACACGGCGCTGCTCGCGACCCGCTTCGGCGCGGGCGGCATGGGGCTCCTCGACTACGAGGAGTACGGCCTCTGGAAGCTCGGCCCCGAGGACGTCGCGGCGTGGGCGCGGGGTCGCTTCACCGCCGAGAGCGCAGTCCTCTGGCTCACGGGGCCGCCGGACGGCCTCGAGCTTGAGCTCCCGCGCGGCGAGCCGGCGCGGCCGTTCGTCCCGAGGCCCGTCGGCCACACGCTGCCCGGCTTCGTCGCGTCGCCGCCGGGCGGCGTGGCGCTGTCGGCGCTCCTGCCGCGGACTGCCGCCGTCCGCGCGATGTCCGAGATCCTGCGCGACCGGCTGCACCATTCGCTCCGCTACGGGAGCGGGATCTCGTACGGGAGCCTCCTCGAGTACGACCGGCTGAACGCCGACGAGGTGCACGTGTACGTGGGCGGCGACGTCCTCGCGGGCCACGAGGAGGAGGCCCGCGACCGGACGCTCGAGACAGTCACCGCGCTGGCGGCCGACGGCGGCTCCGACGAGGAGGTCGAGCGCGTTCGCGAGGCGGCGCGCCGGGCCGCGGTCGACGCCAGCGAGCCGCGCGCCTGGCTGGACACCGTCGCGGAGCAGGTGCTGCTCGGCAGCCGGCCCCAGTCGCCCGCCGAGCTGCTCCCCGAGGTGGAGGAGGTGGATGCGCTCGCCGTCGCGCACGCCGCCGGGAACCTGGCCGAGACCGCAATCGTCGGGCTACCGGCCGAGCTCGAGCTCCCGCGCGACCGGTTTCACGCCCTCTCGCAGTGGGTGGACGAGCCGCTCCCCGGCCGGCGGTTCCTCCCCCGCCGCCGCGGCGCGCTCCGCCGCCGCCCTCCGCTGTCGCTGGTCGTCGGGCCGGACGGCGTGTCGCTCGACGACGGCTCGGGCGTCGGGACGATTCGCGTCGCGGACGCCGCGGGCCTCGTCCGCTGGCGGCCGCCGCTGCGCACGATCCACCGCCGGGACGGGCGCTCGCTCACGATCGAGGACGGCGCCTTCTGGCGCCGGGGAGACGAGGCGGTCGCCGCCGTCGACGCCGCCTTTCCGCCCGAGCTCGTGGTCGACGTCGACCGCGACCCGCGCGGCTAGCGGTCGTGGTGGAACTTGACGGGGAGCGTCCTCTCGATCTCCCCGGGCTTGATCCCCCGCTCCTCGAGCAGCGCGTCGAGCTTCGCTTCGAGCCGCTCGCCGCTGTCGGGCGACTCGGCCGACCCCTTGTAGACGAAGTAGGCGGCGGCGATCACGAACGAGCCGAGCTGAAGGAACTCCGACTGCCAGTTCTCGAGCGTGCGGGTCCAGAAGTCCCACGCGTACGCCCCGTACGTCGCCGCCTCGCCGTGGTCGGCCTCCTCCTCGACGTACAGCTTCCAGCCGACGAACAACTGCCCGATCCACGAGGAGAGGAACAGCGTCAGGAACAAGATCCCCAGGCTGCGGTCGCGGATCCACGCCATGCCGGCGCGCCGTTCGCCGCGGCGGCTCGCACTCCTTCCCCCGCCGGCCGCGCCGCCCGGGCTAGGCTGCGGCGTGGCCGTGCGCGCCGCCCTGCTGCTGCTCGCGCTCGCGGCCGGCTGCACCCACCAGGCCGACGAGGCGGCGCCGCCCCGCGGCACCACCGCGTCCGAGCCGACGGGGACCACGCCGGCCACGGACGGCGTCTTCGGGCGGATCCCCGCGATCGTGGACGAGGTCGCGCCCTCGGTCGTCACGATCCGCGTCGGCCGCGGGCTGGGGAGCGGCGTCGTCTTCGACGGGGACGGCCGGATCGTCACCAACGCGCACGTGGTCGACACCGCGGAGCAGGTGGAAGTCGTGCTCGCGAACGGGCGGGAGCTGGCAGGGCGGGTGGTCGCGGCCGACACGCGCACGGACCTCGCCGTGGTCGAGGTCGGCGAAGCCGACGGGCTCGCGCCGGTGACGTTTGCGGGGGAGCTGCCCCGAGTCGGCGAGCTCGCCGTCGCGATCGGCAGCCCGCTGGGGTTCGAGAACACCGTCACCGCCGGGGTCGTCTCCGGGCTCAGCCGCGAGATCCCCTCCACCGGGCTGCCGGTCGCGGCCCTGGTCGACTTGATCCAGACGGACGCCGCCATCTCGCCGGGGAACTCCGGCGGAGCGCTCGTGAACGCGGACGGCGACGTGATCGGGATCAACGTCGCGTACATCCCGCCGGCGGAGCAGGCGGTCGCGCTGGGGTTCGCGATCCCGGCGCCGACGGTGCGCGACGTCGTCGAGGAGCTGCTCGAGACGGGTCGCGTCCGGCACGCCTTCCTCGGCGTCCAGTCGGCGCGGGTCACGCCCCAGCTCGTCGAGCAGTTCGACCTCGCCGTCGACGAGGGCGCGCTCGTGTACCTCGTCGAGCGCGGGTCGCCGGCCGCGCGGGCGCGGATCCGCGAGGGCGACGTGATCGTCGAGCTCGGCGGCGAGCCGATCCGGATCGTCGAGGACCTGCTCGCCGCGCTTCGCCGGCACGACCCGGGCGACGCCGTCGAGGTGGTCGTCGTCCGCGACGGCGAGCGGCGCGAGCTCCAGGTGACGCTCGCCGAGCGCGCGCCCGAGTAGCGGCCGCCTTCTTCGGCCGGGGCATCCGCAGTACGCTCGGCACGTGGTCTGTCCGCGCTGCACGACCGACAACGAGCAGGGCCGGAAGTTCTGCGCCGAGTGCGGAGCGGCGCTCGCGCTGGTCTGCGCGTCGTGCGGCGCCGCGAACTCGCCGGGCGCGAAGTTCTGCGGCGAGTGCGGGTCCCCGCTCACCGTCGGCGCAGCGGCGCCGCCCGCGCCCGCGGTGGAGCGACGGCTCGTCTCGATCCTCTTCGCCGACCTGGTCGGGTTCACGTCGGTGGCCGAGAGCCGGGACGCCGAGGACGTGCGCGCACTGCTCTCGCGCTACTTCGAGCTCGCCCGCACGGTCGTCGAGCGCTACGGCGGGCAGATCGAGAAGTTCATCGGCGACGCCGTGATGGCGGTCTGGGGGACGCCGGTGGCGCGCGAGGACGACGCCGAGCGAGCCGTCCGCGCCGCGCTCGAGCTCGTTCCGTCCGTCGCCGTCCTCGGCGCCGAGGCGGGCGCGCCCGGTCTCGCGGCGCGCGCCGGGGTCGTCACCGGCGAGGCGGCCGTGACGCTCGGCGCGGAGGGCCAGGGGATGGTCGCGGGCGACCTGGTGAACGCAGCGTCCCGGATCCAGGGCCTCGCCGAGCCCGGCACGGTCCTCGTCGCGGACGGCACGCGCCGCGCGACCGAGGTGTCGATCGCCTACGCCGACGCGGGGATGCACGAGCTGCGCGGGCGAGCCGAGCCCGTCCGCCTCGCGCGGGCGCTGCGCGTGACCGCCGGACGCGGCGGCTCGCTGAAGGCGGACACGCTCGAGCCGCCTTTCGTCGGCCGCGAACGCGAGCTCCGCCTGCTCAAAGAGCTGTTTCACGCGAGCGCCGACGAGCGGAAGGCGCACCTGATCTCGATCGTCGGCATCGCCGGCATCGGCAAGTCGCGGCTAGCGCGCGAGCTCCAGCGCTACCTCGACGGCCTGGCCCAGACGGTGTACTGGCACCGCGGCCGCTCGCTCGCCTACGGCGAGGGCGTGTCGGACTGGGCGCTCGCCGAGATGGTCCGCATGCGCGCAGGGATCGCGGAGGGCGAGGACGCGGAGTCGGCGCGCGAGAAGCTGCGGAGTGCGATTCAGACCTACGTCGGCGACCCGGAGGAGCGCCAGTGGATCGAGCCGCGGCTCGCGCAGCTGCTCGCGCTCGGCGGCGAAGTGCGCGAGCGCTCCGACCTCGCCGCCGGCTGGCGGCTCTTCCTGGAGCGTCTCGCCGAGCACGGCCCCGTCGTCCTCGTGTTCGAGGATCTGCAGTGGGCGGACGCGCCGCTGCTCGAGTTCGTCGCGTACCTGCTCGACTGGTCGCGGAACCACCCGCTCCTCGTCCTCGGTCTCACGCGCCCGGAGCTGGAGGACCGCCATCCGCGCTGGGCGAGCGGCATTCGCAACGCCACGACGCTCTCGCTCGAGCCCCTGCCCCCGCCGGCGATGGAAGCGTTGCTCGACGGCTTCGTCGGGGGTTTGCCGGCAGACCTGCGTCGCCAGGTCCTCGACCGGGCCGAAGGCGTGCCGCTCTACGCGGTCGAGACGGTGCGCATGCTCCTCGATCGCGGTCTCCTCGTGCGCGAGGGCGACGCGTACCGGCCGGCCGCCGAGATCGACAGCCTCGGGATTCCGGAGAGCCTCCACGCGCTCGTGGCAGCCCGGCTCGACGCACTGGATCCCGACGAGCGCCGCTTCGTGCACGACGCTTCGGTCGTCGGCAAGACGTTCCAGCGCGACGCCGTACGGGCCGCGACGACGGTGCCGGAAGCGGACGTCGACCGAGTTCTCGCCGCGCTCGTGCGCAAGGAGATCCTCACGCTCCAGGCCGATCCGCGCTCGCCGGAGCGGGGCCAGTACGGGTTCCTGCAGGACCTTCTCCGGCAGGTCGCCTACGAGACGATGCCCCGCGGCGAGCGCAAGTCACGGCACCTCGCCGTGGCCGCATCGTTGGAACGCGGCTCGCGGGACGGGGACGACGAGCTGGCCGAGATCGTGGCCTCGCACTACGTCACGGCGCTCGAGCTCGACCCGGACGCACCGGACGCGGACGAGACGCGGAGGAAGGCGTACGCGACGCTGGTCAAGGCGGGCGAGCGCGCGGCGGCGCTCGCGGCGAGCGAGAACGCGCAGCGGTACTTCGAGCGGGCGCTGGAGCTCGCCCGCAGCCCGCTCGAGCGAGCCGAGCTGCACGAGCAGGCGGGGGCGATGGCAGCCAGCCGCTGGCGGACCGCCGACGCGCGGCACCACTTCGAGCAGGCCGTCGCCTGCCTCGACGAGCTCGGGCTCTCACGCCGCGCAGCGCGCGTTGCGGCGAGGCGGGCCGTCGAGGTCACGTGGCAGCAAGAGCACGACATCGAGCGTGCCGTCGCGGAGGTCGAGCGCTCGTTCGAGGAGCTCGCCCGGGACGAGCGCGACGCCGACTTCGCGAGGCTCGCCGCAGACTTCAGCCGGCTCTTGTTCTTCAGCGGGCGCGTCGACGAGGCGCTCGCCACGAACGACGTTGCGCTCGAGATCGCCGAGGCGCTGCAGCTGCCCGACGTCCTGTCCCACGGCCTCAACACGAAGGGGATGATGCTCGCCAAGCGCGGCCGCGTGGAGGAGGGCATGCTGCTCGTCCGTCACTCGCTCGAGGTGGCACGGAGAGGCGACGTCTCCGAGGCGGCGATCCGGGCGCACATCAACCTTGCCGCGCTCACCGTCGAGCGCGACCGCTACCGGGAGGCGCTCGAGGTGAGCCATGCCGGCGCAGAGCTCGCCCGTCGCGTCGGCCAACGGAGCGGTGAGACCAACCTCACCGTGTGGGAGTCCGTCCTGCTGTTCCAGCTCGGCGAGTGGGACACGGCGGAGACGGCGCTGAGCGACGACGCGTCGGCGTGGGAGCGAGGCGCTCTCGTTCCGCTCGCGGCCCACCGCGGGGCGTTCGCGGAAGCGCGCCGGCTGCTCGTGGCAGCGGGCGAGGTGGTGGACATGAACGAGACGCAGGGCCGCGCGAACTACCGGTCCGTGGAGTCGGTTCTGCTCATCGTCGCCGGGAGCCCGCGAGAGGCACTCGCGGCGGCCGAGGACGCGCTGACGACGCGAGGAGAACTCGGAATCGCCGACGTCTCCGTGAAGCTCGCCTTGGTAACGGCGATGGAGGCGGCCCGCGCGCTGCGCGACGACGCGAAGCTGGACGAGCTGCTCGCGACGGTGGAAGCGCTTCCGCCAGGCCAGCTGACGCCGTTCCTGCGCGCGGTCGGAGCTCGCTTTAACGCGCACCGCTCGGCCGCCGGCGGCGATGCCGACACGGCCGACGCCGCGTTCGCGGCGGCCGCGCAGATCTTCGGCGAGATCGAGTCGCCGTTCGAGGTCGCGGTCGTCCGGCTCGAGCACGCCGAGTGGCTCGCGTCGGAGGGGCGAGACGAGGAAGCGGCGCGGCTGCTCGACGAGGCGGAGGAGATCTTCGAGCGCCTGCGCGCGGCGCCGTGGCTCGAGCGGACGGCGGCGGTGCGCGGCCGCCAGCGGGCTCCCGAGGTCGCGTCCTAGCGCCGCCGCCTCAGCGCGCCGAGCTCGACCGCGCGGGCGAGGTCGGTCCGCGAGAGGAAGCCGACCAGCCGGTCGCCTTCGAGGACGAGCGCGCGCCCGACGTCGCTCTGGCTCAGCTCCGCGAGCGCGTCGGCGAGCTCCTCGCCCTCGTCGAGCACGGGCACGTGCTCGCGCGAGAGCATGCAATCCGCCACCCGGCGGGTGTCCCACTCGGCCCGCGGGACCTCGGCGACGCGCCGGAACGGCAGCAGCCCGACGGCGTGCCCGTCGTCGACCACCGGGTAGGTCGTGTAGCGGCGGCTCCACACGACGTCGTCCATGAAGCGGCCGAGCGAGAGCGAGGGGCTGACGGTGGCCGGCTCACGCACCATCAGGTCGCGCACGCGCAGGCCGTGGAGCGCGTCCCGCACCGCCACGAAGCGCGCCTCGGCGCTCGCCGCGGCGAGCAGGAACCAGCCGATGAACGCCATCCAGACGCCGCCGACGGTGTCGCCCATGAAGAAGCGCAGGACGCCGAGGGCGATGAACAGGAAGGCGAACGCGCGCGCGACGCCGGCGGCGGCCCGGGTTGCGCCGGTGAAGTCGCCGCGGAAGTGCCAGATCGCCGAGCGCAGGACGCGGCCGCCGTCGAGCGGCAGCGCGGGGAGCAGGTTGAACACGAGCAGGATCACGTTGATGAAGCCGAGCCACATGACGACGCCGTCCGCGCCCGGCGGCAGGTCGAGCGCGAGGGCCGCCGCGACGAGGACCGCCGCGATCACGAGCGTCACCAGCGGGCCGGCGATCGCGATCCGGAACTCCGCGCCCGCGGACGGGAACTGCCCCTTGAACTTCGCCACCCCGCCGAACAGCCAGAGCGTGATCCCGTCGATCTCCATCCCCTCGCGGCGTGCGACGACCGCGTGCCCGAGCTCGTGCGCGAGCAGCGCGGCGAAGAACAGCACCGAGGCGACGATCGCCATCGTCAGGTACTGGCCGTCGCCGAGTCCCGGGTTCTGCCGCGGGAAGACGGTCTCCGACAGCGACCAGACGATCAGCGCGAACACGACGAGCCAGCTCCAGTTGAGCCCGATCTCGATTCCGGCAATCCGGCCGAGGCGGATGCTGCTCGTCATGCGCGCTCCCGGTCGTCGGGCACGAGCGGCAGCCCGGTCGCGACGGTGCGCCGCCCCTCGCGCTGGTAGCCGACGTCGACCGTGTCGTTCGCCCGGTAGGTGCCCGCGATGCCGAGGAACATGCTCGCCCAGCGCCAGAACCCGAGCTTGCCCTCGCGGGCGAGCGCGTCGTGGAACACGAGCTCGTCGCCCTCGACGCGGTAGTCGGGGCCGAGGCGCTGCAGCACGCCGTTCCGGTAGACCTCGAACGGGGCGGTCACCTCGGGCGGAAGCGCGACGCGCGATCCCCTCGTCTGCGACTCGCGATACGAGGCCGGGGGCGCGGGCACCCCCATAGAATGCCCGCCCGTGGGCCGCCAGCCGCTCGTGGCCGCGCTCGCCGCGCTCGCGGCGCTCGCCCTCCCCGCCGTCGCCGTGGCGGGAAGCGGCGGCTTCGCCCCCCCGGAGCCGGCTTCACCCTCGGCCGAGCGGATCGCCGACATCTACTGGCTGATCCTCGCCTTCGCCGGCCTCGTGCTCCTGCTCGTCGTCGTCCCGCTCGTGCTGTTCGCGGTCCGCTTCCGCAACCGCGGCGGCGACCGCGACGTCGAAGGCCCGCAGATCCGCGGCAACACGAACCTCGAGGTGGCCTGGACGCTCGTGCCCGTCGTGATCCTGTTCGTCGTCGGCGCCTTCGTCTTCTACAAGCTCCCCGGGATCACCGACCCCGCGCGGGCGCAGGACGGGCGGCCGGTCGAGGTGACCGTCGAGGGGCGGCAGTTCTACTGGCGCTACGTGTACGACGGCGGCGAGGTCGCGATCGACCGGCTGCGGCTGCCGCTCGGCGTGGAGGCGGAGCTGCGGCTGACCGCCCCCGAGCACGACGTCCTGCACAGCTGGTGGGCGAACGAGCTGACGGGCAAGCGCGACACGATCCCCGGCCAGGGAACGACGATCCGGATCGTGCCGACGCGCGAGGGCGCGTTCACCGTCCGCTGCGGCGAGTTCTGCGGCGTCCAGCACTCGGCGATGCTCGGCGCGGTCGAGGTCGTTCCCGAGGACGAGTTCCGGCGCTGGCTCGACGAGCGCCGTGAGCAGCAGCTGGCCGGGTCGCCCGAGCTCGGCGAGGAGCTGTGGACGGGGGCGTGCGCCAAGTGCCACGGCGAGGACGTCGCCGGCGAGCTCGCCCCGCCGCTGCAGGGGAACCCCGTGCTCCGCGACGCGGACGCCCTCCGCGACGTCGTGGTCACCGGCCCCGGGGAGATGCCGCCCGTCGGCCGCGGCTGGACGGACGGCGAGCTCGACGCGCTGACCGCGTACCTGCGCGAGAACCTCGCGGGCGGCACGGGCGGGGACGGCGGCGAGGACGGCGAGGGCGATGGCGGTTAGGGCCCCGGCAGCCGAGCGGCCCCGCGTCGCGTGGGAGCGCGGTCGCGTCATGAGCTGGGTGACGACGACCGACCACAAGCGGATCGGGATCCTCTACGTCGTCACCAGCCTCGTCTTCTTCCTGGCGGGCGGCGTGCTCGCGCTGCTCATGCGGACGCAGCTGATCCAGTCGGGGACGGAGTTCGTCTCGCGGGACACCTACAACCAGCTCTTCACCATGCACGGGACGACGATGGTCTTCCTGGTCGTCGTGCCCGTCTGGGCGGGGCTGGCGAACTACCTGGTGCCGCTGATGATCGGGACGCGCGACATGGCCTTCCCGCGGCTGAACGCGTTCGGCTACTGGACGTTCCTGTTCGGCGGCCTCGTCCTGTACGCGAGCTGGTTCGCCGACGGGGGCACGGCGAAGGCGGGGTGGACGAGCTACCCCCCGATCTCCGTCCAGCTGCCCGGCACCGGCCAGGACCTGTGGATTCTCTCGCTGCACATCCTCACGCTGTCCTCGCTCGCCGGCGCGATCAACTTCCTGGTCACGATCCACAACCTCCGCACGCGCGGGATGACCTGGCTGCGCCTGCCGCTGTTCGTGTGGGCGATCGAGATCTACGCCTGGCTGCTCGTCGTCGTCCTGCCCGCGCTCTCCGCCGGTCTGACGCTGCTCCTGATCGACCGCCAGTTCGACCTCGGGCGGAAGTTCTTCGTGCCGACCGACGGCGGCGACCCCGTCCTCTACCAGCACGTGTTCTGGTTCTTCGGCCACCCCGAGGTGTACGTGATGATCCTGCCCGCGTTCGGGATCATCTCGGAGGTCATCCCGGTGTTCGCGCGCAAGCCGATCTTCGGCTACAAGGCGATCGCCTACTCGAGCGTCGCGATCGGCTTCTACTCGCTGCTCGTCTGGGCGCACCACATGTTCACGCTCGGCCTGCCGAACTGGCTGAACGCGTTCTTCATGATCACCTCGATGACCATCGCCGTGCCGACCGGGATCAAGATCTTCAACTGGGTCGCCACGACCTGGCGCGGCAACCTGATCTTCGACACGCCGATGCTGTTCGCGCTCGGGTTCATCGCCGTCTTCACGATCGGCGGGCTCTCCGGGATCTTCGTCGCCGCGTTCCCGTTCGACTGGCTCGTGCACGACACGTACTTCATCGTCGCGCACATGCACTACGTCCTCTTCGGCGGCTCGATCATGGCCCTCTTCGCCGGCCTGCACTACTGGTGGCCGAAGTTGTTCGGGCGCAAGCTGTCGGAGGCGCTCGGGAAGTGGACGTTCTGGTGCTTCTTCCTCGGGATGAACCTCGCGTTCTTCCCGCAGCACATGCTCGGGCTGCTGGGGATGCCGCGCCGCGTCTGGACGTACGAGGACGACCCGCTGTGGAACTGGTACAACCTCGCCTCCTCGGTCGGCTCGTACGTCATGGGGTTGGGCGCGCTGCTGTTCGCCATCAACGTCGTGTGGACCCGGCGGCGCGGCCGCCGCGTCGGCAACGACCCCTGGCAGGCCGACACGCTCGAGTGGTACACGACCTCGCCGCCGCCGCCGCACAACTTCGACGACGTGCCCTACGTGACGAGCGCGCGGCCGCTGCGCGACCTGCGGCTGCGGGCGCGGGAGCTGGTGTGATGGCAGGCCCCACGCTACGCGTCTGGGTTGGCCGGAGGCGCGCCGTGCGCGCTCCTTCACCGAACCCGCCGGAGCTGCATTGGACGGACGCGCGGGACGTGCCTCCGGGTCCCTGGCTTCGCCTGTGCGCGCTCGGCGCCGTGGCCGCCGGCGCGGCGGCCGTCGCGAGCGGCGAGCTCGGGCTCGCGCACCGCGCGCTCGTCCTGGTCGCCCTGCCGCCGTTGGCGGCGCTGGTCGCCGCCGCCCGCTTCGCGCACCCGGCGCTGCGCGCGCCGGCGTACACGGCGCTCGGAGCGTTCCTCGCCGCGACGGCCGCCTGGTGGTCGCAGCCGCTGCACGTCGGGCTCGCGGCGCTGTCCCTCGCGGCGACGGCCGTGGCGGCGGCCGTGTCGTTCCGCGGCGAGCGGGTGTCCGGCGGCCCGCTGCGCGACTACGTCACGCTGACGAAGCCGCGGATCATGAGCCTGCTCCTGCTGACGGGCGCGGCGGGGATGTTCGTCGGCGCGGGCGGGGTGCCGCCACTCGCCGACCTCGGGGTGCTGCTGGTCGGTCTCGGGCTCGCCTGCGGCGGCGCGAGCGCGCTCAACCACGTCCTCGACCGGGACATCGACCGGCTGATGGGCACGCGGACGGAGCGCCGGCCGGTCGCCTCGGGTCGCGTGCCGCCGGCGCGCGCCCTCGAGTTCGGGCTCGCGCTGTCGGCGCTCTCGTTCGTGCTGCTCGCCAGCCTCGCGAACGTGCTGACCGCGCTGCTCGCGCTCGCCGGGAACCTCTTCTACGTCCTCGTCTACACCGGCTGGCTCAAGCGCTCGACCCCGCAGAACATCGTCGTCGGCGGCGCGGCTGGCGCGGTGCCGCCGCTCGTCGGCTGGGCTGCGGCGACCGGGAACCTGACCCTGCCGGCGCTGTTCCTGTTCCTGGTCGTCTTCGTCTGGACGCCGCCTCACTTCTGGGCGCTCGCGCTGCTGATCAGGCGCCAGTACGAGGCGGCGGGGGTTCCGATGCTGCCGGTCGTGCGCGGCGAGCGCGAGACGACCCGCCAGATCGTCCTGTACACGGTCGGGCTGGTCGCGCTGACGCTCGCGCCGCTCGCCTGGGGGATGTTCGGCGCGGTGTATCTGGTCGCCGCGGTCGCGCTCGGGGCCGGCTTCCTGCTGCTCGCGTGGCGGCTGCGCCGCGAGCCGACCCCGGGGCGCGCGGCGCTCGTGTTCCACTACTCGCTCGCGTACCTGGCGCTGCTGTTCGTCGCCATGGCCGTCGACCCGCTGGTCGTGTAGCGCGTGGGTTCGAGCGACTAGAGTGCAGCTGCGGCGGTGATGAGCGCGATCCACCTCGGCGTCTGTCCGGCCAAACTGGACGCGTAGCGTGCTGGATATCGATCCCGAGACCGCGCGCAAGAACATGGTCTTCGGCTGGGCCCTGTTCGGCCTGTTCGCCCTCCTCTTCGCCGGCACGATCGCGGTGGCGTTCGTCTACCTGGCCGTGGCGGATTAGCCAGGGCGGAGCATCGCCGCTAGACACGGCGGGCGAGGCGAGCCGGTCGGACCCGGGGAGGGGGCCGCGGGGGAACTCGTTCCCCCGCGCAGCGAGCGGAGCGAGCGTCCAAACATGAGGAGGGGGCTCTCGGGGGAAGCTGTGGTTCCCCCGGCCAGCGCGCGCGCAAGCGCACGCGTAGTTCACGCGTCGACGATGCCTACCGAGCGGTCGCCGCGGAGCTCCGCCTCGCGGCGGCAGTCCTGGCAGTCGAAAGCGCGCTCGCCTGGCAGCTCGCGCGACCCCTCTTCGGGCGCGCGGCCGCAGAGGAGGATCGGGACATCGTCGACGCGGGCGTGGCGGATTCCGTCGGGCGTCCGGACGACGACGTGGTCGAGCTCCATCACGCGCGCCAGCCGTGCTCGAGGAGCTCGCGCACCTCGTCGACCGCGACGCTCCACAGCCGCAGCATCTCCTCGTCGTCCGCGGCGTAGGGGCCGCCGTACGAGCCGTCGCAGGCGGCCTCGCGGAACGCCGCCGGCGTCGTGAACGGCGGGTCCACGAGCGGCTTCGGCTCGGCCGGCAGCTCGACGCCCTCGACGCGGTTCCACGGGAAGTTCTCCGACCAGTTGGCGTGCACCAGCGGCCCGACGGAGTCCGCCGCCGCGCGCAGCTTCGGCCCGTGGTACCAGTCGTGCCAGAGCGCCTCGCCCTCGGTGTCGGCCATCCACTCGGCGACGACGGCGCGCGTCGGGCCGTTGCCGCCGTGGCCGTTGACGACCAGGATCCGGCGGAACCCCTGCCCGTGAAGCGACTCGAGGAGCTCGCGGACGACGCGCGCGTGCGTCCCCAGCCGCAGGCTGGGGCTGCCCGGGTAGGCGGCGTAGAGCGTCGTGATGCCGTACGCGAGCGGCGGAAGTACGGGGATGTCGAGGGGCTCGGCGGCCTCCACCGCAACGCGCTCGGAGAGGATGTTGTCGGTGCCGAGCGACAGGAACGCGTGCTGCTCGGTCGAGCCGAGCGGGAGCACGATGCGGTCGTCGCGGCGCAGGTAGTCCTCGAGCTGCATCCAGTTACAGTCGTGCACGCGCATGGGCGGGAGCATGACGGAGGGGATCTTCCTCGCGCGGCCCGAGCTTCCCGCCGGCGGCGTCCGCTTGGCGGTGAAGGACCTGTTCGACACCGCCGGCCTTGCCACGACGTACGGCTCGGCGGTGTTCGCCGACCACATCCCGGCGGCGACCGCCGAGGCGGTGCGACGTGCGGAGGCGGCCGGGTACGCGAGCGTCGGCAAGACGAACCTCCACGAGTTCGCCTACGGCGTCACCTCGCAGAACCCGCACTTCGGGACGGTGCCGAACCCCGTCGCGCCCGGGCGAACGGCCGGCGGCTCGAGCGGCGGCTCGGCGGCGGCGCTCGCCGCGGGCCTCGCCGACGCGGCGCTCGGGACCGACTCCGGCGGCTCGATTCGTATCCCCGCCGCGTGCTGCGCCGTCGTCGGCTTCAAGCCGAGCTACGGGGTCGTCCCGCTCGACGGCTGCTTTCCGCTCGCGCCGAGCTTCGACCACGCCGGCCCGATGGCGCGGTCGGTCGCGGAGTGCGTGTCGCTGCTCGCCGTTCTCGCGCCGGACTTCGTCCCGCAGCGGCTCGAGTCACTCGAGGAGGTGACGGCGGGGGTGGCCTGGCTGGAGCTCGCCGATCCGGGCGTCGCGCGCCGCGTGGACGAGGCGGCGCGGACGTTTCCCCGGCGACGGCGGCTCGAGCTGCCGCTGCCCCACGACGTCGGGCCCGCGTTCATGCGCGAGGTCGCCGACGTCCACCGGGAGCTGTACGCCGAGTTCGCGGAGCTCTACGGCGCCAACGTGCGGGCGAAGATCGAGCGCTGCCTCGACGTGACGGACCGCGAGTACGACGCCGCGGTGCGCCGGCGGGACGAGTACCGCGCCCAGTGGGGCGAGCTGGTGGAGGACGTCGACGTCGTCGTCACCCCGACGCTCCCGGTCGTCCCGCCGCCCGCCGACGGCGACGAGCTCGAGCTCCGCGCGACGCTCATCCGCTTCACGTTCCCCTTCAACGCGCTTGGCTGGCCCGCGCTCGCGCTCCCGTGCGGTCCCGCGGACGGCGGCCTCCCGGCCTCGGCGCAGCTCGCTGCACCGGCAGGCGCCGACGCGCTCGTCGTCGCTGCGGGAAAGCTCCTCGAGCGCGCCCTGTCGCCGCGGGCGACGACCGGCGCCTCGCACCGGCCCCGGCGCGACTAGACGCGGTCGCGGAGCTCGCTCACGCCCGCGCGCTCGGCGCAGTGCGCGCAGCAGAAGATCCGGCCGTCCGCCTCGACGCCGTGGCCGATGACGCGGCACCCGCAGTGCTCGCAGGCGGGCGCGAAGGCGTGGATCGCGCACTCGAAGGTGTCGAACGAGGCCGTTCGTCCGTCGGCCATTGCAACCTGGAACGCCTTGTCGTAGTCGTTTCCACAGGTCTGGCAGCGGGCCATACGAGCTCCCGTCCCCGCCGCCGGGGTGGCGAAACACGAACGT
>JACVRR010000020.1 GCA_014534345.1 Thermoleophilia bacterium | reverse complement strand
GGCGTAACGACGCCCGCTTGCGCTCTCGCCGGAGCAAGTCCGGCTTCGCGCACGGGACGCCTCGCCTCCGCACAGCGCCCCTTGCCTCGCAGGCCCCCGCGTCGGGGGCCGCGCGCAAGCCAGTCGCTCATCGCCGGAGGCCTGGACGCCTCGCGACGGCCGGAAGACTCGCGCTTCGCGCTCGGTTTCCGGCCGTCCGACGGCCCCGTCGGCGGGCTCTCGGGTGAGCGGGCCCGCGGACCCGGAGCTCCTCGAGATCGCGCGGCGTGCGCTCGCTGAGTACGAGCTGGAGGCGCCGGTCGGGATCCGGCCGATCCGCCTGATCAACAACGCCGTCTTCGAGGTGACGACAGCGGCCGGCCGGTTCGCGCTGCGCGTACACCGGCCGGGGTACCGAACGGCGGCGCAGATCCGCTCCGAGCTGCAGTTCCTCCGGGCGCTCGCGGACGATCTGCGCGGGACGCCAGTCTCCGTGCCGCGCCCGGTCGCTCGGCGCGACGGCGAGCTGCTCGGCGAGGGCGAGCGGTGCTGCGATCTACTGACCTGGGTCGAGGGCCGCGAGCTGAAGCCAACGCGAGGCCTGGGGCCGCGTTCGGCGTTCCTGCTTGGAGAGGCGCTCGGACGCCTGCACGACTTCGCGCAGCGGTTCGAACCGACGGCGGGCTTCGAGCTCCCGACCTGGGACGCCGAGACGATGTTCTCGTCGGCGTCGCCGTTCCGTCCCGGCCCGCTGGAGGACTTCCTCGCACCGGACGCGCTGGAGTTGTTCCGCGAGGTCGCCGAGCGGACGCGGGCGGTGTTCGCGGAGCTCGGCCCCGACACCGAGCAGTGGGGAGTGATCCACAAGGACTACGTCCTCGTGAACTGCCGCTTCCGCCGGACACCGGCCGGGTGGGAGCTCGGCGTGCTCGACTTCGACGACGTCGGCTGGGGCTACTACCTCGACGACGTCGCGCCGCTCGTCGACAACCTGGCGGACTTCTCCGACTCGTATCGGCGCCTTCGCCGCGCGTTCCTGGCCGGCTACCGGAGCGTCCGGGCACTCCCGCCGTCGCTCGAACGGCACCTGCCCACGCTGATGGCGGCGCGGCAGGCCGTGGTCCTGACGTGGCTCGCGGCGAAGCGCCGGCGCGGCGAGACCGACCTCCCGCTCGACCGCTACGCGGAGTACCGGGTCGTCGCGATGCGGGAGTGCCTGGCCCGGCGCTGACGCGCGGGAGTGAGTGCCGCCGCCGGGCTACCCTACGGCGCGTGCGGCGCTACCACGTCACCACCTTCGGCTGCCAGATGAACGCTCACGACTCCGAGCGGATCAAGGGCCTGCTCGAGGACCTCGGGCTCGGGGAGGCGCGCTCGCAGGAGGAGGCGGACGTGCTCGTCTTCAATACCTGCACGATCCGCGAGAAGCCCGACCAGCGCTTCGCGGCGCACCTCGGGCAGGCGGCGGCGCTGAAGCAGCGCGACCCCGAGAAGGTGATCGCCGTCGGGGGCTGCTACGCCGAGGCACAGCGGGAACGGCTCTTCTCGCTCTACCCGGCCGTCGACGTCGCGTTCGGCCCCGGCTCGATCGCGCACCTGGGCGAGTGGCTCGGCGCGGGCGGGCACGGAATCGCGCGCGGGGCGTTCGGGACG
Source organism: Thermoleophilia bacterium (assembly GCA_014534345.1). GTDB lineage: Bacteria > Actinomycetota > Thermoleophilia > Gaiellales > Gaiellaceae > JACVRR01. The sequence goes on along the minus strand of JACVRR010000020.1, from coordinate 23,791 downwards.
GGGGACGAGCGGCGGTTCTCGGCCGTGCTCCCGCTGCATCGGGAGCGACGCTTCCAGGCCTGGGTGCAGATCTCGATGGGCTGCAACTCGAAGTGCGCCTACTGCATCGTCCCGGCCGTGCGCGGGCGCGAGGTGAGCCGCCGCCCGGGCGACGTGGTGGCCGAGGTCAGCCGGCTGGCGGCCGAAGGCGTGCGGGAGGTGACCCTGCTCGGGCAGAACGTCAACTCGTGGGGGCGCGATCTGCTGCCGGACGTGCGCACCGACTTCGGCGAGCTGCTGCGGGCGGTCGACGCCATCGACGGCATCGAGCGCATCCGCTTCACCAGCCCGCATCCGAAGGACTTTCGCGAGCCCGTGATCCGGGCGATGGCGGAGTGCTCCGCGGTCTGCGAGCACACGCACCTGCCGGCCCAGTCCGGCTCGACGCGCGTCCTCAAGCGGATGCGGCGGACGTACAGCCGCGAGCGGTACCTCGCGCTCGTCGAGCGCCTGCGTGACGCGATTCCCGAGTTGGCGCTCACGACCGACCTGATCGTCGGCTTCCCGGGCGAGACGGAGGACGACTTCGAGCAGACGGTCTCGCTCGTCCAGGAGGTTGGATTCGACGGCGCCTACACCTTCGTCTACAGCCCCCGCAGCGGCACCGAGGCGGCCGCGATGGCCGACCAGGCCTCCGAGGACGTCAAGCGGGAGCGCGTCGAGCGCTTGATCGACGTCGTGCAGGGCGTCGCGCGCGCGCGCAACGCCGCGCGCGTCGGAGGCGTCGAGGAGGTGCTCGTCGAGGGGCCGAGCCGAACCGACCCGAGCCTCCTGCGCGGGCGGACGCGGCGCAACACGACGGTCAACTTCGCCGGCTCGGCGACGCCGGGGGAGACGGTCCCCGTGCGGGTCGAGGGAGCAACCTCGACGACGCTCCGCGGCACGCAGCTGGCAGCCGTCGCGGCGTAGTGCTCGAGCGCGCGCTCCGCTGGGACGGGTGCGTCAACGTCCGCGACCTCGGCGGGCTGCCGACGGCCGACGGCGGCGAGACGCGCGTCCGCCGGGTCGTCCGCGCCGACAGCGTCCGCGGTCTCAGCGATGCGGGCTGGGCGGCGCTCGCCGACTACGGCGTGCGGTCGATCCTCGACCTGCGCTGGCACGAGGAGCTGGCCGAAGATCCGCCCACCGAGCTCCCGCTGGACGTCGTCCACGTCTCGCTGTTGGGCGACTTCGACGCTGCGTACGGGCGCGAGCTCGACGCGCTCGCCGCCGCACAGCCGACGGCCGTCGAGGCGACGCGCGAGGTGTACCTGGCGTTCCTCCGGCGCTACGCGGAGAACTTCGCGCGAGCGATCGCTGCGATTGCCGACGCGCGGGAGGGCGCCGTCGTCGTCCACTGCGCGGCCGGCAAGGACCGAACGGGGCTCGTCGTCGCGCTGCTGCTCCGTCTCGCCGGCGTCCGGGACGGCGCGATCGCGGCCGACTACGCGCTCAGCGAGGCGAGCTGGGCCCCGTACGTCGGCCGCTGGATCGAGGACGCGGAGACCGAGCGGGAGCGGGCGCGGCGCGAGCGCCTCGCGCTCTGCCCTCCCGAAGCGGTCATCGCCGTGCTCGCCGCGCTCGAGCGGGAGCATGGGGCCGTGGATGCGTATCTGCGCCGCGCCGGAGCGACGCAGGACGAGCTGGACCGGGCGGCGGCGCGCCTCCTTGGCTGAGCCGTTCGTCCTGGCGCTCTTCGGCCCGACCGCCTCGGGCAAGAGCGCAGTCGCGGAGGCGCTCGCCGAGCGGGCGGCCGCGGAGCTGGTCTCCGCCGACGCGATGCAGCTCTACCGCGGCCTGCCGATCCTCACGAACCAGGCGTCGTACCCGACGCACCTGGTCGCGATCTGGCCGCTCTCGCGCGAGGGCTCGCTCGGCGAGTACGAGCGACGCGCGCACGCCACCGTCGACGAGATCCTCGCCCGTGGGCGAACGCCCGTCGTCGTCGGCGGGACCGGCCTGTACCTGCGCGCGGCACTGGCGGAGCTGGCGATCCCCCCGGAGCCGGCGCCCGGCCTGCGCGAGCGGCTCGAGGCGGCCTACGAGCGGCTGGGGCCCCCGGGCGCGCACGCGCTGCTCTCCGAGCGCGACCCGGCCGCGGCGGCAGCGGTGCACCCGAACGACCGCCGTCGCGTCGTCCGCGCGCTCGAGCTCGCCGAGCTCGGCTCCTCGCTGCGGCCCGCGGATGATCAGTTGTGGACGGGCGAGACCCGCCATCCGACGCTGGTCTTCGGGCTCGACGTCCCGATCGAGCTCCTCGACCGGCGGATCGAGGAGCGGGCGCGCGCGATGTTCGCGGCGGGCGTCGAGGACGAGGTCCGGCGGGCGCTCAGTGAGCCGATCTCACGGACGGCGTGGACCGTCCACGGCCTCCGGCCGATCGCGGAACTCCCTCCCGAGCAGGCATTCGCCGAGCTCGTTCGGATCACACGCCGCTATGCGCGCTACCAGCGCAAGTGGATGCGGCGGATCCCGCGACTCGTTACGGTCCGCGCGGACCGCCCCGAGGGCGAGATCGCGGATGAGATCCTCGAAGTGGCACGCGCTCGGCAACTCGTACCTGGTCGTCGAGCCGGGTGACGAGCGGCTGACGCCCCAGGCGGTACGGGCGCTCTGCGAGCGCGCCGACGGCGTCGTCGAGGTCGTCTCGGCGGGAGAGGACGACGTCGAAGTGACGATCTGGAACGCCGACGGCTCGACCGCGGAGATGTCGGGCAACGGCACGCGGATCGCCGCCTGCTGGCTCGCGCAGCGACGCGGGCTCGAGCGCGTCCGCGTCCGGGTCGGCCCGCGCGAGGTCGGCGCCCGGATCCTCGCAGGCGGGGAGGCGGAGACCGAGGTCGGGGACGTGGAGGTGCGAGGCCGCGAGTCGGTCGCCGGCGTCGAGCTCGTCGTTGTCTCTGTGGGCAACCCTCACGCGGTCATCGTAGGTGACCCGTCGGACGTCGTCGAGCTCGGGCCGCTGCTGACTGCGCACCCGCGCTTCCCGAGCGGCACGAACGTCGAGGTCGCGCGCATCGACGCGCCGGGGCAAGTAACCGCCCGTGTGTGGGAGCGCGGGGTGGGGGAGACGACCGCCTCGGGCACCGGCGCGGTCGCCGTCGCCGCCGCCACGCACGGCGAGGGCGAGGTCACCGTGCGCTTTCCGGGCGGGCTGCTCCATGTCCGGCTCGCCGACGGGCGCGCCTTCCTCGTCGGGCCCGCCGTACCGATGGAGTGAACGACGCGCGTCGGCCCGAGCCCAGGCGCCGGGCGCTGCCGGTACGCTTCCGGGCCTCGCCCGAACGCGCTCCCGGTGACTGCTCGAGCCCTCCCGATCGTCCTCGCCGCCGCCGCGGGGACGCTCGTCGCAGCGACCGCGACGGCGCAGAGCGCGACGCCGCGGGCCGCGCTGGTCCACCAGGCGACGCTCTTCAAGCAGGCGAAGTGGCGCGCGATGTACGCGACGTACACGCCGCGGTTCCGCCGCAACTGCCCCTACCGGCGGTTCGTCGCGGGTCAGCGCGCGGCCCGGCGCGCGCTCGGCACGGGCTTCCGGCTGCGCGGGATCCGGACTCGGCTCGAGACGCGGACGAGGGCGGTCGTTGCGTACCGCTTCGTCGTGAACGCAAGGACCGTCGTCCGGGTGAGGCTGCGCGATCGCGACGTCTACGTGAAGAGCGGCGGCCGCTGGCTGGACGAGCACGACCGGGTCAGCAGCTGCTGACGCCGGGCATCGATCGGGCGGTAGCGTCTCCCGCGGTGCAGCACCTCGCGCTTGCGGTTCGCGACCAGCAGCGCTCGCGGCGCTTCTACGAGACGTACTTCGGCTTCGACGCGCGGCCGCCGCGCCGCTACGACGACGACGTCCTGATGCTGTACGACGCGAACGGGTTCTCGCTCGCGCTCGGGCCGACCGAGGAGCCGATCCGCGTGCCCAGCTTCCTCCACTTCGGGATCCACCTGCCGACCCCGGACGGCGTCCGGGCGCTGCGGGACCGGCTCGCGGCCGACGGGGTCCCGATCGTCGAGGAGTGGGACGAGCCCGCGTATGTAAGCGTCAAGTGCCGCGACCCGGACGGGTACGTGGTCGAGGCCGCGTGGGAGCCGCGGCTCGGCGGTAGCCAACGGCGCGTGCCGGCCTGAGCTCGCGGAGCACGCGCCCGAGCAGGCGGCGCGTCTCCCCGCCGCGGCCGAACACGTGCAGGCTGGCCGCGTAGGCGACGCCTCGGTCCCGCCAGAAGAACCACGCGTGGTTGGGCCAGAAGCGGCCGCGCATGCCGTCGTCGCGGAAGGCGAACCCGCGCGCGGGCAGGAAGCGCCCGCGGCTCCCGCCGACGACCGCCGGGCGGGCGCCGCGGGGGACGCCAGCGGGTCCGCGCACCCACTCGACGGTGAAGTGGAGCGAGCAGCAGGGCCGGTTCCACCAGGTGTGCCGCCGCCAGCCGCGGACCGGCGGCTCGACGGCGGCGGAGTACGCGAACTCGAGCCCGGTCGCGCTGCTGCCGGCGCGGAGGACCTCGGCCCGGAACGGGGGCCGACGGCCGAGGAACGGTCGCGGGAGGCGCGCGGGGCAGAGCGCCCGCGCGGGCATGCGCGCGCACAGCGCAACGGCACGAGTCGGCAGCGGCGCAAAGCGCGCGGGTGCGAACGCGGCAGGCGGGGGCGGCCGGTCGCCGTGCCACCCGGGGGCGACTGCGAGCAGAAGCGCCAGGAGCGGCACGCCGGTCCTACGGGAGTCAGGGCCGCGGAGGTCCGACGTCGCGGAGTCGGCGTCCCATGACACGCTTCGTGTCGCCGTCCGGCGTGAAGCGGAACTCGCGCACGCCGTCCTCGAAGCCGAGCGAGCGGTACAGCGCCCTGGCGCGCTCGTTTGCGTCGTCGACCATCAGCAGCGCGACCGGGTGCCTGCGTACCTCCGGCGCCGCGAGGAGCTCCTCCATCAGCCGGCGACCGAGCCCTCGCCCCTGCGCCTCGGGCAGCACGGCGACCTCGGCGATGACGAAGTAGTCGGCGAACCACTCGCCGCGGGCGGCCGCGGAGGCCGCGGGGGCGACGCGCTCGTGCCACCACTCACCCGGCCGCCCCGCCGACCCGTAGGCGAAGCCGAGGAGCCGCTCGTCCTCGAGCGCTGCCGCGCAGACGAAGTCGGGGCAGGTGGCGCGTCGGGCGGAGACGTCCCGCTGACCGCTTCCCGCCCGCGCCCACACCGTCTCGTAGATCGCGACGACGTCGCCGAGCCGGGCGAGGAACCGCTCGCGGCCCCAGCGCGCGATCACGTTCCCAGCTCGTACTCCCGCAGCACGGCGTTGAGGCTCGTCTTGCGGTCGGTCGCCTCGGTGCGCCAGCCGACGATCAGGGCGCACGCGAGCTGGTACGTCCCGGCCGCGAACTCCTTCGGCCGCGTGCCCGGGACGACCACGGCCCGCGGCGGGACCGACCCGCGGTGCTCGACCGGCTCGGTCCCGGTCACGTCGATCACCGGCACCGACGCCGTCAGCGAGACGTTCGGCGCGAGCACGGCCTCCTCGCCGACGACGACCCCCTCGGTGAGGATGCAGCGGGATCCGACGAAAGCGCCGTCCTCGACGATCACCGGCCGCGCCTGGGCGGGCTCGAGCACGCCGCCGACCCCGACGCCACCCGCGAGGTGGACGTCGGCGCCGACCTGCGCGCAGGAGCCGACCGTCGCCCACGTGTCGACCATCGTGCCCGGGCCGACCCAGGCGCCGATGTTGACGTAGCTCGGCATCAGCACGACGCCGGGCGACAGGTACGACCCGTAGCGCGCGACGGCGGGCGGCACGACGCGGACGCCGGCCGCGGGCTCTAGCCGCTTCACCGGGATCTTGTCCAGATACCGGAACGGCCCGAGCTCGGACGGCTCCACCTTGCGCACGCGGAAGTACTCGATGATCGCCTCCTTCGCCTCGACGTCGACGACCCATTCTCCGTCGACCTTCTCGGCGACGCGCCGCTCGCCGCGGTCGAGGGCCGCGACGACGTCGTCGGCGATCACAGGAGCTCCTCGAGGACGTCCGCGGCGCGACGGCAGTCGTCGAGCGGCGGCACGAGCGCGAGGCGGACGTAGCCCTCGCCGGCGGCGCCGAAGTACGGACCCGGCGACACGACCACGCCGTGCTCGAGAAGGCGCGCCGAGAAGTCCTCGGACGCCTCGCCGTTCGGGACGGCGAGCCACAGGTAGAGCGTCGCGCGGCTGCCGGGGACGCGGAGCCGCTTGCGCTCGAGCACGTCGAGCAGCACGGCTCGCCGCTCGCCGTAGCGCGCCCGCATCGCCTCGACATGCCCCTCGTCGCTCCAGGCCGCGATCGCGGCCCGCTGGACGAACTCCTGCGGCGCCGTGCCCACCGTCGGCCGGTAGGCGCGGAGCGCGGCGACCAGCGCGGGATCGCCCGCTGCGAAGCCCGAGCGGTAGCCGGTCATGCCGGACCGCTTGCTCAGCGTGTTGAAGGCGATCACGTTGCCGCGGTCGGCGAGCTGCAGCGCCGAGGCGGGAGGCCCGTCGAACCAGACCTCGGTGTACGCCTCGTCCGACGCGAGCACGAAGCCGTACTCGCGTGCCCGCAGGGCGAGCTCCTCGTAGAACGCGAGCGGCGCGGTCGCGCCGGTGGGGTTGTTCGGGTAGTTGACCCAGAACAGCGCGACGCGGCGCCACGTGTGCTCGTCCAGCGACTCGAGGTCGGGCAAGAAGCCGTTCTCCTCCAGCAGGGGCAGCACGTGCGGCCGCCCGCCGGCGAACAGCGCGCCCCGCTCGGGCACCGGGTACCCGGGCTCCGTGACGACGACGACGTCGCGCCCGCCCGGAGGGTCGAGGACGATCTGCGCCAGGCTGAAAATCGCCTCCTTGCTCCCGAGCGTCGGGATGACCTCACGATCGGGGTCGAGATCGACGCCGAACCGGCGGCGGCACCAGGCGGCCACGGCGGCGCGCAGCTCGGGCAGTCCCTGCGCGAGCGGGTAACCGCCGACGCCGTCGAGCGCGGCGACCAGCGCCTCGCGGACGAACGCGGGCGCGCCCTCGTGCGGGTCGCCCACCCCGAAGTCGACGAGCTCGATCCCGCGCGCGCGCGCGGCCCGCTTCGCCTCCTCGAGGCGGACGAACGGGTACGTCGAGAGGCCGGCGAGGATCGGCGAGATCGGCGCCACGGGCGGTGAGCGTATCGGCCGCGGTGGACTCCGAGCGGGACGGCGGCATAATCCGCCGCAGTGACGCATCGCCAGCCCGACCCGCTGCCGGGCGCCGACCCCGAGCGCGGCCTCCTCGCGGCCGTCCTCCCGCCGGGCAGCGACCCCGACGAGGAGCTCGCCGAGCTCCGCGAGCTCGCCCGCACGGCCGGGGTCGAGCTCGTCGCGGCGCTCGTCCAGCACCGGAACGGCCCCGACCCGCGTTCCTACGTCGGGAAGGGCAAACTCCAGGAGCTGAAGCAGGCGTACGCCGACGCGGGCGCCGAGGTCCTGCTCGTCGACGACGAGCTCTCTCCCGTCCAGCAGCGACGCCTCGAAAACGAGCTCTCGGCGCGTGTCGTCGACCGGACCCAGCTGATCCTCGACATCTTCGCCCAGCACGCCCACAGCGCCGAGGGCAAGCTGCAAGTCGAGGTCGCGCAGCTCGAGTACAACCTCCCGCGGATGCGCGGGATGTGGCAGCACCTGGAGCGGCTGGGCGGCGGCGTCGGGACGCGCGGCCCGGGCGAGAGCCAGCTGGAGAGCGACCGCCGCCTGGCGCGCCGGCGGATCGACGTGCTCCGCGGACGGCTGCGCGAGGTCTCGCGGCAGCGGGAGACGCGCCGCAAGGAGCGGGCGCGCTCGCAGACGCCGACCGTCGCGCTCGCGGGGTACACGAACGTCGGCAAGTCGACGCTGCTCAACGCGCTCACCGGCGCCGGCGTCAGCGTGGACAACCGCCTGTTCGAGACGCTGGATCCGACGACGCGTGCGTTCGAGCACGACGGCCGCCGCTACCTCGTCACCGACACGGTCGGCTTCATCCGCCGCCTTCCCCACCAGCTCGTGCAGGGGTTCGCGGCCACGCTCGAGGAGACGCTGGTCGCCGATCTCGTCCTCCACGTCGCCGACGCGTCCGCGCCGGACGGACGTCTCGACGAGATGATCGGCGCCGTCGAGGCCGTGCTCGCGGGGATCGGTGCCGACGAGCTTCCCGTCGAGCTGGTGCTCAACAAGATCGACGCGCTCGACCCGCTGCGCCGGCGCCGGCTCGCGACGCGCTACGCCGGCGCGGTGCAGGTGTCTGCCCGCACGGGCGAGGGGCTGGACGAGCTGCGCGAGCGCGTCGCCGGACGCTTCGCGCAGCGGTTCCTTCCCGTGCGGCTGCTCGTCCCGTACGACGACGGCGCGACGCTGGCCGAGCTGTACGCGCTCGGTGCGCCGATCGAGGCGCGGAGCGACCGCGCGGACGGTGTCCTCGTCCAGGCGCGCCTCCCGCGGGCCGACCTGCCGCGCTTCGCGCGGTACCTCGTCGCGGACGCGGACGCGGACGCCGACGCGGGCGTCGCCTCGGCCGGCCCGTGATCGAGCTGCCGCTCCGCCGGCTCCGCGACGAGGCCGTCGTACCGAGCCGCGCGTACGAGGGCGACGCAGGACTGGATCTCGCCGCCTGCGAGCGGGTCGAGCTCGGCCCGGGCGAGCGAGCCGCGGTGGGAACCGGGATTGCGGTCGCGATCCCCGACGGCTACGCCGGCTTCGTCCAGCCCCGCTCCGGCCTCGCCGAGCGGAACGGGCTCACGATCGTGAACACGCCGGGGCTCGTCGACTCGGGCTACCGCGGGGAGCTCCGCGTACTCCTGCTCAACACCGACCGCGAGCGCGCGTTCGTGGTAGAGCCGGGGATGCGGATCGCGCAGCTTGTCGTCCTCCCGGTGCCCGGGGTGGCGGTCCGGGAGGTCGACGACCTTCCCGACAGCGCGCGCGGCGCACGCGGGTTCGGCTCCTCGGCGGTGTAGAGCGCGATGGGGCCGAGGATCCGGGTCGCGGCGCTCCTCCGCTGGCACGACCGGATCCTGCTCATCCGCCACGCCAAGGGCACGAGCGAGCGCTGGCTGCTTCCCGGCGGCGGCGTGAACCTGGGCGAGAGCCTGCTCGACGCGCTCCATCGCGAGCTGGCTGAGGAGGTCGGGCTCGGGGAGCCGGGCGACGAGCTCCCGGTCGAGGGGCCGGTCGCGATCGTCGACTCGATCTCGCCCTCTCGCTGGCCGCCGAAGCACGTCGTCCACATCGTCTTCGCCGCCGACCTCACCGGGACGCCGCTCGACCGGGTCGCGTCACAGGACGACGCCGTCAGCGGTCACCGGCTGTTCGCGCCGCACGAGCTCGACGGCGTCCCGCTGCACCCGCCGATTCAGCGCTTCCTGCGCCGCTGGCGCCCCGGCGACCCCGTCGCCTACCTCGGAGCCCTGTGGGCCCGCTAGGCGGCGCTCGGCCGCCTTCGGCGGCCATCGCGCCTTCACGGGGGGAACGGCCGGTTCCCCCCGTGCGCCCCCCTCCCTGATGTACGCGCGCGCTCCCCGCGCGGGAACGCTCCCGGCCGGCGGAGCCGGCCTCCGCTAGACGCGCTCGCGCGCTACGCCGCCGAGGAGATCTACCGCAATTTCCCGCCGCGGGCGTAGGCGCGCCGCGCGGCGACCTCGTGCGCTTGGCGTTCCAGCACGTCCGGGAGCGGCTCGAACGCCGGCGGCTCGCTGCCGCTCGCGTGGGCGAGGGCCTGGCGCAGGACCCAGTCGGCGAGCCAGGGGTTGCGCGGCAGGAGCGGGCCGTGCAGGTATGTCCCGATCGCCCGCCCGACGCGGCAGCCTTCGAAGCCGCTCTCCCCGTCGTTGCCGAAGCCGGCGACCACGCGCCCCAGCGGCTCGGCGCCTGCGTCCAGGCGTGTCCGGCCGGCGTGGTTCTCGAAGCCGGCGACGTTCCAGCGCTCGCCGTCGAGCTCGCACGCGATCAGGACGTCGCCGATCAGCCGCCCCTGCCCGGCGACCGTCTCGTGCGGGAAGATCCCTGCGCCGGGAAGCTCGGCTCCCTGGTGGCCGCGGTAGAAGCGGCCGAGCAGCTGGTAACCGCCGCAGACTGCCAGCAGCGCCGCCCCGTCGGCGAGCGCCTCCGCGAGCGAGCGCCGGCGCGCCGCCAGGTCGGGCGCGATCAGCGCCTGCTCACGGTCCTGCCCGCCGCCGACGTAGAGGAGGTCGTGGTCGCCGGGGCGGATCGGCTCGCCGACGCCGAGCGGCCGCACCTCGAGCTCGTGCCCGCGCAGCGCCGCGCGGCGCGCGAGGACGGCCATGTTGCCGCGGTCGGCGTAGATGTTCAGGTGCTCCGGGTAGAGGTGGCCGACGACGATCCTCACGCCGCGTCCTCCCAGTACGGCCGGGTGAACCCGCGCGCAGTCACGACCTCGCGCAGCGCGAGCATCGCGGTGTAGGTCGGGAGCACGAACAGCCGCCCGCCGGCCGGCGTGAGCTCGAGCCCGCGATCGAGCGCGCCTTCCAGGTCGGGCACGAGCTCGACGGCGCTCGCGTCGAAGCCGCCGTAGACGAAGCGGACGGCGAGCTCGGCGGCGCGCGACCCCGTCACCACGACGCCCTCGAGCCGCGCGAGCAGCGGCTCCCAGTCGACGTCCCAGATCCAGGACACGTCCTGCCCGTCGGCGATCGCGTCGTTGAGCGCGACGACGGCGCGCGGCGGCGGCCCGCCGGCGAGCAGGGTGCGGACGACCTCGTTCCCGCCCGCCGGGTTCTTGACCAGCAGTACGACCACCTCGCGGTCGCCGACCGCGATCCGCTCGAAGCGGCCGAACGCGGGGGCGAAGCCTTCGAGGCCGCGCACGATCTCGTCCGCCGACGCGCCCAGCTCGCGCGCCAGCGCGGCGGCGCCCGTCGCGTTGTACACGTTGTACAGCCCGGGCAGCGGCAGCCGGATCCGGCGGGTCCAGTCCGGCGTCACGAGGTCGAACGACGAGGCCTCGAGCCCGTCGAGCTCGATCGCGCGCGCGACGAGGTCGAGCGCGGGGCGGACGTGCCCGCACGCGGGGCAGGCGTAGTCGCCCAGGTGCCCGACGTACGCCGCCTCGTACCGGTACGGCGTCCCGCAGCGGACGCACCAGCGCGAGTCGGCGGCGTGGGGGAGGGGAGTCGCGTGACGCGGGTCGTCTAGGCCGAACACGACGGCACGGCGGGCGGTCTCGGCGAGGTAGCCGACCTGCGGGTCGTCGCCGTTCACCACGGTGACCGCGTCGCGGGGCAGCTCCGCGACCATCGCGCGCCACCGGTCGGCGACCAGCTCCAGCTCGCCCCAGCGGTCGAGCTGATCGCGGAAGAGGTTGCCGAGGCAGACCGCGCGCGGTCGCACGCGGCGCGCGACCTCGGGCAGCGCGCCCTCGTCGACCTCGAACAGCCCCAGCTGCGCGCCGTCGCGCGCGAGCAGCGCCGAGGCGACGCCCGAGACGAGATTCGCGCCGGCCGAGTTGTGCGCGAGCTCGACCCGCCGCTGGACGATCTCCGCGACCATCGCCGTCGTCGTCGTCTTGCCGTTCGTCGCCGAGACGAGCGCGGACCCGAGCGGAAGGCGCGCGGCGAGGCGCTCGATCGCGCGCGGGTCGAGCAGCCAGAGGATCTTCCCGGGGATCGTCGTTCCCCCGCCCCGCCGGGCAAGTCGCGACAGGCGACCGGCGCCGCGGGCGAGCGCGATCTCGAGCGGGAGGGGGAGGGGAACACGCATGTCCGTGCGAGCCTAGCCCGGAGCCCCCTGTTGCGGATCGGTCACCCTGATCTATCGTTGTTGCAGTGAGTCGCAGGAGGAGAGCGGTTCCGCCGGTCGACGAGGCGGCGCTGGCCGCGTTCCGGGCCGGGATGCGTCGCCGCTACTCCGACGCGCAGATCCTCGCGGAGCTCCGAGCGTCGGCCGCTCGCCTCGGCCGCTCCCCGACGATGCGCGAGTTCGCGCGCGATCCCGGAACGAGCGTCCACCCGCAGACGGTAATCGACCACTTCGGCAGCTGGAACGCGGCCAAGCGTCGGGCAGGCCTGCTGCCGCGGCGGTTCGCGACGCGCGAGGAGCTGCTCGAGGCTCTGCGCGCGCTGGGCGCGGAGCTCAGTCGCCCGCCGACCGCCCGCGACCTCGACGAGCGCCGGGGCGCGGTGCCGTCGAAGTCGCTCTACTGGCACACCTTCGGGTCGCTAACCGCCGCACTGCGCGAGGCGGGCTTCGACGTCGCGGTCGGGCGGGAACGGCTGGAGCGCGCGGTCGAGTCGGGCGCCGGGCTCGCGCGCCGTCTCGGCCGGCTGCCGAAGTTCGCCGACTGGGCGGAGGCTCGCCGCGCCGACCCCTCGCTGCCGACGGAGTGGCAGGTCTACCGCATGGTGCCCTCGGGGCGGGGAGCCTGGTCGACCTTCCAGTACCTCGTGCGCGAGCGGTTGCTCGAGGACGGCGTCGAGGTCGGGTCGGACGGCTCGCTCGTCCGCCGCGGCTGACCCGCTGGCATCCTTCCGACGGACGTGCGAGACGACGCGGGACGGCCGGCGGCGGAGTAGTGCGCTCCGTGAGGGGCGAGGCGGCCACCCGCGCGCTCGCCGCGGCGGCGGGCGTGGCCGCCGCGGGCCTGCTGCTCTGGGCGGCGAGCGAGCTGTATCCGGTCGAGGCGCGGTTCGACCGCTCGGGCGCGCGGTACGCGCTGTTCGTCGGGCTCACCGCCGGGGCAGGGCTCGTCCTCTCGCTCGCGCGCTTCGCCGGTGTGCGCCCGGCGACCGCGGCTCCGCGCGTCTCGCTTCCGATGCTGCTGCTCGCGTTCCTCCCGACGCTCGCCGTCGTGGGTTCGATCGTGCTCGCCGCACGGCCGGGAGGTGGCTGGAACCGGCGGCCGCCCGGCGACGTCCTCCTCCCGGTCCCCGGTGGGTGGAAAGCCGAGCTCGACGTGCGAACGGTCGTCAAGCAGGTCGGCGCGCTCGTCCCGGTGGCCGCGTTGCCGCCGGCGTGGTGCTCGGGCTCGTCCTCGACCTCCGCGTCGAGGAAGCCGAGCGCCGGCAGAGTCGCGGGTCGGCGGCGGCGGCGCTCTCGGCCCTCGCAGCCGTCGTCGCCGCGGGCGTGCTGCTCTGGCCCGCCGCGCTGGCGGTCGACCGCGAGGCTCGCTTCGCTCGCTCGGTCGAGCGGTATTGGGCGTTCGTCGCGCTCGCCGCGGCGGCGGGTCTCGTGCTCGCCGCCACGCGGGCCCTGCCGCGTCGCCCGAGGCTCTCGCTTCCTGTGCTGGCCGGGGCGTTCGCGCCGGCGGTGCTCGCGGGCGGCGTCGCCCTGGTGCTCTCCCGCCCGGGAGCACGCTGGACGGGCGAGCGTCCCGGCGACGTCGTCACGCGCGTCGCGGACACCGAGTTCTTCACTGCGTGGCTCGACGCGCGCGCGAGCGCACCGCACCCTCGGCGCGCTGTTCCCGGCCGTCGCCTTCGCGATCGGCGTGACGCTCGGGCTGGTGCTCGCGGGCGGGCCGACGCGAGCCGACGCCCCGGCGCAGCGGTCCGACTAGGCGGCGAGCGCGGCCAGCCGCCGGGCGCAGGATGCCCGCTCGTGCGGCGCGCGGACGGCCGGCAGCGGGTTCTCCTCGACGAACGTCGAGTCGGGGCGGAACCGCTCGCGCGCGACGACGCACCCGTTCAGCAGCGCGACCATCGTGCCCTCGTTGAGCTCGCGCTTGCGGAGCGTCATCCGCACGGTGTCCTCGACCAGCTCCAGGGTCTCGCGGGTCGAGGCGAAGAACGACTCGCGCTTCCCCTCGGCCAGCCACAGCGGCCGGCCGATCCCCCGGGCGACGAACACCATCCCGGGGAACCGCTCGTCGAGCCACCCCGTCGCCATGGTCCCGCGCAGCCGCTCGAGCACCTGCGCGCGCGGGCCGACGTCGTCGACGAGCGCGAAGATCGCCTCCGAGTCGACCGTCATCTCCGGCTCCTGCCGCTCGAAGCGGTAGCGCGCGAACACCTCCTCGTCGTTCGCGATCACGCCGTTGTGGATGCCGACGACCGCGCCGTGGCGGATCGGGTGGTTGTTCGCCTCGATCGTCGGGTGGCCCTTCGTGTAGTCGCGCACGTGGACGAGCGCGGTGCAGGCGGACGGGGGGATCCTGAGCTCCTCGAGCAGCGCGCTCGCGCCCGAGCGCTGCTTGTGGACGTGGAGCCGCTGACCGTCCTCCCAGGCGTAGCCGACCGCGTCGGCGCCGCGCTCGGCGATTCCGGCGAGCAGCGCTTGCGCGGCCAGCGTCCGCTCGACGCGGCTGTCGACGCTCAGGCTGTATCCGGCGATTCCACACACGGCTTCGGCGCCCCTGGGAGACGGACGAGCGACCGGACCGGTCGCTCCAGACGCTCTGACGGGAGGGTAACCCCCGAAGTTGCGACCCAAACCGAAAATTCACACTTTGAAGACAAATTCACGTTTCTCGCATCGGCTCGCCGCCGAGCACGATCGACCCCCCATTCTGCGTAGGGGTTCGGATGCCTCCGCTCAAGCGCGGCAGCGGAGCGTCCGATACCGCGAGCGTGGAAGCTGCGCCGCTGGAAGAGCCGATCGACGCGCCCGAGGAGGCGGTCGCCGACGCCCCGCCGACCAACGACCCGCTGCGCCTGTACGTCCGGCAGATCGGCGACGGCCGGCTGCTGACCGCCGAGGAGGAGCGGGAGCTCGCGCGCCGCAAGGACGAGGGCGACGAGCAGGCCAAGCAGAAGCTGATCGAGTCGAACCTGCGGCTGGTCATGTCGATCACCCGCCACTACACGAATGCGGGCGTTCCGCTGCTCGACCTCATCCAGGAGGGCAACCTCGGGCTGATTCGCGCGGTCGAGAAGTTCGACTACCGCCTGGGGTACAAGCTCTCCACGTACGCGACCTGGTGGATCCGGCAGGCGGTCACGAGGGCGCTGGCGCAGGGGCGGACGATCCGCCTCCCGGCGCACGTCTCCGACCAGCTCCGGCGCGTCACCCGCGCGCGCGGGCGGCTGGCGCAGCGGCTGAACCGCGACCCGACGCTGGAGGAGGTCGCCGCCGAGACGGGGTACCCCGTCGCGCGCATCCAGGAGCTGGTGGAGCTCGTCGAGGATGCAATCAGCTTCGAGACGCCGGTCGGCGACGGCGACTCGGTGTTCATCGAGCTGATCGTCGACCGGCACGCCGACGAGCCCGACGAGACGACCGCGGAGCGGCTGCGGAGCGCCGAGCTGACGAGCGCGCTTCGCTCGCTGCCGCCGCGGATGCGCCGCGTCCTGGTGCTCCGTTACGGCCTCGACGGCGAGGTGCCACACACGCTCGAGCAGGTGGGCGCCACGCTGGGCATCACGCGCGAGCGCGTCCGCCAGCTCGAGGCGCGGGCCCTGCGCGACCTGCGCGCAGCGGCTCCCGCGCTCGAGCTGTACCTGACCGCCTGACGCAGGCCGCGCTTCCGCCCGTGGGCGCGCCGGGTAGGCTGGCCGTCGTGCCGGCGCGGGCGTTCGTCGACTGCCACAGCCACGTCGTCCCGTCGGGCGATGACGGCGCCGCTACGGTCGGCGAGGGGGTCGAGCTCTGCCGGACGGCGGCCGAGCGCGGAACGCGGATCCTGTTCGCCACGCCCCACGTGTGGCCGCATCTGCTGCTCCCGGAGCGCCGCGAGGCGGAGGTCCGGCGCGCGTACGAAGCGGTGGCCGTCCGCGCCCCCCTCGAGCTCCGCCTGGGCTTCGAGCTGACGCCGTCACGAGCGCTGCTGCGCGACGATCCGCGCCGCTACGCGCTGGGCGGGACGGACGCCGTGCTGATGGAGGTCCCGTTCACGGGCCCGGCGGAACCGCTGTTCGCGCTGGCGCAGCACGCCGAGCGGCACGGCCTGCGTCCGCTGATCGCGCACCCCGAGCGGGCGGAGGCGGTCGCCGAGGAGCCGGACCTCGCCTGGGAGCTCGCCGAGCGCGGGTGGCTGCTCCAGGTGAACGCGACCTCGCTGCTCGGCCGGCACGGCGACCGGGCCGAGGAGCTGGCCTGGCGGCTGCTCGACGACGGGCGCGTCGCGCTGGTCGGCTCCGACGGCCACCGGCCGTCGCGGCCGCCGCGCATCGACGAGGCATACGACGTGGTCGCCGCGCGCGTGGGGGAGGAGGCGGCGCTGCCGCTCTTCGACGGCAGCGCGCTCGGCCTCGCCCCGGTGCGCGAGCTGAGCGCGCGCCTCTGAGCTTCTCGGCACGCTGGGGAGCGTGCCGCCGGTTGGGTGCGCGAAATCGCGCCGGCGGTGGGTCGGTTCACGCGCCCGCGGTGGGTCGGTTCACCGCACTGGCGCCTCGTCCGGGCCCCGCTTCTAGGCGTCCGAGAGTTGATTCCTGGGCCGCCGACCTCCTCCCCGCGGTTGACACGCTAACGCGAGAGCGGTTACGCGTGGGAAACGGGTCCGTGTCGGAAGTGTGAGCGCGCGCAGCGCGGCTAGCGCGCGTACTGCATCTCGCGCAGGCCCTCGAGCCGGCGGAGCGCCTCGAGCTCGATCTGGCGTACGCGCTCGCGGGTGAGGCCGAGGCGGCGGCCGATCTCCTCGAGCGTCCGCGGATCCTCGCCGTCCAGCCCGTAGCGGAGCACGAGCACGCGCCGCTCGCGCTCGCGCAGCGCGGCCAGTCCCTCGCGCAGCGCTTGCGAGCGCAGGGAGTCGTCGACTTCGTCCTCCGGCAGCGGGTCGTCGCCGGCGATGAAATCGCCGAACAGCGTGTCCCCGTCGGAGTCGCCGACCGGCTGGTCGAGGCTGGTCGAGGCACGCGCGGCGGCGCGGACCTCCAGCACCTGCGAGACGGGGATGTTCGCCTCCTCGGCGATCTCCTCGACCGTCGGCTCGCGTGCGAGCTGCGTCCACAGCGTGCGCTCGGCGCGGTTGATCTTCTGTGCGCGCTCGACGATGTGCACCGGCATCCTGATCGTGCGCGCTTTGTCCGCGAGCGCCCGCGCGACCGCTTGGCGGATCCACCACGTCGCGTACGTCGAGAACTTGTAGCCCCGCCGCCAGTCGAACTTCTCGACGGCCCGGATCAGCCCGAGCGTGCCCTCCTGGATCAGGTCCAGGAAGGGAAGCCCCTGGTTGCGGTAGTTCTTCGCAATCGAGACGACGAGCCGCAGGTTGGCCTGGATCATGTGCTGCTTGGCTTCGCGGTCGCCGCGCTCGATCCGCTTCGCCAGCGCGACCTCGTCTGCGGCCGTCAGCAGGGCGTGGCGGCCCGCCTCGCGCAGGAACAGCTGCAGGGCGTCCGTCGTCGTGTCCGGCGTGACGGGCGGCGGATCGGCGGGTGCGGCGTCGTCGGGGATCAGCTCGATCGCGCGCCGGTCGAGCTCCGAGTGGAGCAGGTCGATCTCGAGCGGGTCGAGCTCGTGGGCCTCGACGGCGTCGACGAGCTCCGAGTAACCGAGCGTCCCGGCCGCCTCGGCCGCTTCCAGGAGCATCCGGAGGTCGTCGAGCTCGAGCAGGCCGTCGACGTCGCGCACCGCGCAACTATTTACGCATTCGTAACGCGCCGCAAACGTCAACTCAACGTCGGCCGCCGCGCGTGCACCAGAAGGCCGCCGCGCGTGCACGAGAAGCGGCGTTATGTCAAGTCGGGCGCCGGCCGGCTGCGGGCCGCCGGGCGCCGGCTCTGCCCCACCGTGGCGAGGACGATCCCGGCCAGGACGACCGCCACCCCGGCGAGCTGGACGGTCGAGGGCGCCTCGGCGAGCAGCAGCATCGCGAGCAGCACCGCCATGACGGGCTGCAGCGTCAACACGACGGACGTGAGCGCGGCCGGAACGCGCGGCAGCGAGATCGAGATCAGCAGCCAGCCGAGCGCCTGGGAGCTGAGCGCGAGCGCGAGCAGCCAGCCGTGCGCCGGCCAGCTCGGCACGAGGTCGAGCTCTCCAAGCGGCCAGCCGATCAGCGTGCCGGCGACCGCGGATGCCAGGGTCGCGTCGAACAGCGGGCCGGCGGGCCTCCTGAGGTCGCGGTTGCCCGCGCGCAGGACGAGCAGGAACACCGAGTACGCGACCGCGGTGCCGACGCCGAACACCACGCCGAGGACGGGATCCTCCCCGTACGCATCCCCGCCGACGACGCCGGAGATCAGCACCACGCCCGCCATTACGACCGGCACGGACGCGAACACGTGCGCGTGCGGTCGCTCGCCGAGAACGAGCAGCGCGGCCAGCGGAACGAGCACGACCTGCACGTTGCCGAGCACGGTCGCGAGCCCCGCTCCGACGGCCGCGATCGAGTGGTGCCAGAGCTCGAGATCGATCGCGAAGAAGGCGCCGGCGACGAGCGCGAGCGCTCGCTGGCCGCTCGCGCGCGGCCCGAACCGCCGCCGCTCCCAGAGCGCGAGCAGCGCGAGCGGCGGCAGCGCGTAGGCGCAGCGGAAGACGGCCGCGGTCGCGGGCGCGACGTCGGCGAGTCGGACGAGGATGCCGGAGAAGGCGATGCAGGCGGCCCCGGCCGCCGCAAGCAGCACCGGCCTGGTCTCGTCGCTCAGAAGCCCGGCTCCCGCACCCCGCTCGCGATCACGCCGAGCACGACGGCGGCGACCAGGAGGCGATAGACGACGAACGGCGAGTAGTCACGCCGCCGGACGTAGCCGAGGAGCGCCGAGATGGCCGCCAGCCCGCTGACGGCGGCGGCGAGCGTGCCGACGACGAACGGTCCGACCGTCCCGGGCGGGAGATCCGCGAGCAGGACGTCGGTGATCCCCTTCAGCGCGACTGCCCCGAGGGTCACCGGCACGAGCAGCAGGAACGACAGCCGCGCCGCGCCGTCGCGATCGAGCCCGAGGAGGCGTCCCGCCGAGATGGTCACACCCGACCGCGAGACGCCCGGCGCGAGCGCGAGCGCCTGGGCGACGCCGACCGCCAGCGCGGCCGGGATCCCGACGCTCCGGAGGTCGCGCGTCGCGGGACGCCGGTCGGCGAGCCACAGGACGACACCGAAGACGGCCAGCAGGATCGCGATCTGCCACGGCTCGCCCAGCCGGCTGGCGATGACGCCCTGCGCCGCGGCGCCGATCACGACGGCGGGTACGGTCGCCACGACCACCGCCCAGGCGAGCCGCTCGTCCGGGTCGCGGATCGAGCGCGCCCGCGCGCTCCGTGCCCAGGCGGCGAGCAGCACCGCGAGCTCGCGGCGGAAGTAGCCGACCACGGCCACCAGCGTCCCCAGGTGGAGCGCGACGTCGAACGTGTGGTTGAACTCGTCGTGCTCGCGCAGGTACCGCCAGTCGGCCAGCCAGGGGACGAGCACCAGGTGGCCCGACGAGGAGATCGGCAGCAGCTCGGTCAGCCCCTGCACGAGGCCGAGCACGAGCGCCTGCCAGTTCGAGAGCGCGCCGGGCTCCTCCCCCACTCCGAGTCCGGCCAGGACGACGGCCGCCGCGAGCGCCGCGAGCGCGAGCGCGACGACGGCCCGGGCGCGCGCCCGGGGGGCGTCCTCGCGCTCGTCCACATGCTTACCCACAAGCTGCAACGTTTGCTGTGGAAATGTTGATAATTGAAATTTCCGCAAATAGCGGCATTTGCGTTGTCCCGCTCCCTTGTGGGCGTACGCGAAGGGCAGTAGGTTGCCGCTTGCGCCGAGCACGGAGCGTGAGTAGGTCGAAACCGCTCCGGGAGACCGTACCCGGCAGGGGAAAGTCAACCGGAGGGGCGGACGAAAGCGCCACCGGCTCGGCGAAACCCTGCGGAGGGAACCTGAGTGGGGAACGCCGCACGTCCCCCGTCCACGAGCGCTGCTAGCGCAGGGGCTCTTCGCCGTAGATCCGCACGAAGAAGTAGATCGCCCCGGCCGCGAGTCCGCCGACGATGACGGCGACCGCCGCGTCGACGCCGACGCCGACCGCGAACAGGATCACGTACAGCCCGAGGGCGAGTGCCCACAATCCGGACGTCAGACCGCGGTCGAAGCTCGGCATCCGTAGGTGCACGGAGCCGATCCTAGCGGGCGCGAACGGGTCTCCCGCGTGCCCGCGGCGGCCGCTCGATCTACCCGCGCCCGGGCGCGTGCGCGTGCGGCGGCGTACCCGGGCCGAACGGTGTCCCAGGTGCCCCCGACGATGCCGGCGTGGCCGGCGGGTGCGGGCGGTCGGGCGAGCCGGCCGCGATCGGCGCGGCGGGCGGAAGCGCCGGCGCCGGCGGGCGCGAAGGCGCGGGCGGCCCCGGATGTGCGGGCGGCCCCGGATGTGCGGGCGGAGGCGACGGGGGCGGCGCGCTCGCGGGCGCCGGCGTTACGGCCCGGTTGGCGGCGGGTGTAGATGGCGGCGGCTGCGGGGACACGGCCGGTGTCGTCGCCGGTTGCCGAGGGGTCTGCGCCGCGTTCCGGCGAGGCCTCTGAGCGGTGCTCGGGTGGGACGGCTGCGACTCGGTCGGACGGGAGGGCTGCGATGCGGTCGGGCCGGAGGACTGCGACGCGGTTCGGCGGGAGGGCTGCGTCGTGGGGCTCGTGCTCTGGGACATCGTCCTCGGTGCGCCTTCGGCCCCGGACGTCCGCGTCTGCGGAGGGTTGTCCGCGGGCGGAGAGGGCGACGAAGAGGGCAGCGCAGCGGGTGGCGCCGTGGCTGTCGGCCGGGTCGGCTCGGCCGGAGTCGCGCGCGGTCGGCGGGTGGCTTCCCGCACCGGCCGCGAGCGCTGCGCCGGCGAGACGGCGCGCCTGTTCGCCGCACGGCGCGACGCGCGCGACGGGGAGGACGGCTGCGCCGTGTGCGCCGTCGTCGTCACCGGCTCGACCGAGGCGAGCCTCACCGGGACGCGCGTCCGGGGCGTCGGCACGGGTGCGGAGACCGCTCTCTTCTCCTCGGCGAACGGCGACAGGCGGACGAGCGTCCGCTCCAGCGGCTTCGGGAGGCTGGGCTGGAACGGCGGCTGTTGCAGGCCACTACGGAGCACGCGCGACGGGAGGATCTGCGCGGCGACGAGAGCAAAGCCGCCGCGGCCGCGGCGGGGAACGGTGGCAAGCACGGGCGAAAACGCCTCCTCCGAGCCCTGCAGCCGCGCGGGGCGTTCGTCGTCGAATCCGGGACCTGCCACTCATCGGCGCGGCGCTCGCGCCCCCGCATCACCCGTTCAGGTGACGCCCGAACCAGTCGAGGATCGTCTCGAAGCGCATCACCCGGTGGACCGGCGACCCGGAACGCGAGAGCTCGTGGCTCTCCGCAGGGAAGCGGACGAACTCGACGTCGCGCCGGAGCAGCCGGAGGATCGAGAAGAGCCACTCCCCCTGCTCGACGTTGCAGCGCAGGTCGTTCTCGGAGTGGACGATCAGCAGCGGCGTCGTGATCCGGTCGGCGTAGGTCGTGGGCGAGTGCTTGAGGTAGAGGTCCGGATCCTCGAACGCGAACGCGCCCCAGGTCATCTTGAAGAACGCGCCGAAGTCGCTCGACCCGAACTCGGAGTACAGGTTGTTCACTGCCCGCTCCGAGCAGGCGACCCGGAAGCGGTCGGTGTGCGAGACGATCCACGAGGTCATGTAGCCGCCGTACGAGCCGCCGGTCACCGCCAGCCGGTCGGGGTCGCAGAAGTCGAAGCGGCGCAAGGCCTCGTCGACCACCGCCATCAGGTCCTCGTAGTCGACGCTGCCCCAGCCGGAGCCGCCGTTCGGCGGCCCGTTGATCGCCCTCCCCCACGCCTCGCTGTATCCCGACGAGCCGCGCGGGTTGGAGTAGACGACGGCGTAGCCGGCCCCGGCGTAGATCTGGAACTCGTCGAACAGCTTGTTCGCATACTGCGTGAACGGGCCACCGTGGATGTCGAGGATCACGGGGTAGCGCCGGCCCGGCTCGAAGCCCCCCGGCCGCACGATCCACGCCTCGACCTCCGAGCCGTCCGGCGACGTGGCGACGAACCGCTCCGGCTCGACGAGCTCGCGGCCCTCCGAGAAGGGAACGCCGACCTCGGTCAGGCGCCGGTCGCCCTCGTACAGGTCGGAGAGCGTCGTCGGCGTGGAAGCCGTGTGGACGAGCCGGCCGCCGGCCGCGTCGTAGCCGGTCACGCCGAGCACGCCGCCGACGACGAGCTCGGGCTCCGCACCGCCGTCCGCACGCACGCGGTAGAGGTGCGTGTTGCCGCCGTCCTCGACCTCGAAGAGGATCGAATCGCCGTCCCAGACCGGGCCGCGTACCGGCGGGTACGGGCCGCAGTTGCGGTCGAGGGAGGCCGTCAGGACGCGGTGCTCGCCCGTCTCGAGGTCGACGACGGCGACGTGGGAGTGGTGCGGCTGGTTCCACCCGCCCGGGGACCACAGGCAGGCGAGCGAGCGGCCGTCCGGCGACCACGCGGGCGACGAGAAGAACGACTCGTCGTCCGCGGTCAGCCGCTCCGGCTCCCCGCCCGACGTCGCGACCGCGTAGAGCTCGTTGGCAGGCCGGATGTCCCAGTCGTCGCGGCGCGCCGAGACGAACGCGATCCGCCCGCCGTCCGGCGACCAAGTCGGCTGGGAGGCCTCGTAGTCGCCTTGCGTCAGCTGTAGGGGAACGCCCGAGCCGGCGGCCGCGACGGTGTAGATCTGGATCCGCCGGTCGGCCGTCCAGCCGACGTCGTCGAGCTTGTAGTACATGCGTGTGATCCGCCGCGGACGGCGCTTGCGCTCGTCCTCCTCCTCGTACGCCTCGTCGGGGACCCGGGCCGCGAAGACGAGCCGGCGGCCGTCGGGCGACCACGAGACGTCGGTCACGTCCTCCTTGAGGTTCGTCAGCCGCCGGGCCTCGCCAGCGCCGAGCGGCAGGACGTAGAGCTGGCGCCGCTCGCCGTCGCGGTTCGAGACGAACGCGAGCTCGCTGCCGTCGGGCGACCAGCGCGGCTCGCCGTCGCTCTTCGCGCCGGAGGTGAACTGGCGCGGCGGGCCCGAGCCGTCGAGCGGGACGAGCCAGATGGCGCTGCGGTACTCCTTCTCGTCCCGGTCGATCCGCGTGACTACGACGGCCGCGTGTCGTGCGTCGGGCGACACGCGCGGATCCGCCACCGCGGTGAGCTCGTACACGTCCTCCGGGACCATTCCGCGCATCTGCTCCTCCTCCGCTCGCTTCCGCAGGCGTCCAAGTCTCTCACGGCGAAACCGGCGGCTCGCGCATGACGCGTCGTTAGGGTGCGTCCCGTGGCCATCCTCAGCTCGCGGATCGAGCGGGGTTCCGACGTGTTCGAGCGACGCCGGACGCGGATGGAGAAGCTGGTCGCTGAGCTGCGCGAGCGGACGGCGCAGGTCGCGCGCGGGGGCGGCGCGCGCGCCGTCGAGCGCCACCGCGGCCGCGGGAAGCTGACCGCCCGCGAGCGGATCGACCGCCTGCTCGACCCCGGCTCGTCGTTCCTGGAGCTGAACGCGCTCGCGGCGTGGGAGGTCTACGACGGCCAGGCGCCGGCGGCCGGCATCGTGACCGGCGTCGGCGTCGTCGAGGGCCGCGAGTGCGTCGTCGTCGCCAACGACGCGACGGTGAAGGGCGGGAGCTACTTCCCGCTGACCGTGAAGAAGCACCTCCGCGCCCAGGAGGTCGCCGAGCAGAACCGCCTCCCCTGCCTGTACCTGGTCGACTCGGGCGGGGCGTTCCTGCCGCTGCAGGACGAGGTCTTCCCCGACCGCGAGCACTTCGGCCGCATCTTCTTCAACCAGGCGCGGATGTCGGCTCAGGGCATCGCGCAGATCGCCGTCGTGATGGGCTCGTGCACCGCCGGCGGCGCGTACGTGCCGGCGATGAGCGACGAGACGGTGATCGTCCGCGGCACCGGGACGATCTTCATCGGCGGGCCGCCGCTCGTGAAGGCGGCCACGGGTCAGGAGGTGACGGCGGAGGAG
>JACVRR010000043.1 GCA_014534345.1 Thermoleophilia bacterium | reverse complement strand
GTCTGGTAGAAGCGCTCGCTCGCCATGCCGCGGTAGGCGTTGAAGTCGCCGTCCTCGCGCGCGATGAACTGGCGGAAGCAGGCGAAGTTGTCGCGCGTGCGCTCCAGGTAGTACGGGTCGCCGGTGTGGCGCGCGAGCCGCACCATCTCGGGGAGGCAGATCAGCCCGAACGCGTGCAGGTGCTGGTTCGCCGGCGAGGCCTGGTCGGCGCCGCGCGTGCGGAAGCCGTAGTGCCCGAGAACCGTCAGCGGCGAGAAGGCGACGTCGTACGAGTAGCGGAAGGTGAGCGTCCAGTCGGCGGCACGGCGCGCGGCGTCGAGCCAGCGCTCGTCGCCGTCGTGCTCGTACAGCGCGACGTACGCCATCACCGCCGCGTAGCCGTCCTCCGAGGTCGGCGCCAGGTCGACGTCCTCGGGCGACCCGTACAGCAGCTCGGCGTCGACGAACCGCCGGTAGTAGGCGCCCGCCCGGCGCGCGGCCTCGAGCTCGCCCGCCTCGGCGAGCGCCGGGACCCAGGCGAGCCCGGCCGTCCCCTCCCACGAGACCGCCCCGCCCGTGTCGACGTGGTGCGCCGCCGGAAGCGCTCCGTCCTCGCGCTGCGTCCCGCAGGCGACCCGCACGTTCGAGAGGGCGGCGTCGCGCCAGCGGCCGCCCGCGCGGAGCATGAAGAGAGCGGCGTCGGCCAGCGTGCGCGCGTGCAGGCGCTTGCGGTCGGGGTGCCAGCCGGTCGTCCAGCCACGCTCGGCCGTCCACTGGGCCCAGAACGTGCCGCCCGGCGTGAGGTTGCCGGCGACGTGATCGAGCACCGCCTCGGCCGCCTCGACGTAGGCTCGGTTGCCGACGCGGCGCCCGTGCCGAAGCAGCGCGTAGGCATACGGGACGCCGCTGACCCAGGAGACGTGCATCGCCTCGCGGTCGCCGGCGCGGTCGAACCCGACCGTCTCGAGCAG
The DNA here is from genome assembly GCA_014534345.1 of Thermoleophilia bacterium. Lineage (GTDB taxonomy): Bacteria > Actinomycetota > Thermoleophilia > Gaiellales > Gaiellaceae > JACVRR01. The sequence continues at coordinate 15,423 of JACVRR010000043.1, read as the reverse complement.
CCGCGGCGGGTCGGGGCGGTAGTGCCAGCGGTACAGGCCCCAGGCCGCGAGCCGCGCGGCCTCCTGCGGCGAGACCCAGGCGGGCGACTCCCCGCCGCCGGCGCGCGCGTGGACGTCGCGGAGGACGTCGGCGTACGCGTGCCGATCCGGGCCGACCCGGTACAGCGAGAAGCGGAGCGCCGCCGCCTCGCGCGGCGACCAGCGATGCAGTGGCACGTCGGGCGGCGAGGGCGTCTCGGACCCGTCGTAGGCCAGCGGCTCCTCGCGGTACGGGAACTCGAGGCGCAGGACCGCGTCGCCGCCCTCGTACGCGAAGCCGACGCCCGACTCGCCGAGCGGGCTGACCTCGCCGGTGACGAGCGCCGCCCCGCCCACCGGCGTCCACGCGAAGACGGCCGGCGTGGCCGCGCGATCGGCGCGGAACGACCAGGCGCTCGCCTCCATCCGCTCGACGTTCGTTCCGTCGGCGACCCACCTCGGATAGATCCGCGTGCAGCCGGCAAGCCGGTTCTCGCCGTAGAACAGCCCCGGGATCAGCCAGCCGGGGTCGTCGGTCGCACCCAGGCGCAGCTCGGCCCGGACACCCGCCGAGACGTCCTCCGGCGCGGTGCACGTCACCGTCACGGCCACGTCGTCGCGCCCGCCCGCGTCCGTCCGGTGCACGTCGATCCGAAACGACTCGGCGTCGGCGCCGACGATCGAGACCGTGAGCGGCGGCGGCTCAACCGACACGGCGCTCGTCCACGTTCCACCCCGAGAGCAGGACGGCCCGGCCGTCGCCGGGCGCGTCGCGCCACGCGACCGCGACCGTCCGCTCCTCGCCCGGCAGCAGGTCGAGCACGTTGTCCTCGAACACGGCCCAGCCCGGCGCCTCGTACGGGCGTGCGTCCTCGAGCACGATCCCGAGCGCGGCGGGTCCTCCGGCGTGGCGCAGGGTGAGCCGCCACGCGGCGTCGACCTCGATCTCGACCTCGGCGGGCGCAAGCGTGCGCAGTGGACCGAGGTCGGCGGTGCGGCTAAACAGGTAGCGGTTACGCGACCGCACCCCGTCGCCCGCGAGCTCGAGATCGAGCAGGAAGAGGTCGGTCCCGAGCCCGTCGAGCGCGACGCCGATCTCGCCGGCGCGCACGGGACCGGCGCCGATCTCCGGCAGGCGCCACGACGCGGCGGTTGCGACGCCGCCGGCCACGTCGACGAAGCGCGCCGTCACCTCGCCGCCGCCGCCCCACGCCCACACCGTCGCGAGCGCCGCCTCCTCGCCGCCCCACGCCCAGCGCGCGAAGGACGCGCAGACGTGCTGCGGCTCGTACGCGCGCCGGACGCCGTAGTAGGCCGGCTTCGGGTCGCCGCGGTGGTCGATCGCCGACGTGCACCAGGCGTTCGGGTACGACTCGTTCAGCTGCCAGGGGACGGCGCCGCTCGAGCGAAACGCGCGCCGCCGGTTCGCCTCGACCGCGTAGCGCAGCCCGTCGTGCTGGAGGTGCTGGCTGGCGCGTCGCAGCGTGTCGAGGTCGCCGATCGGGCCGCCGAAGGCCTCCTCGACGAGCGGGACGTTGTTCCACCAGGCGCCCAGATGCGCGTAGACGGGGTTGGTGCGGTCGGGCGGCCAGCGGCGCTCGGGCGCGATCAGCGCCGCGAGCGCGCGCCGGTTCGTCATCCCCTCGACGCCGAACTCGCTGTGCAGCAGGCTCGCTCCGCCGTCGTAGTGGCCGTTGTGGCGGGTGAGGCCCTGGTGCTCCCACGGCCCGTGCACGTCGTGCTCGTCGGGGACGCCGGACGGCGATGTGGGAAGCCAGGCGCGGTCGGGGTCGACCTCGCGGACGACGTCGCGGAGCGCGCCGAGCACAGGGGTCGAGTCGTCGAGCGGACCGTCCTCGCCCGCCAGCTCGTTGCCGCCGCACCACAGGACGAGCGAGGGGTGCGCGCGCCGCAGCGGGACGATCGCCCGCGCCTCGTCCGCCATCAGCCGCACGAACTCCGGGTCGTCCGAGGGGAGGCTCTCCATCCCCGAGCTCGACTGGCTGAACTCCTGCCAGACGAGCAGCCCCAGCCGGTCGCACTGCTCGTAGAACTCGTCGGTCTCGATCAGCCCGCCGCCCCAGACGCGGAGCAGGTTGACCCGTGCACGTGCGGCCAGCTCCAGCAGGTGGACGAGCTTCGCGGGCCGAGGAACGCCGTACAGCGCGTCGATCGGGACCCAGTTCCACCCGTTGACGTACATCCGGACGCCGTTCACGACGAATGTGTACGGTCGCGCTCCCGGCGGCGCGCCCTCGTTCGGCACCAGCTCGACGTGGCGGAAGCCGACGTCGAGGTGGCGGACGGCCGCCGGGCGGGCGTCGCGGGCGAGCTCGATCCGGAGCCGGTAGCGATGCTGGTCGCCGAGGCCGTTGGGCCACCAGACCCGCGGCGACTCGAGCCCGAGCCGCGTCCCCTCCGCGCGCGCGACCGCGTCCGCGCCGGCGAGCAGCGTGAGCGCGAGCTCGCCCTCGGTCTCGGCCTCGACCTCGACCGTGCCACCGGCGAGATCCGCGGTCAGCGACGTCGACACGAGTACGTCGTCCAGCGGCTCGGCGAGCGCGAGCGTCACCGGCCGCCAGATCCCCTGGTGGACGATCCGCGGACAGAAGTCCCAGCCGTAGCCCATGCGGCTCTTGTGGACGCGCACCCGCGAGGTGCGCCCGATCTGCGGCTCGCTCTCGGGCGGCGGGTGCACGACGACCGCGAGGTGATGCTCGGCGCCGGCCTCGAGCCGCTCGCTCACGTCCACGCGGAAGGGTCTGAACATGCCCTCGTTGTGCGCGACGGCCTCGCCGTCGAGGAAGACCGTCGCCGCGTGGTCGACGCCCTCGAAACGGAGGACGGCGCGCTCGCCGTCACGCGGCACGTCCGCCGAGAACCAGCGCCGGTACACCCACGCCCGCTCGGCGACCCACTCACCCGCCAGGCTGTTGCGCTCGACATAGGGGTCGGGGGCGTGTCCCGCGCGGCGGACATCGTCGAGCACGCTCCCCGGAACGCGCGCGGGCAACCAGCCGGCGCGGTCCTTCGGGATCTCCGGGTTGACGTGCCACTCCCACTCGCTTCCGAGGCAGCCGCGCAGCTGCCACTCCTCCCCGGCGAGCGAGAGACGGGCCACTCAGCGCTCGACGACGCGCGCGGGACCTTCGTGGGGCGCCTGCGCGGGCTCGCTCGGCGCCCGGGCCTCCTCCGCCGGGCGCGCCTCGCTCACCCGCGGCCGCTGCTCAGGGAGGTCGCCGGACCACTCGAGCAGGTCGGTCTCGACGGCGGGCGCCGCCGGGTCGCGCGGGACGACGAACGTCTTGATCTCCGAGGGTCCGAACTCCGCCTCCAGCGTCCGCCCCAGGACCGGGAGCTCGAACGTCGCGCGCGCCGGGCGCCCCGTGCTCTCGTAGGCGCGGACGACCACGTCGCCGCTTCCGTCCTCCGCCGCCTTGAGAACCGTAAGCACCACGGCGCCGCCGCCGTCGGCGGCGTAGGAGGTGCGCCGGGGCAGCGGCCCGGGGTGGTACGTCTCGAGCAGCGCGAAGGGCGGCTGGTTCAGCTCGGCGGCGAGGCGGACGGTGCCCGCCGCACGCCAGTCGCCCGCGTGCGGGAGCAGGCGGTAGCGGAACTCCTGCCGCCCCTGATCGAGGTGGTCGAACACGGCGCCGTCCTCGAACTGCCTCGGCGAGTGGTGCGCGTAGACGGGACTGCGCGCCGCCGTCATCCCGATCCGGCTGCGCCGCGTGTTGCCGGCGACCGCGTCGTGGCCGTACTTCGAGTCGTTGATCACCGAGAGCCCGGCCGGCCGGCCGTCGCGGAGCGTCCCGGAGAGGTCGACCCACGCCTGCGCCGGCTCTTCACCCCCGTCCGCCGTGCGCTCGACGTGGCCGTACGGCCCCTCGAACGTCGCCCGCTCCGCCCCGAGCGCGACCGGGAAGCGGAGCTTCAGCAGCCTGTGGCGCTCGCGCCAGTCGAGGACGGCGCGGACCTCGACGTACCGCGCGTCGCGGCCGAGCACGAGCTCCTCGGCGAGCGACGAGCGGCCGTAGCGGCTCTCGACGCGCAGGACGCTGCGCACCGGACCGTGTTCCACGAGCCGGACGGACGTGCACTCGAACCGGCCGATCGCGTCGTCGTAGGCGCTGATCCCGTGTCCCCAGGTGTCCGAGCGGTCGTCGACCACGACCGCGTGCGCCGCGGGGTAGCGCGGGACGAGCTCGGCGCCGGTCACCCTGTCGTCGAGGCGGGAGAGCCAGCCCGTCGCCGGATCGACCTCGAGCGCGAGGAACTCGTTCTCGAGCGTCGTGTCGGTCGCCTCGATCCCCGGCGCCGGATCCGCGTCCTCCCGGTGGACGCGGTACACGCGGTACCCGAGCGGCGGCACCTCGGCGGGGAAGACGAGCCGGCCGCGATCGCCCGTCACCGTCGCGTACGAGCGCGTCCGCTGCACCCGAACCGGCGCGCCCTCGTCGTCGGTCATGCGCACGTTCCCTCGCCGGAACAGGCCGAGCTCGAACTCGACGTCGGCCACGAGCGGCCACGGGTGCGGGTTGAAGACGACGACCGGGCTCGTGCCCGGCTCCGCGGGGATGTCGATTTGCCGGCTGATCACCTGCACGGCCCGGTTGAGCGCGTTCGCCGCGAGCGAGCAGGCGTGGCCGTACTGGTCGCGGCTGTCCTCGTAGGCAGGCGCGATCGCGGTGCCGCAGAGCGTGTCGTGAAACTGGTTGAACAGCACGAGCTTCCAGGCCTCCGTCAGCTCGGCGTGCGGGTACGCCAGCCCGCCCGCCACGTCGGCGACGACCGACCACTTCTCGGCGCGCTGGAGCAGGTTCTCGGCGCGGCGGTTCCAGCGCTTCACGCCCGAGTGCGCCGAGTAGCAGCCGACGGCGTGGTGCTGGAGCTCGTCGGCGACGACGGGGATGTCTCCGTCCGTCGCCGCCACGCGGTCGAAGTACGCGCGCGGCGAGCTGCACTCGAGAGCCCGCGAGTCGTCGGCGCCGTTGAGACGCCGGATGCTGTCCAGGTTCGCGCGCGTCGGCCCGCCCCCGTGGTTGCCGACGCCGTAGAAGAGCATCACCTCGGGGAGCTCGGCGGACACCCGGCCGAGCTGCGTCTCGATCTGGGTCGCCAGGTCGCCCCCCGGGCTCGAGTACTCGTACGGGATCCGGTAGGCGAGCACCCGCGAGCCGTCCGGCGACTCCCACCAGAAGCAGCGGTCGGGCAGCTCGAGCTCGTCCGGGCCCGGTCGCAGGAAGATGTACGAGTCCATCCGGCTCCGGCGCAGGAGCTGCGGGATCGAGGCGTTGTGGCCGAACGAGTCGACGTTCGCGCCCGTGGTGGAGACGATGCCGAACCGGTCGTGGAGGTACCGCTGTCCGTACAGCGCCTGCCGCACCAGCGACTCGCCCGCCGGGAGGTTGCAGTCCGGCTCCACCCACCAGCCGCCGACGATCTGCCAGCGGCCGTCCGCGACCCGAGCGCGGATCGCCTCGAACAGCTCGGAGTCGGTCTCCTCCACCCAGTGCAGGAAGCAGACCGAGGTCGAGGTGAAGACGAACTCCGGGTACTCGTCCATCAGCTCGATCGCCGAGCGGAAGCTGGCCCACACCTCCTGGTAGCCCTCGGGCCACTGCCAGAGCCAGACGGGGTCGATGTGCGCGTTGCCGACCATGTGCAGCACGCGCGGCTGGCGCTCCTCGGACACGGCGCGTCAGTCTGCCTTCTGCTCCGCCCAGGCGTCCACCTGCTCGACGACCAAGTGCGTCAGCAGCAGGTGCATCTCCTGGATGCGCGCCGTCTCGGCCGAGGGGACGGCGAGCACGACGTCCGCATGGGCCGCCGCCGGCCCGCCGTCGCCGCCGGTGAAGAGGACGCAGGTCGCGCCGGCTCCGCGCGCCGCCTCGAGGCCCCGGACGACGTTCGCCGACCGGCCGCTCGTGCTGTACGCGACCACCAGGTCGTCGGTCCGGACGTGCGCGCGCACCTGCCTGGCGAACACGTCCTCGAACGTGTAGTCGTTGCCGATGCAGGTGACGACCGAGGGGTCGACCGTGAGCGCCGAGGCCGCCAGCGGGGCGCGCTCGCGCCGGTACCGCCCGACCAGCTCGGCCGCGAGGTGCTGCGCGTCGGCCGCGCTGCCGCCGTTCCCGAACGCGTACAGCCGGCCGCCGCGCTCGTAGACCTCGATCAGCCGCCGTGCGACCTCCTCCACGCGCGGCAGGAGCGCGTCGAGGCGGGAGGCGAGCGAGACGTGCTCGGCGAGCGCGCGCGCGCCCTCGTCACGCACCGGTGGCGACGTCTCCCGCTCGCTCGTGCACGATCGCTGCCGCCCCGACGACGCCAACCCGCTCGCCGAGCGCGGCCGGGACGATACCGACGGTCGCCGCCGACGGCGCCATCGCCTCCGCGCGGACGCGCTCCCGGACCGGCCGGAGCAGCTGCTCGCCGACGCGGCTCACCCCGCCGCCGACGACGACGAGCTCCGGCTCCAGCGCGTTCACGATCGAGGTCACGCCGCACGCCAGCGCGGCGACTGTCTCCTCCCAGACCGCGCGCGCGATCGGCTCGCCGGCTCGGGCGCCGATGGCGACGTCGGCCGCGTTCGCGCCCTCGAGCCCCGCCTCGCTCGCACGCTCGGCGATCGACGTCCCCGACACGTACGCCTCGAGACAGCCGCGGCGACCGCAGCCGCGACACGGCCGCCCGTTCCAGTCGACGGTGATGTGCCCGAGCTCGCCGGCGTTGCCCGTCGCGCCCCGGTGGATCCGCCCGTCCACGACGACACCGCCGCCGACTCCCGTGGAGATCGTCAGGTAGACCATCGTCCGGGTGCCGGCCCCTGCCCCGTACCGGTGCTCGCCCGCCGCCGCGGCGGTCGCGTCGTTCTCGAGCACCGCGGGCCGGCCGAACGCCTCCTCCGCCAGCGCCGTGATCGGCACATCGCGCCATCCGGGGAGGTGGAGGGGAGCGACGAGGACGCCGCGCGACGCGTCGAGCGGGCCGCCGCACGCGATCCCGACCGCCGCCACGGGCGACGGCCCGAGGCCCGCCTCGCCCACCGCGCGGCGGCCGAGCGCGAACAGCCGCTCGAGGCCCTGCTCGGGGCCGCGGCCGGCGTCCGTCGGCTCGACGAGGAACGACGTCGCCCGACCGCCGACGACGACGCCCGCCGCCAGCTTCGTGCCGCCGATGTCGAGGCCGAGCACCGGCGCGCCGCCTGCCGCCTCCGGCCGATGCTCGCGGGCCGCACAGACGGCGCCGCCGTCGACGGCGCTACCCCTTCCGCCCGGAGGTCGAGATCCCCTCGAGGAAGGCGCGCTGGAAGAGCGCGAAGAGGATGACCATCGGCACGACCGCCACGACGGTCCCCGCCATGATGATCTGCCAGTCGCTCTCTCCTCCGCCGCCGGTCCCGAACTGGTCGAGGATCGTCTTCAGCCCGAGCGGGAGGGTGAAGAGGTCGGTGTCGCGGAGGTAGATCAGCGGCCGTATCAGGTCGAACCACTTCGCCTGCATCTCGAACACGAAGGCGACGATCAGGGCCGGTTTCGCCAGCGGCAGCGCGATCCGGCGGAACATCGAGAAGTAGCTGTCGCCGTCGATGCGCGCCGCGTCGAACAGGTCACGGGGGATTCCCATGAAGAACTGGCGCAGGAGGAAGATGTAGAACGCGCTCGCGAAGAGGTTCGGCACCCACAGCGGGTACTGCGTGTTGACGCCGATGTCGGGCAGCGCCGCGAAGCGGCCGCCCTCGCCGGTGATCTGACTGAGCTCGTTCCAGATCAGGTACTCCGGGATCATCGTCACGGCGCCCGGAAGCATCATCGTCGCGAGCACGAGCCCGAAGAGGACGTTGCGACCGGGAAAGCGGAAGTAGGCGAAGGCGAACGCGACGAGCGCGCTCGAGAAGGTGACGAGGAGCGCGCCCAGCACGCCGATCCAGACGCTGTTCATGAACCAGGTCGCGACCGGGACTTCGGGCAGCGAGAAGAGCGCCTCGTCGCCCGGCGCCCCCGGCGTCGGGTCCCCCCAGTAGTTGTTCGCGAAATCCCGCGGGATCAGCCGGTTGTCGAACACGTCGGCCTGCGGCTTCAACGACGCGCTGATCAGCCACACGAAGGGGTAGATGAAGAGGACCGAGAGCCCGAGGATCAGCGCGATGAAGATCGCCCGCTTGAAGGGGGGCGTGCGGAGCCGTCGGCGTTCCGGAACCGCGACGCCGGGCAGACGCGCCGTCGCGGCGCCCGTACCGGTCGGCCCGAGCTGGCTGGGTGCGCCTGCCGTCATCGCGCGCCGCCGGTGATCATCGCTGCGCGCCCTGGTAGAAGACGAAGCGGCGGGTGCCGAGGATGTTGAGCAGCGTGACCGCCATCACGATCACGAAGAACAGCCACGCCATCGCCGCGGCATATCCCATGTTGAAGAACTGGAACGCCTGCCGGAAGAGGTAGATCGCGTACATGAGCGCCGCCTCGGGCTCCTCGGCGCCGGTGCTGCCCGCGCCGAAGTAGGCGGTGTAGACCTCGGTGAAGGTGTTGAGGCCCGCGATCGTGAGGATGATGAAGGTGAAGAACAGGGCGGGGCTGATCATCGGCAGCGTCACGTCCTTGAAGCGCCGGAACGCTGACGCCCCGTCCATCGCCGCCGCCTCGTACAGGTGCTGCGGCACGCCGCGCAGCGCAGCGAGGTAGATGACCATCGTTCCGCCTACCGCCCAGACGCTCATGATCGCGAGGCTCGGCTTGATCCAGGACGGGTCGGTCGTCCAGAACGGGCCCTGCTCGATGAACGGGAGCGCCTCGAGCGCCCGGTTCACGACCCCGTACGATCCGTTGAACAGCACGAGGATGAGGATCCCGACCGCCACCGGCGGCGTGATCTGCGGTAGGTAGAAGACGGTGCGGAAGAAGTCGCCCGCCCGCCCGATGCGCAGCAGGATGGAGGCGAGCGCGAGCGCGACCACCATCGTCGCCGGCACCATCATCCCGGTGTAGATGAAGGTGTTCTTGAGCGCGAGCGGGATCTTCCCGTCGTCGAGCAGGCGGCTGTAGTTCTCGGCGCCGACGTACTCCGTCTCCGCGAACCCGCCGATCTGCTCGACGCCGTAGTTCGTGAGCGAGAAGTAGAAGCTCGCGATCATCGGGCCCGCAGTGAGCACGACGAATCCGAACGCCCACGGCAGGATGAACGCGTACGCGAACCACGTCTCGCGCTCGCGGAACCGGGAGAACCACGCCCGGGCCCTCGTCGGAGGGCCCGGGCGTGTCGCGTTGACCGCGGTCGTCGCCAACCGGGTGTCCGGCTAGCGCCGCCTGTTCCTGTTGATCGCGGCCTGCGCCTCGCGCTGCGCCTGGTTCAGCGCCTGGCGCGGCGTCTGCTGGCCGGCCAGCACGCGGTTGATCGCGTCGATGTACGCCTGCCTCAGCTCGAAGCTCGCCGGGGACGGCGGGACGGCGAACGCGTACCGCGGCGCGTTGTAGAGGAGCCTGACGGCCCGGTTGAACTGCGGCCTGCCCATCGGGTCGTACACCCTGCGGAGGATGAAGTTGTCCGCACGCACGTTCGCCGTGTACAGGCCGGTGAACGCCTCGTTCTGCCGCCGCCGGATCTCGAGCCGGTTCCTCGCGGCCGAGACCCACGCGGGCACGGACGTCATGTGCTTCGCCCACTTGCACGCCAGGTCGGGATCTCTGGCGCCGCGCGGGATCGCCCATCCGTTGCCCGAGAACATCGTGATCGGCCGCCCGCCGCGCCGCTGGAAGTACTTCGGGACGAGGGGGGCGGTCGGCGTGTTGTTCGCGATGACGTTGTAGATGAAGCTCTCGAACGGCGTCGCCCCGATCGTGTTCTCGCTGATCGGGTTGGTGCGGCCGAACCAGTTGTGCGTGTCGCGGAACGCCTTGAAGCGGTCCCACCCGCCGTGGGCCCTGATCAGACCGTGGGTGTAGGTCAGCGCCGCGATCGCCTGCCGGCTGTTGAGCTGCGCCCGCATGCCGTTCCTGCTGACGATGTTGCCGCCGAAGCGCTTCACCCACAGCGGGAAGAACTCGGGGATCTTCGGGTCGAAGCCGATCCGCGTCACCCGGCCGCCGTCGGTCTGCAGCAGCCGCCTGTTGGCGCGCTGCAGCTTCCGCAGGTTGGCCGTGCCGATGTCGTTGATGTTGACGCGTGCCTGCCGCGCGACCGTCGGGTTCACGAGGATCGTGATCTGGTTCGTGAACGCCGGGAGCGCGTAGACCTGGCCGCGGTAGGTCACCTCTCGCAGCGCCGCCTTGCGGTACTGGCGGAGGTTGATCCTCTCGCGCCGGATGCAGCTGGTGAGCGGCTGCAGCGCGCCCCGCGCCGCGTAGGTCGCGATGCGCGGGCGATCGACCCACATCACGTCGGGCACGTTGCGCGAGGCGAGCATCGTCAGGAACGCCTGGTCGTTGAACCCACCGCGCGGGTTGTCGTATTCGACGTTCGCCCCGAGCTGCCGCTGCGCATGGGCGGTCAGCGAGTTGGCGACGTCGTCGCCGCGGCCGAACCCCGATCCGAAGCCGTAGATGTCGAGCGTCCGCGCGCCCTGTTCCACTCGCGCGCTCGCGATACTCGCGGCCACCACGACCGCCAGCGATGCGACGACGACGAGGGAGCCCAACTTCCACAAACGCATGTATCTCCTCCTCCTCGGTAAGAGGCCGATCACCACGCGCAAACGGGCGCGATGAGGGTCATGAAGTGCAGTTAGGACAAAGCAGGGAAGCTGGCGAACGCTAACACAGTCGGAACGAAAGTAGAAGGCGCCGGCGGTGGGTGCGGACGGCGGGGCTAGCCGCGCCGCCGCGCTCCCGAGGCGGCGGGCGCCGGCGCACCGCCCGCGAGCTCCGCGAGGCGTCGCAGCGCCTCGTAGTCCTCGAGCGCCAGCTCCTCGCCGGTGCGGTCGAAGTGCGTCGCGTAGTAGAGCGACGGGACCCCCAGCTCGTGCTTGATCGTCTGGTAGGCGCGCCAGGTCTCGCGGTCTGGCACGCACCAGTCGTCCGTCTCGACGAGCAACTCGGGGCAGGCCGCGCGGACGACGTTCGCGCGATACCGCATCTGCGGGACGACGGCGGGGACGGGCCCCGGGTCCTTCAGCCGCAGCATGTCGTTCAAGCGGATCATGTCCGTCACGTCGACGAAGCCTGGGTGCGGCGTGTGCGTGATCACGAGCGCGTCGGGCTTCGCCGCCTTCGCCGCCGCGTACACGACGGCGAGCAGCTCGTGCAGCAGCGCGACACCCCACGCCGGGCCACGGTACGAGAGGGCGCGGCCGCTGGGCGTGCGCGCGGTGAAGTCGATCTTCAGCCCGTCCGCGTCGAGGCCTTCGGGAGCGAGCACGCGCGTGACGGCCTCGGCGAGCGCCTCGCGGGCGACCGGGTTGCTCGGGTCGACGACGACAGGCCGCCCGCCGGGGCCGCGCACGCAGAGGTCGTCCGGGAGTCCCTCCGCGTCCCACGCCTTCCACCACAGCAGCACGTGCTGGCCACGTGCGTGCCGCCCGGCGATCCAGCCCTTCAGGTCGGGCCACTTGCTCGGGTCGGGCACGCACGTGCCGTACGCCTCCTGCCACTTGTCGTCCACGACCACGGTGCCGGGAACGACGTCGTGCCCCTCGAGGTGCTCGAGGAAGCGGTCGTAGTTCTCCTGGGTGGCGAGCTCGGCGGCGCGGCGACCGGTCGTGGCGGCGAGGTGGCACTGGGCGCCCCAGCCGCAGAAGATCGGCGCGCTCCACCACCGAGGCGCCGCGCGCGGGCGCGGCTCGGGCGCGGCACCGCGGCGCACGAGGTCGGCCCGGTGCGCGCGCAGCCCCGTGTACGGGTCGGGCATGCCGGGCGTCAGCACGACCGCCGGAGCCGTGAACTCGCCGTCGACGCGGGTGTGGCCCTCGTAGTCCAGGCGCAGGCTGAACGCGCGGTCGGCGGGCTGGTAGGTGAGCTGGACGAAGGTGAGGTCGCCGACGGGAGCTGCAATCGCGACGCCCAGCCAGCCGCCGGCGACGTCGTCGTCCGGCTCGGAGACACCCTCAGCCGTGGTTAACGCGAGGTACAGCGGCGCCGGGGTGAAGAACCAGTGGCCGCGGCCGGGCTCCTCGTCGCCCGAGACACCGACGACGGCGGTCTCGCCGGCGGCGCGGACGAGCCGCGCCGGATCGCCCGGGTTCGGCGAGAACAGCGTGCGAAAGCTCGACCCGCTCGGCAGGAACCCGGTCGGCGCGCCCGGGATCAGCGAGCGGCCGCCGAGAAGATGGACGTCGGCGAGCCGGCCGCTACCCGCGACCCAGGCCCGCACCTCGATCGCCTCCTCGCCGCAGTGGAGCGTGACGCCGGCGCGGTCCCACACCGTCGACCGCCGCTCTACCGTGATCGTCGTCGCGGCTCCGTCCCGGGAGATGCGCGGGCTCGCTACCGAGACCGTCTCGTCGACGCCGTCGGGTCGGTCGAGCGCGGCCAGCGGGCGAAGCACCGCCCAGCGGTCGCCCGCGGGCGAGGTGAGCGTGGCCCGCAGGCCGCGGCCGTCGAGCTCGAGGCGGTAGCGCGGGGAGTCGACGACGACGCCTTCGCCGCTTGGCGCGGCCGCCGTCACTCGACGTTGACCAGCGCCTCCGCCTGCTGCCCGAAGCGCATGTCGCCGACGCTCAAGTCGGCGGCGATGCGGGCGCGGCCGACGGGCGCACCGTCGGGCGAGACGCGGAAGCGGATCTTCGTCTCGGCGTGGGCGGGCAAGGTCACCGAGTGCTCCCGCGGGACCGCCGACCAACCTTCCGGGACGACGAACCGCACGGAGGCGACGCTCCGCCGGGCGAACGGGTTGCGGACGTCGAGCTCGAGCTCGAGCTCCTCCCCGAGCTTGACCGTCGACCGGTACGGCTCGATCCGGGCCCCGAAGCCCTCGGCCCCGAAGTCGACGTCCTCGACCGGCAGCAGCTCGCGGTGCAGCCGTGCGAGCCGCTTCCCGTCGTCGAGCAGCCGCTGCAGGTACTTCTCGTCGACCTCGCGCGGCGCCCGGTGGCCGCTCAGCAGGATATCCGGCTTGAGGGCCAGGTAGAGCTGCGCGCTGCGCGTGAAGTCGTCGTAGCGGAAACGGTTGCGGTACTGGTAGTTGAGGACATCCGGCGCGTCCGGCGTCCCGCCGCCGCTCTGCTGGTCGCCGGTCGCCAGCACGCGCCGGCCGTCGACCTCGAACAGGATCGCCGCGGCGAAGAAGCTGTGGCCGGGCAGCGCGTACGTCGTCAGCTCGTACTCCCGCCAGCGCACGGGCACGCCGGGCTCCAGCGCCCGGTCGACCGGGATCGGGTCGTACCACAGACACGGGAGGTCGAACCGCCACGGCTCCTCGAGCACGGGAACGACGTTCTGCGGCGCCCAGATCTCGACGTCCTCCGCCTCGCGCAGGAGGTTCATGCCGGCGACGTGGTCGTCGTGGTAGTGCGTCGGGATCGCGACCTCGATCCGTTCGACGCCGAAGTCGCGGCGGAGCGCCGGCAGCGACAGGAGCAGTGGCCGCCGCGCCGAGCGGTCGGTGCTGTTGGTGAACCCGGTCGTCATGTCGTAGCCGTAGTCGATCAGCAGGGCCGCTCCCGACTCCGACAGCAGCGCCCAGCTGGTCGCGACGCTGGTGCGGTTCCGAAGCAGGTGGGGCGTCACCGGCACCCACGGGCGGCGCAGCCAGTCGTCCAAGTCCCACGAGCGGTCGGTCCGCATCGCGAGCAGGTCGTGGAGGCGCCGGCGGACGAGCGAGATCGCGGCGCGCGGATCTTCGATCGGGTCGCCGTGCGAGGGAAGGAGGACGTCGGGCGCGTGCTCGCGGAGGTCGCCGCAGGCGAGGATCGTGGCCGCCTGGCCCTCGACGCCGGTGTACGTCCACTGCGTGGCCGCGAGCGACCACACCTTGCCGTGCCCGTAGACGAGGTCGCCGGTGAACGCGAGGCGGCGGCCGTCGAGCTCGACCAGGTAGGTGACCGAGCCGACGGTGTGCCCCGGGGTCGGCAGCGTGTAGACGTCGAAGTCGCCGTAGCGGACGGTCCGGTACTCGGCGGCCGTTCCGGTGACGGGCACGGGGTCCAGCAGCGAGAACCGGTCCTGGCGGAGGTCGTAGTCGTTGTCGATCGGGCGCCGCAGCCAGTGGCGATCGACGGCCGCGATCAGGTCCTTCTCGACCGGCGGTACCCAGACCCGCGCCCCGGCCGCGACCGCGCGCGCCAGGCCCTGGACCTGGTCGCGATGGTGGTGCGTGACGAGGACGTCGGTTACCCGGTCGACGCCGAGGGCCGGGAGGTGGTCGAGGACGGCCCCGCTGCCGAAGTCGATCAGGACCGCGGTGCGCCCTGACCGCAGCACGTACACGTTGCAGGTGTCCCGGAGGCGAAAGACGTCGGGCGCGACGGACTCCGCGGTCTGCGCGCTGCTCGGGTCTCGGTCTTCTGGAAGTGCCACGACTCGGTCGGTTCGCCCGTTCTCCGGACCGCCCGGATCACCGGCGAACCTCGTCGAAACTTACCTTCTCGTACTGGAGAAGCGCGCCAAAATTCCTCGCATCGCCCGCCGCCGGGCCTTATGCTCTCGCAAGACATGGGCGAGATCGTCCTGGACAACGTCACGAAGGAGTTCGCGGGCGGCGTTCGCGCCGTCGACGACGTCGAGCTGACAATCGGCGACGGCGAGTTCATGGTCCTCGTCGGCCCGTCGGGCTGCGGCAAGACGACCCTCCTGCGCTCGATCGGGGGGCTGGAGCGCGTGACCTCGGGGCGCATCCTCATCGGAGACCGAGACGTGACCAAGCTCGAGCCCGCCGCGCGCGACCTCGCGATGGTGTTCCAGAACTACGCCCTCTACCCGCACATGACCGTCCGCAAGAACCTCGGCTACGGCCTGCGGGTGCGCAAGACCTCGCGCAAGGAGATCAAGCGTCGGGTCGACGAGGTGGCCGGGATGCTCGGGCTGACGGAGTTGCTCGACCGACGCCCCGGCCAGCTGTCCGGCGGGCAGCAGCAGCGCGTCGCGATGGGCCGCGCGATCATCCGCGAGCCGCAGGCGTTCCTGATGGACGAGCCGCTGTCGAACCTCGACGCGAAGCTGCGCGTGACGATGCGCACGTCGCTGCAGCAACTGCACTCGCGCCTCGGCACGACCACCGTCTTCGTCACCCACGACCAGGTCGAGGCGATGACGCTCGGGCAGCGCGTCGCCGTGATGCGCGACGGGAGGATCCAGCAGGTCGACCGCCCCCAGGTCCTCTACCGGCAGCCCGTGAACCTCTTCGTCGCCTCGTTCATCGGCTCGCCGCAGATGAACCTCGTGCTCGCCCGGGTGGAGGTCGGCGGCGACGAGGTCTCGGTCGTCGTGGGCGAGCAACGGCTCTTCGTCCCGGCGACGCGCCTCACCGACAGCCCGCGCC
>JACVRR010000120.1 GCA_014534345.1 Thermoleophilia bacterium | reverse complement strand
CGGCGGTCGAGCGGCCGCGGCTCCATCCGGCGGGGACGACCGTCCACGCCGAGCCGGGGGTCGGCGACGCCGCGCTCGCGGCCCTCGAGGAAGACGGCTGGACGGTCCGCCGCTGGCCCGAGCGTCACCACTACTTCGGCGGCGTCAGCGCCGTGGGCGAGCGCGGGGCGGCGGGCGACCCGCGGCGCAGCGGCGCGGCGCGGACGCTGCCGCCGCCGTAGCTCCGACCAGCCTCGGCTCTGCCGCGCCTCTTCCATTTCCGCGGCGGCAGGAGTACGCTCGACCGACTGCCACCGGGGGGTCCTCGATGAAGCGCCGCCTGAAGCTCGCCACGATCGTCGCCGGAGCGCTGGCGGCCCTCGCCGTCCCCGCCGCCGGCGTCGGCGCCCTGATTCCGGTCACGGTCACGATCACGCAGGTCGACAACAAGACCGCCGGCGACTTCCCGACTGGCGAGCCCGACTTCTTCACCCGGATCAACATCGACAACGGCTCGTGGTTCCAGAGCGGGAGCATCTTCGACTCGCCGAACATCACGCCCGGCTGGTCGCACACGGTCAACGTGTCGACGACGCGCAATCTGGGACGTACGCCGGTCCGGTTCGAGATCCTCGACTTCAACGGCTCGGTGTTCGGGCCCGACCTGGTCGACGTCGACGCCACCGAATACGAGGATCTCTGCCCCGGCGGGCTCTTCAACTCCTTCGGCTGCGCGATCTTGACGATCAACAGGCCGCAGTTCGACGATCGCGGGATCGACATCACGCTCGACGTGCGCACGGGTTCGGTGACGCCCGTGTTCGCGTCGGGCGACGTGTCGACGCTGACGGGGTGCACCGAGGGCAACGAGGGCGAGGCCGCGAGAGTCTGCTATGCGATCACGCTGGGCGCGCCCCAGCCCGAGGAGCTGCGGGTCACGAAGACCGCCGACACGAATGACGGGATCTGCTCGGCGGCCGACTGCTCGCTTCGCGAAGCTCTGGACGTCGCCGAGAGCGGCGACGTCGTCGTCCTTCGCGACCTCGGCCAGCCCTACCGGCTGACGTACCGCGACTGGGACGGCTTGCCCCCGCCCGACCCGTCCTCCGAGCCCGGGCACCTCAAGATCACCGAGGCCGTCGAGATCCGCGGCCCGGCGACCGGAGCGACGATCGAGCAGACGCGTGGCGACACGCGCGTCTTCGACATCTACTCCGGCGCCAGCCTGAAGGCGAGCAACCTGACGCTCACGGGCGGCCATGCCGGCGAGACGAGCACCGCGGTCTCCAGCCACATCCACGGCGGCGCCATCCACGCCCACGGCGACGTGACGCTCGAGAACGTGACGATCACCGGCAACTTCGCCGACGCGAGCACCAGCGCCGCCGTCGGCGGAGGCGGCGGGCTGTTCGTCGCTGGCGGCGTCACCGCCCGCCTGACGAACGTGACGGTCGCGGGGAACGACTCCCTCGAGCTGCAGGGGGCCGACGGTCCCGTCCCGGGCGGCGGAGGGATCGCAGGCGCGGGGACGGTCGTGGCGACGAACACGCTGATCGCGAACAACACCGGCGCGAGCGGCGCAGGCGCGAACTGCCGCCAGCCGCTCACCAGCGCGGGCGGCAACGTGCAGTTCCCCCGCGCCGGCTGTGGGTCGGGCATCCCGGTCGCGGCCAGCTCCCCGATCGCAACGTTCCCCGCCCTCGGGATCTTCGAGCCGCTTCCCGGGAGCGCCGCGGTCGACGCCGGCCTGAACGCGCCCTGCCCGGCGCGCGACCAGATCGACGGGCCGCGGCCGCTGGACGGCAACGGCGACGGCAACGCGCTCTGCGACGCGGGCGCGGTCGAGTACGACCCGACCGGCCTGGGCGTGATCCACCAGCCGCTCGACTCGTCGACCGGCCAGCGCGGGCCGGTGACGGTCACCTTTGCGAACGTCCTCACCGCGGGCACGACCGCGCTCGCGACGTCCGCGCTCGGCCCCGCGCCGCCGACCGGGTTCCTGGCCGGCGTGCCGGCGCTGTTCTACGACGTGTCCACCAGCGCGATCTTCTCCGGGGACGTCGGGGTCTGCGTCGACTACACGGGACGTGCCTTCGCGAACGAGAGCGCGCTCGACCTGTTCCACTGGGACGGAACGAGCTGGCAGACGATCACGACCTCGCTCGACACCGGCGCGAACCGGGCTTGCGGCACGACTTCGTCGCTGTCGCCCTTCGCGCTGTTCGAGAACGCTCCTCCGACCGTGACCGTCGTCTCGCCGGCGGACGGCGCGCACCACCCCGTCTCGACGACGGTCGCCCTGACCGCGACGTTCAGCGATCCCGGGCCTGCCGACACGCACACGTGCACGGTCGACTGGGACGACGGCGGCGCGGCGGCCGTGGGGACGGTCACGCCGGCGGCGGGCGGAGGGAGATGCGAGAGCGCGCGCACGCTCTCGGCGGCGGGCGTCTACACCGTGCGCGTGACCGTGCTCGACGGCGACGGCGGCGCGGGTGTCGCGTCGATCCTGGTCGTCGTCTTCGACCGCGACGCCGGGTACGTGACCGCCGGCGGCTCGATCCACTCCCCGGCAGGCGCCTACCGCCCCGGCCCGGCGCTCGCGGGCCGAGGCGACTTCGGCTTCACCGCCCGGTACGTCGCCAACGCCGGCGCGCCGGCCGGGAAGGCGGAGTTCCAGTTCAAGGCGGCGCGGCTGAACTTCCACAGCGCCGCGTACCGCTGGCTCGTGCTCTCGGGCGCGAAGGCACAGCTGCGCGGGACGGGGACGGTCAACGGAAGCGGCTCGTACGGCTTCCTGCTGACCGTGACCGACGGCCAGCGGCCGGGCGGCGGCGGCGTGGACGCCGTCCGGCTGAAGATCTGGCGCGCCGCCGACGGGACGGTCGTCTACGACAACGTCCTCGCGCCGTCGGCGACCGACGACCTCGACCACGCGCAGCCGCAGCCGCTCGCCGACGGCAGCGTCGTCGTCCACCCGGGCAGGTAACCCAGCGGCCCGCTAGCCGGACGGCCGGACGGCTGCGCGGGCGGCGCGCACGTCGCGGGCGATCTGCGCGCGCAGCTCGGCCTCGTCCGCGAACGCCCGCTCCCCCCGCAGCCGCCGCCAGAGCTCGACGAGCAGGCGGCGCCCGTACAGGTCGCCGTCGAAGTCGAGCAGGAAGGCCTCGACGCGCAGCTCGCGGCCGCCGAAGTGCGGGTTGACGCCGACGGAGACCGCCGCGCGGTGGCCGGCCGCCGCGCCGGCGTAGATCCCGCGGGCCGGGACGGCGAGGCCGGGCGCCAGGGCGACGTTCGCCGTCGGGAACCCGAGCGCGCGGCCACGCGCGTGGCCCGGTACGACCGTCCCCTCGAGCTCGAACGGACGGCCGAGCAGCGCGGCGGCGCGCTCGACCTCGCCGGCCAGGACGTGCGCCCGGATCGCGCTCGAGGAGACACCCGCGAGCTGCGCGACCGGGCGCACCTCGAAACCGAGCCGCCCCAGCAGCGCGAGGTCGCCCGCGCGCCCGCGGCCGAAGCGGAACGCCTCACCGGCGACGACGACCTCGGCGCCGAGCCCCAACAGCACGCGCTCGGCGAAGGCCTCGGGCGCGAGCCCCGCGAGGGCGCCGTCGAACCGCAGGACGAGCGCCTCGTCGGCACCGAGCTCGGCGAGCAGCTCGAGGCGGCGCGCGAGCGTGGTCAGCAGCACGACCGGCTCGCCGCTGACCACGGCGCGGGGATGCGGATCGAACGTGACGACGGCCGTCGGGAGCCCGCTCGCGCTCGCTTCGGCGAGCACGCGGCGATGTCCGAGGTGGACGCCGTCGAACGTCCCGATCGCGACCGCGCGGCGGCCGGAACCGAGCCCGGCAGGCGAGTCGGCAACCCTCACGCGGGCAGGACGGTCTCGGGAACCAGCCGCTCGCGCTCCGCGCGGACGACGGCGACCAGGTCGCCCCGGTCGAGCGCGCGTACGCGGAGCGGTCCCCCGGGCCCGTCCCCGGTGCCCGGCACCGGCCGCGCCGGCGAGCTGACCGGACGCCCCGCGCGGAGCGCGCGCGCTCCCTCCTCGCCGACCTCGACCGTGGGCAGGAACGGCAGCGCCGCGGCCGGCGGAAGCACCTGCTTCGGGTCGGCGTAGGCGACGTGGAACGGACCGACCTCCGTCCGGCGGAGCGTCCGGCAGTGGCCCCCGAGCGCGTCGGCGAGCGCGCGGACGTACGTCCCCGAGGAGACACGGAGATCGAGCCGGGCCACGCGGCCGTCGTAGGCGACGAGCTCGAGCGCGTGCACGGTCGAGCGGCGCAACGGCATCTCGACCTCCACCCCGCGGCGTGCGAGCCGGTACGCGCGCTCGCCCCCGACCTTGACGGCCGAGGCGGCGGGCACGCGAAGCTCGACCTCGCCGCGGAGCCGCTGGAGCGCCCGCTCCAGCTCGGCGGCCGGCAGCGGCTCGCGCCGCTCGACCATCGCGCCCTCGCAATCGCCCGTCGCCGTCCGCGCGGTGAGGTCGACCTCCGTCAGGTAGCGCTTGTCCAGGCCGACGAGATAGCGCGCGAGCCTCGTCGCCGCCCCGAGCAGGACGAGCAGCAGCCCGCTCGCGAACGGGTCGAGCGTCCCGGCGTGCCCGGCCCGCGCGCCGGTGCGGTCGCGGTGCTCGCGCACGACGGCGAACGACGACGGGCCCGGCGGCTTGTCGGCGAGGACGAGCCCGGCCGGGCGCAGCGCCCGCGGCGGCATTCGTCAGACGCCGCGGCCTAGGCCGCGGCGTGCGCCGCCCCGAACTCGCGGCGGATCGCCTCGGTGATCTCGTCGACCGAATCCTCGCTGGAGAACCCGGCCGCCTGGCGGTGCCCGCCGCCGCCCCAGTGCCGGGCGATCCGCGAGACGTCGAGCTCGTCCACGCTCGCCCGGAGGCTGACGCGCCGGGTGGGGCCGTCCGACCGCGGCGGCTCGCGGATCAGGACCGCCATGTCCGCGCCCTCGACCGCCCGCAGGTAGTCGATGATCCCCTCGGCGTACGGCTCCGCCGCGCCGACCTCGTTGAAGTCGTCCCGCAGCAGGTGCGAGACGACGATCCGCCCGCCGTCGAACACCTGCGCCCGCTCGAGCGCGCGCGCGAGGAGCTTCAGCTTCGCGAGCTGCACCGACTCGTAGACGCTCTGGAACACCCGGTGGATGTTCGCGCCGGCCTCGACCAGCTCGGCCGCCAGGCGGAGGGCCTTCGGCGTCGTGTTCGTGTACTGGAAGCGGCCCGTGTCGGTGACGAGCGCGATGTACAGCGCCTCGGCGATCTCGGGCGTCAGCTCGACGCCCAGCTCGCGGAAGAGGTCGCGCAGCACCTCCCCGGTCGAGGACGCGCTCGGCACGACGAGGTCGAGGTCGCCGAAGCGCGTGTTGTCGTGGTGGTGGTCGACGTTGATCACGAGCGGCGAGCTCATCAGGATCTCGGGATCGGGCCCGAGCCGGCTCTCGTTCGCGCAGTCGACGGCGAGCAGCACGCGCTCGGCGGCGTCCTCGGGCAGGTCGCGCCCCAACTCCGCGAGCGGCATGAACGCGTATTCCTGCGGCAGCGGCGTCGGCCCGGCCAGGTACATCACCGCGTCCTTGCCGAGCTGCCGGAGGGCGAGGACGGCGGCGAGAAGCGACCCCAGCGCGTCGCCGTCGGGGTTCTCGTGGGTCGTCACGAGGAAGCGCGGGTGCTCGCGCAGCGCCGCCACCACTGCCGCCATGTCACTCGTCGGGGGCGAGCTCATCGATCAGCTGCGCCATGCGTACGGCGCGCTCGGCCGAGGGATCGTACTCGAAGGCCAGCTGCGGAGTCCGCTTCAGTCGGAGCTCGCGCGCGAGCCGGCGCTGGAGCACGCCGTGCGCGGCCTCCAGGCCGGCAAGCGCCGCCGCACGCTTCCGCTCGGAGCCGAGAACGCTGACATGGACGGTGGCGTGCCGCAGGTCGGGCGTGGTGTCGACGGCGGTGACGGTGACGAAACCGATGCGCGGATCCTTGAGCTCCGGCAGCGTGTCCGAGAGCACCTCGCGGACCGCCTCGTTCACCCGGCGCATGCGCCCGCCGTGGGTCATCGGCGAGTGGGGCAGCTCTCGCGCTGCTCGTGGTCGACGCGACCGGGCGCTCCTCCGTACTCAGACGCGCCGCGTTCAGTCATCGAGCGTCACCACGTCCCGCTCGACCCGGCCGAGCTCGAACTCCTGCCCGACGAGGTAGCGCTCCGCGCCGTCGAGCAGCCGCTCGACCTCGCCGTACTCGCGCGCGACGCAGGAGAGCGTCACCCGCGCGCGCTGCCAGACGTCGTGGTGGTCGACCTCGGCGACCGCCGCCCCGAAGCGGTGCTGCAGCTGCGCCTTGACCGACAGCAGGTGCTTGCGCTTCCCCTTGAGCGACCCCGCCTCGGGGAAGTGCAGCTCGACGGACATGATCCCGACGTACCCCGCGCCCACAGCGCCCATTGAAGCGCAGGCAGGCGGGCGGGGAGCCGGACGGCTACGCGTCGAGGCCGGTGCGCTCGACCTGGCGCACCTCGAACACCTCGAGCACGTCGCCTTCCTTCACGTCGTTGAAGCCCTCGAGCAGGATGCCGCACTCGAAGCCCTCGGCGACCTCGCGCACGTCGTCCTTGAAGCGCTTGAGCTGCGCCACCGTCGTCTCGTGGATGAAGGCGCCCTCGCGCGCGATGCGGACGCGGGCGCCGCGGCGGACGACGCCGCCGGTGACCATGCATCCGGCGATCGTGCCCAGCCGCGAGACGCGGAACAGCGCGCGCACCTCCGCCTCGCCGAGGACCTCCTCCGTCGAGACGGGCGAGAGCATCCCGACC
Organism: Thermoleophilia bacterium; assembly: GCA_014534345.1. Taxonomy (GTDB): domain Bacteria; phylum Actinomycetota; class Thermoleophilia; order Gaiellales; family Gaiellaceae; genus JACVRR01. Next base: position 1,160 of record JACVRR010000120.1, on the reverse strand, counting down.
AGCGCCTGCTCGATGTCCTCGGTCAGCTGGTAGATGACGCGGTACGTCCGGATCTCGACGCCCTCGCGGTCGGCCGCCGCCCGCGCCTCGGCGTTCGCGCGGACGTTGAAGCCGACGACCATCGCGTTCGAGGCGGCGGCCAGCATGACGTCGCCCTCGCTGATCGGCCCGACGCCCTGGTGGATGACGTTGACGCCGACCTCCGGGTGCTGGATCTTCGCCAGCTCCGAGATCGCCGCCTCGACCGAGCCGCCCACGTCGCCCTTGACGATCAGGTTCAGCTCCCTGACCTCGCCCTCCTGCATCTGCTCGAACAGCCGCTCGAGCGAGACGCCGCGCGTCGACTGCTGGGCCAGCTGCTCCCGCCGCAGCCGCTCGCCGCGCACCTGCGCGAGGTGGCGCGCGTGCCGGTCGTTCTCGACCACGCGGCAGAGCTCTCCCGCGGGCGGCGGCTTGTCGAAGCCGAGGATCTCGACCGGCTCGCCCGGCTTCGCCTCGGCGATCTTCTCGCCGCGGAAGTTGTAGAGCGCGCGGACCTTGCCCCAGCCGTCGCCGGCGACCACCGCGTCGCCGACGCGCAGCGTGCCGCGCTGGACGAGCATCGTCGCGACCGGCCCGCGCCCGACGTCGAGGCGCGACTCGATGATCGGGCCCGACGCGTCGGCGCTCGGGTTGGCGCGCAGCTCGAGCTCGGCGTCGGCGACGAGCAGGACGCGCTCGAGCAGGTCGTCGAGGCCCGTCTTCTGCTTCGCGGACACCTGCGCGAACTGGGTCGTCCCGCCCCACTCCTCGGGCTGCAGGCCGTCGGCGGCGAGCTCGTTCTTCACCCGGTCCGGGTTGGCGTCGGGAAGGTCGACCTTGTTGATCGCCACCACGACGGGGACGCCGGCCGCGCGTGCGTGCGAGAGCGACTCGCGCGTCTGCGGCATGACGCCGTCGTCGGCGGCGACGACGAGCACGGCGATGTCAGTGACCTTCGCGCCGCGCGGACGCTTGGGGGTGAACGCCTCGTGGCCCGGCGTGTCGAGGAACGTGATCGTGCGCCCGTTCTGGTGCACCTGGTAGGCGCCGATGTGCTGCGTGATCCCGCCCGCCTCGGTCTCGACCACCGAGCTCTCGCGGATGGCGTCGAGCAGCGTCGTCTTGCCGTGGTCGACGTG
>JACVRR010000010.1 GCA_014534345.1 Thermoleophilia bacterium | reverse complement strand
ATCCCGCCGATGACGCCGTTCGGGTCGGTGTTGCACGAGCGGTTGCTCAGGCCGCCGCCGCGCTCGTCCGTGAACACGAGCACGCGGCCGTCGGCGCTCACGTCCGACTGGTGCGAGGTGGTGAGGTTGTACGGGCTCGAGGTGCCGCCCGGGTGCGTCGTCTGCGGGATGAAGGCGATCCGCCGCGCCTCGCCGCTGAGAACGCTCGAGACGTCGATCAGGTACGTGCCGGTGCCGGGGCTGGCGACGTACATCGTGCTCCCGTCGCGCGAGAACGAGACGTCGTGCGCCGACCCGAGCAGGCTGGTCGGCAGGTGCGCCGCCAGTCGCGGTTCGGAGCCGCGCACGTCGACCACCTCGACGCCCGCGAAGGAGGTGTTGACGGCGATCCACTCGCCGCTCGGGTGGATGGTCACGGTGTGCGAGCCGCCGGTGTCGACGCTGCTCTGGTAGCAGCCGACCCTGCTGGTGGTGAAGTTGCCGGTCGCCCGGTCGTAGTTCAGGCGGACGATGTCGATGCCGCCGCGGTCGGGCGTCCCGGCGGCCAGGTTCTTCTCCTGCAGGCAGGTCGAGACGTGGGCGCCGACGACGAGCCAGTCGAATGCGAGCACGAGCAGGTCGCCGCGGACGTGGACGTCGTTCTGCCAGCCCGGGTCGGCGTAGCCGCCGGCGATGAACGGGCGCGCCGGGTCGGTGACGTCGAAGATCCGCGTCCCCGCGCCCATGGTGCCGACGAACGCGTAGTCGCGCACCTGCCCGCTCGCGTCGCGGCGCGACTGGAACTCCATGTCCGTGCCGACGAAGCCGCAGACGTTGGCGACGTGCACGAGGTTCTTCGCCGAGCGCGGGGCGAGGCCGGGCGTCGAGACCGCCTCGCAGGGCAGCGCGACGTTGTGCGCCGGGTCGAGCGGGTGCTCGCCCTCGTGCGCGCCTGCGCCGCCGGCGACCACGAGCGCCGCCGCTACGGCGAGCGCGGCGCCGACCGTCCTCCTGCTCCGTTCCATCCGGCTCCCCCTGGCTCTGGGTCGGCGGCGTTTCGCCGCGTCGCCCTCGAATCGAGGCGGGAAATCTATCGCCGAAATTGCGCGTTCGCAAACACGCGGGAGATTGACTAGTCAGTCAAGAATTCACGAGGGGAATTTCACCGCCGAGCAGCACCGAGGAAGAGCTCGTCGACCTCGTCTCGCTCCTCGACGCGGAGCTCTCGCAGGCGGTGTGCGGGCGCCCGCGCGGCGGCGGGCGCCGCCTGCGACGCGTCGGCTCGGTAGTACGCGACCTCGGCGTCGAGCCGGAGCGGTCGCGGCTGGGGCGCGGGAATGAGCTTGCCCGCGCCGAGCACGTGCTCGAGCACGCCCCACACGCGCTCGCTGACGCCGGCCGGGTCGAGCGTGCCGTTCCAGGCGCTGGTAGTAGAGGCGGAGCTTCCTGCGCTTGTCGTCGCCGAGCGCGAGCGCCGCCATCAGCGCGTCGACCACGTCGTCGACCCGCAGCCGCCGCCGCTTGCGCGCCTCGAGCAGCGGCGTGTCGAGCAGAACGTCGAGGCGCGCGCGCTCCCCCTCCGTGGCCGGGAGCGTGCGCACCGTGGCGAGGAAGCGCTCGATCATCGTCGCGAGCACGTCCGCGTCCTCGCCCGCGCGCGGCAGGAGGTCGCGTGCCCGCGGGCGCTCGCCGCGGGCGTACGCGTCGGCGTACTCGGCGAACAGCTCCTCGAGCTCGTCAGGCAGCAAGGCTCTCCGCCAGGTTGCGGTGCGCGTTGTGGAGCCTCTGGTCGACCGCATTGCGGGTTATCCCCAGCTCCGCGGCGACCTGCTGGTGCGAGAGGCCGTCGAGGTGGATCCGCTCGGCGACCACGCGCTGGCCCTCGGGGAGCTCGGCCAGGAGGGCGCGCATGTCGTGCTCGGCGAGCCAGTGCTCGAGCGGGTCGCCTGGGTCGGGCGGATCCCAGCCCTCCGGGAGCGACGAGTCCGGCTTCGTCCGCCAGTCGTGCCCCTGGGCCGTCCAGTGGACGACCTTGCGCGCGACCACGCGGAACGGCCAGTCGCCGTAGCGCTTGCCGCGTGAAAGCTCCTCCCGCAGGCGGAGGAGCGCGTCTGGGCGACCTCGTCGGCGGCGTCGGGGTCGCGCGTCTCGAGGTACGCCCACTCCTCGACCCGGTGGACGTAGTTGGCGAGCAGCCGGCGGTGATCGCCGGACTCGAGTAGTCGTCTGTCCTCGGCGTCTCGGGCATCGTGCATCGAGGACAACGTCTCGTCCGGCACCCGGCGATCTTACGCCGGTCGGGTGCGGCGCCCGTCACGGGCCACCGGAGGGGGCGCCGGGCGAGTTCGGTCGGACCGAACTCGCGCGCAGGAAGGCGCCGGGGCGGCACGCGCCACCCGCGGCGCTATTTGCGGCGCGCGGGACGGCGCCACTCGCCGCGATCCGCCCAGCGAGCCCACGGACGGGGCGCGGTCCGGCCCCGTCCGTGCGCGGCGACGCCGTGCGGACTACGCCGGCTCGCTCGGGTCTTCCTCGGCGGCCAGCTTCAGCGACCCGTCGCTGACCGCGGCGAAGTGCCGCTGCTGGATCGGCAGCGCCCACTCGACCAGGCCCTGGAGCTCGGCGTTCCCGGCCCGCTGGGTGAGCTCCTGCAGCACGGCCCAGTGTCCGAGCTCGCCGGCCTCCGCCATGGTCAGGAACTCGAAGCCGTCGAGCGCGTCCGAATCGCTGTCGAGGTACGTCGAGAGCATCTCGCTCGCCTTGCTCTTCGTCGCCCGCGCCTCGTCGAGGATCGCGGTCTTCTTTCCTTCGAAGCCGCTCGCGAGCTCGACGCAGCGCTCCTCGGTCTCGGCCGCCTCGCGCACCATCTGCTCGAGCTGCTGAACCAGGTCGTCGGCCTCGCCCTCGGCCAGCCGCTTCACCTTCTTGCCGGCGTCCTGCGCCGCCATCGCGAGCCCGGTCACCTCGCCCAGCTTCGCCTCCAGCTTCGTCAATTCGGCCATGTGCTCTTCTCTCGTGTTCGACGGTCCCGCGGCGGCGGGTGCCCGGGGCGGGGAGCCGAAAAACGCGCGGCGGCCGTCCGGCGGAGGAGGCGTCCGGCGAGCGCATCGAGCGGGAGGTCGTCCGGCGAACGAGCGAGCGGCGGCTTGCCGGCCGCGCGTTGCTCGTCGGTCGAGGCAGCGCGCGGCGCGGCGCCCGGGCAGCACGGAGGGCCGCGAGGCCGCTTTTTTCCAGAGTCGGCACGAAGGCGTTCGCCCGCTGCGCGCACTCGGGCGATAGAGTCCGCGCCGGGTGGCGGGTGGAACCCCGACTCCCCACCCGGGCGGGGATGCGGGTCTCTCCCCCGGCGGCCCCCGTGCCGCGCTCGCGGCGCGCTGGATCCGGCCGCCGGTGCCCGCGCCCGCGACCTCCACTGCGTAAGACGGCCGCCCGCGCCCGGCGACTCTGCGGTGAACGGCCACGAGAGGAGACCCTGTGCAGGCATCCGTCCGGCTCGACCACCAGCTGCTCGCCGCCGACGGCGAGCACGACGTCCACGCGATGCTCGAGCTGCACGCGCCCGAGCCGGCCGAGACGGAGCAGCGTCCGCCGCTGCGGCTGGCGCTCGTGCTCGACCGCTCCGGCTCGATGGCCGGCGAGAAGCTGGCGGTCGCGAAGCGGAGCGCACAGTGGCTCGTCGGTCGCCTGCGCGCGCAGGACGAGCTCGCCGTCGTCGCATACGACGACCGTGGCCGGCTGCTCGCGCCGCTCGCGCCCGTCGACCCGCCGTCGCTGCACGCCGCGCTCGACCGCCTCGGCCCCGGCGGCTCGACGAACCTGTCCGGCGGCTGGATGCGCGGCCTCGAGCAGCTCGAGCGCGCCCCCGCCGACGGCCGGCGCAAGATCCTCCTGCTGACCGACGGGCTCGCCAACGTCGGCGTGACCGACCCGGGTACGCTCGCCGGCCTGGCGGAGCGGGCGCGCGGACGCGGCGTCGGCACGACCACGATCGGGTTCGGCGCGGACTTCGACGAGGAGCTGCTCGAGGCGATGGCGGACGCCGGCGGCGGCAACTACCACTACGCGGCGACGCCGGACTCCGCGCCGGGGATCTTCGCGAGCGAGTTCGACGCGCTCTCCCGGCTGGTCGCCCAGAACGTGACCGTCGAGATCCGTCCCGCGCCGGCCGTCGACCTGGTGGCGATCCTCAACCGCTATCCGGCGGTGGCGCCGGCGGAGGGCGTCCAGGTCGAGCTCGGCGACGCGTACGGCGGCGAGCGCCGGCGGCTCGTGTTCTCGCTCCGCGTCCCGCACGTCCGCGCGCTCGGGCCGGCGAAGGTCGCCGAGCTCGTGCTCCGCTACGTCTCCGTCGGCGACGCGATCACGCAGCACGAGGTGACGATCCCGGTCACCGTGAACCTCGTCTCCGCCGCCGAGGCGGCGGCAGCCGCGCCCGATCTCGCCGTCCGCGAGGAGGTGCTCGTGCTCAAGGCCGCGCAGGCCCGCGACGACGCGATCGCTCGCGCGGACGCGGGCGACCACACCGCGGCCGACGACGTGCTCGCGCGAACCGCGCTCGAGCTGCGCGCGGAGGGCCGACCGGAGGAGGCCGACGCGCTCGAGGAGCTGCGGCCGAGCGTCGCGCCGCCGAGCTACGACGCCGCGGCGCGCAAGCGGCTGCACTTCGGGTCGAACCTGCGTCGCCGGCGGGCGCGACCGTTGCACCGGCCCCGTTGAAAGCGGGAGCCGCTTCTGCGTTAATCCCACGCTGTGGGGTCGCGTCTTTCGCTTGCCGTCGCCGTCCTCGTCGCGTGCGGCCTCCTCGTCGGCGCCGCCGCGGGCGGGCCTCCAGGCCGCTGGACGACGGTGGCGAGCGGCTCCGGGCTCGGCGCGGCAGCGTCCGAGGTCGGGGTCGCGCGGACGGCCGACGGCGTCCTGCACGTCGCCTACAAGCAGGACACGGGGCCGCTGACCTCCGTCATCCGCGTCCGCTCGATCACGCGCGTGGGCCGCGTCGGGCCGGACGTGGTCGCCGTCTCCGGGTTCGGCCTGGCGGGCGACCCCGCGCTCGTCGCAGTGGGCGGCGGCCTGCGAATGTTCTTCCCTGCGGGCGCGCCGATCGAGGGGATGCTGACGGCGACCGCGCCCGCGTCGGGCTCGCCCTGGTCGGCGCCGGCGCTGGTGACGAACCAGGAGCTCGCGCGCGCTCGCACGCCATCCGTCGCGCTCGCGCCCGACGGCGTCCCGCTGCAGACCTGGTACAGCGTCGGCGACATCGCCGTCCACCGCGGCGTCACCCCGGGTCCCGTCTTTACGCTGCCCGGCGCCGGCGGCACCAACGCGCAGTCGAACATCGCCGTCGACGGTAGCCGCGCGTGGGTCGTCTGGTGCAGGTTCGGCGGAGGCGGCCCCGTCGGAACGATCGCGCAGCAGGTCAACCCGGCCAGCGGCGCGCCCGCCGGCCCGCAGCTCCACCTCCCCGGCTCGAGCACGACCTTCGAGGGGACGCAGTACTCCACGTGCGTCCTCCACGCGACGATCGCGCGCCGGACACCGCTGGCCGCGCGCGCCGGCGGCGGCGTCTACGCCGCCGGGACGTCGGGCTACCCGCGCATCAACCGCGTGCTCGTGTGGCGGCTCGACGGCGGCGTGAGTCGGACGATCGTCGTCGCGAGCACGCGCAGCGCGACCCATCTCGGGTACTCCGAGCCGGCGCTCGCGGCGGCACCCGACGGGCGGATCTGGGTGGCGTGGATCCAGCGCGACGCGCGCGGCGCGCGGATCGTGGCTCGACGCTCGAACCGCGCAGGCACGGCGTTCGGCGCGCCCGTCCAGGTCGTGCCGCCGGGCGGGATCTCGACCGGTTCGGTCAATCTCGCCGCGCAGGCCGACCGCACCGACCTGATCGCGCTGCTGCAGGGGACCGGCGGAGCGCTCTCGATCCGGCACACGCAGCTGTGGCCGGGGCTGACGCTCGTCCGCGGCAGCGTGGTGCGGCGTGGCCGGAACGTGATCGTGACCTTCCGTGCGCTCGACGCGGGCGAGCCGGTGCGCGGAGTGCGCGTGCGCGCCGGCGGCAGGTCGGCGACGACGGCCGCGAACGGCACTGCGCGGATCACGCTCGGGCGCACCGCTCGGCCCCGCAGGCTGACGGCGACGGCGACCCGCGCCGGCTACGTGGGCGCGCGCGTCAGCTTCCGCTGCTGCTGACGAACCGCGGTGCCTGACCGGCGCTCGCGCTACCGCGGCGCGCTGCTCGGCCTCGCCGCCGGCGACGCGCTCGGCACGACGCTCGAGTTCGAGCCGCCGGGGACGTTCGACTCGATCGACGACATCGTCGGTGGCGGGCCGTTCCGACTCGAGCCGGGACAGTGGACGGACGACACCTCGATGGCGCTCTGCCTCGCCGAGAGCCTGCTCGAGCGGCGCGCCTTCGACCTGCGCGACCAGATGGAGCGCTACCTCCGCTGGTACCGCGCGGGGCACCTCAGCTCGACGGGCGAGTGCTTCGACATCGGCAACGCGACGCGTGCGGCGCTCGAGCGCTTCGAGCGGACGGGCGAGCCGTTCGCCGGCTCGACGGACGCGAACGCCGCGGGCAACGGCTCGCTGATGCGCCTTGCTCCCGTCCCGCTCTTCTTCGGCGCGGACGTCGAGGAGGCGCTCGCCCGCGCGGCCGACAGCTCGCGGACGACGCACGGCGCGGCGACGTGCGTCGACGCGTGCCGCTACTTCGCGGCGCTGCTGGTCGGCGCGGTCGACGGGCTGCCGAAGGACGAGCTGCTCTCGCCGCGCTACTGGCACTGGGGCGAGCTCCATCGCGAGGTCGCCGACGTCGCGGCGGGGTCGTTCCGCGGCCGCGAGCCGCCGGAGATCCGCGGCACGGGCTACGTCGTCCGCTCGCTGGAGGCGGCGCTCTGGGCGCTCGAGCGCAGCGACGGGTTCCGCGAGGGCGCGCTTCTCGCCGTCAACCTCGGCGACGACGCCGACACGACCGGCGCGGTGTACGGCCAGCTTGCAGGCGCACTGTACGGCGAGGAGGCGATCCCGCGGGAGTGGCGGGCGAAGCTCGCGCTGCGCGAGACGATCGAGGACTACGCCGAGCGCCTCTACCGGCTGTCGTGCGCCGGCCCGGTCCCGGACTCGTACTGGGTCGTGCCGGGACGGCTCCTCGCCGGCGAGTACCCCGGCTCCGCTGACGAGCTGCAGGCGCAGGAGCGGCTGGCCGCGTTCGCCGCAGCGGGCGTCACCTGCTTCCTCGACCTGACCGAGGAGAGCGAAGGCCTGCGCGCGTACGCACGGCTGCTCGACGAGGGGATCACCGTCCGCCGGCACCCCGTCGTCGACCTCGGCTGTCCATCGTCCGAGGAGATGGCCGCGATCCTCGACGAGATCGACGCAGCGCGGGCGGCCGGCGAGGTCGTCTACGTCCACTGCTGGGGCGGTATCGGGCGGACGGGGACGGTCGTCGGCTGCTGGCTCGTCCGTCACGGGCGGAGCGGCGAGCAGGCGCTCGAGCTCGTCCGACGCCGGCGTGCGGAGACGCCGGACGGGCGGCGCGCGTCGCCCGAGACGCCGGCGCAGCGCGCGATGGTGCTCGCGTGGCGGCCGGGAGCATGACGGGCGGCACCCGCGCTCGCGACCGCGCGAGACGTGTCACGCCTAGCCATGTCCGAGGGACAGTCCCCGGGACATGACCCCCCGAGTCGTGTCCGAGACGGCCCCGGGGCCGTCGGCGCCGGGGCGCCCTGCGTGGCGAGACGGTGCTCGACGGCACGCTCGTTCGTCTGGCCCAGCGGCCACGGCTGTTCCCGCCATGGCCGGGTGTCAGACACCGTCACGGAGATGTGCCGGGTGTGTCAGAGAAGTGCACGGGTTCGACCGGGTCGGCGCCAGCTCGAAGCCATTCGCGACGCCCGCCGCTGCCTCGCTGGACCGGCCGTGGCCGGGTGCCAGACACCCGGCCATGGCTTCTAGCGGCGCGACCGCGGGGGCCGCACTCGAGGCGGTCGGGCTAGCCGCTCCGGCGTCCGGGCTTGAACGCGCGGACCGTCGTCCCGTGGGCGCCGTACTTGATCGCCTTGCGCCGCGTGTCCTCGAACTTCGAGCGCGCGTAGGTCGCGACCAGGTTGCCCGACTCGATCCGCTCGAACCCGTGCCGCTCCAGGAGCTGTGCGTACTCTGCCTCCAGCAGAGCCCCGGCAATTCAGCCGGTCCACAGGTCGATTCGGGCTCTGCCCTCCTCGCTGACGGGCTGCTGGATCGTCACGTCGGCGACCTGGATCCGGCCGCCGGGCTCGAGCACGCGGAAGAGCTCCGCGAACACGGCGTCCTTGTCCGGGATCAGGTCGATCACGCCGTTCGAGATGACCACGTCGAAGCTCTCGTCGCCGAAGGGGAGGCGCTCGGCCTCGGCCTCGACGAAGTCGACGTTCGCGGCGCCCATCGCCGCCGCGGCGGCGCGCGCCTTCGCGAGCATCTCGGGCGTCATGTCGATCCCGGTGACGCGGCCCTCGGGCCCGACCATCTGCGAGGCGACCAGGCTGTCCGTCCCGGCCCCGCAGCCGAGGTCGAGGACGCGCTCGCCCGGCTCGAGCCGCCCGAGCGAGAACGGGTTCGCCACGCCCGCGAACGACTCCACGGCGGTCTCCGGCACGGCCGCGAGCTCCGGCGCGTAGGCGAGGTCCTCGGCCCACGAGCGCCCCGTCGGGAAGATGAAGTCGCGCTCGGGCTCCTGCGAGACGGACGCGTACGTCTTGCGGATCTCGCTCTTCAGCACGTCGACGTCGACCGCCACGGAGGTCTCGGGCGCGGCGGACGCCCGTCCTGTCTCGCTGCGCGTCATCGAGGTCTCCCAGTGTGCACGAGCTACGCCACCACTTCGAGCGTCGTCTTGACGGGCACGGGGTTGACGAGGACGTCCTTGACCGGCGAGGTCTCCTGAACGTAGGTGCACAGCTCCTTCAGCTCCTCCTCGCTCGCGCCCTCCGCCTTCACTCGCGCCCGCGCCCGGATCTCGCTGAAGCCGGGGCGGGACTCGGTCGAGATCCCGAGGAAGCTCCGCACGTCGAGGTCGCCCTCGAACTCGTACTCCATCTCCTGGAGCTCGATTCCGCGAGCGGCCGCATTCGCGACGTAGCCGACCGAGTAGCAGAAGCCGAGCGCCGCGAGCATCAGCTCGACCGCGTTCGGCGCGAGATTGCGGCCGAGCAGCACGGGGGGCTCGTCGCCCTCGAGCCGGAACGGCCGCGCTCGGGTCTCGTCGTCGGCGCCGGCGTGCACGAACGCGCCGATCTCCGCCGTCGAGTGCGTCCCCTCCTGCCAGCGCGTGCTCGCCCGGAACGTGAACTGCGCGAGCTCGGGCTTGCCCTTGATCGCCTCGATCGTCTCCAGCAAGGCCTGGACGTCGACGCCGTTGCGAACCGTCACGGTTGCCATCGCTTCCTCCTGTCGTCGAAGGTCCGTTCGACAGTGAGGACGGACGCGAGCGCCGCTCCATTGCCGATTCGGGCCGATGCAATAACTTCGTCCGCGCGGACGTCCTCCCTCGGAGAGGCAATGACGAGTGAGGGCCAGCCGGCGGCGGCCGGCGCGTCGGCGAGGAGCGGCTTCCACGCCCTCGCCGAGCGGGAGCTGCCGCGCCTCTACCGGGTGGCGCGAAAGCTCGTCGGCGAGGAGGCGGAAGACGCCGTGCAGGACACGCTGCTCAAGGCTTACCGGGCGTATGCGAGCCTCAAGGACGAGACCGCCGGGCCGGCCTGGCTCACCAGCATCCTGGTCAACGCCTGCCGCGATCGCGAACGCGCGCGGGCGCGGCGCCCCGAGCCCGTCGACCCGGCCGACGTGGACGACTTCTCGCTCTACCGCAAGATCGCCGACGAGGACCCCTTCCCGTACTCCGACTCGCTGCACCTCGACTTCCTGCACCAGTTCGGGCGGGAGGACGTGCACGCGGTGCTCGCGCGCCTGCCGGCGCTCTACCGCACGCCGCTGGTGCTGGTGCACATGACCGGCTACCACGTCAAGGAGGTGGCGCATGTGCTCGGCGTCCCGCTGGGGACGATGCTCGCGCGCCTGCACCGGGGGCGGAAGCTCTTCGAGCGCGAGCTGTGGGCGTACGCCGAGGAGCACGGCCTGCTTCGCGAGGGAGCGCGCCGGTGATCACCTGCGCGGAGGCGGTCCGGCAGCTGTGGGAGTACCTGGACGGGCTGGTGGACGAGTCGCAGCGCGAGCAGATCGAGGAGCACCTCGCGTTCTGCCGGCGGTGCTGCGGCGAGCTCGAGTTCGCGGAGGAGCTGCGCGGCTTCCTCGCCACGCACGCCCGGGAGGAACTGCCGCCGGCCGTGCGCGAGCGGTTGACCGCGACGCTCGACGAGCTGGAGCCCGAGCCGTCGTGAGCCGCGACCTGCTCCGCCAGGACGACGTCCGCTCGCTCGTCCGCGACGCGTACCGGGCGACCCCGCCGACGGAGGGCGCCGTCGCCGCGCGGCTGTACGCCGACGCGGAGCTCGCGGGCGTGCCGGCGATCGCGCGCGAGCACGCGCTCGGCGTCGCCAACCACCTGCGGTACGCCGACATCCGTCCGGGCGACGTCGTGCTCGACCTCGGCTGCGGCGCCGGGATCGACAGCGTCCTGGCCGCGCTCCGGACCGGGCCGTCCGGCCGCGTCCTCGCCCTCGACTTCCTCCCGGAGATGCTCGAGCTCACGCAGCGCGCCGCCGAGGAGGCGGGGCTCGCGAACGTCGAGACGGTCGAGGCCGAGATGGAGGCGATCCCGCTGGCGGACGACGGCGTCGACGTCGTGATCTCGAACGGCTCGCTCAACCTGTCGCCGCGCAAGGCGCGCGTGCTGGCCGAGTGCGCACGCGTGCTGCGGCCGGGCGGGCGTGTCTGGTTCGCCGACCTGACCGTGCGCGACGAGGACCTGCCGCCGGAGATCCTCACGCATCCGGCCACCTGGGCGGGGTGAGTGGCCGGCGCGCTGACGGAGCGTGACTTCGTCGCGAAGCTCGAGCGGGCGCGGTTCGACCAGGTCGAGGTGCTCGAGCGCCGCCGCATGAGTGTCGACGACATCGCCGTCTACCCGCTGTTCACGAGCGAGGTGCTGACGCTGATGCGCGCGCTCCTTCCGCCCGAGCGGCAGGCCGAGATCGCGGTCGCGGCGGTGTTCGCCGCCCGCCTGCCGGCTGGGTAGGACGCGGCCTCAGTGCAGGTCGAGCACGAAGTCGAAGCGGCCGAGGCGGCGTCCGCCGACCTTCCGCCAGCGCTCGACGAGGAGCCGCGGGTCGAAGAGCGGGTCGTCGCGGTTGGCCGCCACCCGCGGGAAGTACAGCTGCGTGGTCAGCGCCGGCCGGCGCGGCGCCTGCACCTTCACGTGGATGTGGCGCGTCCGACCCGAGTAGTGGCCGGGAACGGCCGTGTGCAGGACGTAGCGGCCGCGCGAGTCGGCTCGCTGGTGGCCGCGGAACCGGTGGCCGCGGTCGTCGTACGCGCCGCGCGCGTCGGCCTGCCAGAAGTCGAGCAGGGCGCCCGGGACGGGGCGGCCGCGCGTCGTGAGCACGCGTCCCGTCAGGGTCACGCGCGTGCCGGGAGCGCCGCGCGGCACGATCGAGCGGCGGCGCGGCGAGCGCGGCGCGAAGAACGGGCCCTCGCCCTGCGGCGGCGTCGGCTCCTCGTCCGGGTCGGCGACCGCCGGGGTGGCCGGAAGCGGCCCGACCGCCGCCTCGGCCACGTCGGCGAGCGCGCCGAGGAGCGCCAGCGGCGGGAGCGCGAGCCCGAGCTCGAGCAGCCGCCGCCGGGTCAGCTCCGCCTCGCCGATGTCCTCCATCGGCGGGCTACCCCGTCGCCGGCTCGGGCTGCTGCGCGAAGGCCTCGCGCGAGCGGCGCTCGATCTCCTCGGGCGAGACGTCCTCCACATGCGTGGCGAGCGACCAGTGGTGGCCGTACGGGTCGGTCAGGCTGCCGAAGCGGTCGCCCCAGAACTGCGTCTCGACCGGCATCGCGACCGTCGCTCCGGCGTCGACGGCCTGCTGGAAGACCGCGTCGACGTCCTCGACATAGACGAAGATCCCGACTGTCGTGCCGCCGAGCTCCGTCGGCGCCTTCACGCCCGACCAGTCGAAGGAGTCGGACAGCATCACCACGGAATCGCCGATCTGCAGCTCCGCGTGGGCGACCTTCCCGTCCGGCGTCGGCATCCGGTAGCGCTCTTGCGCGCCGAACGCCCGCTTGTAGAACTCGATCGCGTCCGCCGCGCCGTCGATCGCCAGCGACGGCGTGACGGAGTGATAGCCCTCGGGAATCGGCTTGGCGGCCATCGTCCCTCCTCTGTCGACTTGTGCCCCCGGGCGCAGCCGATGGTACTCCCCTCGGCCGTTCTCGAAGCGACGAAGACGAGCGCGCGTAGAGTCTCGCCGGCCGACGATGCAGACCGCCCCGCTGACTCCCGACCGTTGGGACGACTTCGTCGACCTCTTCACGCGCAAGGGCCCGCGCGGCGGCAGCGGCCCGGTCGAGTGCTGGTGCATGTGGTGGCGACGGCGGAGCGGGAGCGGCGAGGCGAACCGGGCCGCGATGGAGGAGCTGGTGCGCGCGGGGGAGGAGCCCGGCCTGCTCGCCTACGACGGCGGGCGCGCGGTCGGCTGGATCTCGGTCGCACCACGCGAGCACTACGGGCACCTCTCCCGCTCGCGCAGGTACGCGCCGCCCGACCCCCACCCGGGCGTGTGGTCGATCGCCTGCTTCCAGGTCGACCCCCGCCACCGGCGGCGCGGCGTCGCGCGTGCCCTCGTCGACGCCGCCGTCGCCCACGCTCTCGCGCGCGGCGCCGCCGCGGTGGAGGCGTTCCCGCACCGCGGCCGCCCCGACTACATGGGCGCCGCGACGATGTTCGCGGCCGCCGGCTTCCGGCCGGTCCGCGAGGCGGGGCCGCGCACGATCGTCCGCTACGACGCGGCGACCGCGCCGCTCGCGTAGCGTCACGCGCGTCTCGAAGACGTACGGGATCTTTCCCACGTCCTTCCCACCTGTGCCACTACGGCTACCCGGACGATGCCGACCCCTTCTCCGACGACTTCGCCGACCGCTTCGCGCGCGACGGCCGGCCGGCCTGGCTGAACGACGTGATGGACGAGTGTCTCGCCGCCGTCCAGCACGGGATCGAGCTGCACGGCGTGTGCCTCTTCCCCGCGGTCGACATGCCGAACTGGCACACGGGCGAGTGGCTGCACAACGGCGTCTGCGACCTCGTCGAGGAGCGCGGCACGCTTCGGCGCGTGCCGTACGAGCCGTACGTCGTGGTCCTAGGCGGTCTCTCGCCTCTCGCGCCGGTGGGCGGCGGCCAGCTCGCGCAGCGCGCGCTCGTCGATGTCGTCGAACGCGACGACCGCCAGCCGGCAGCGCGTGGCCGCGCGCAGGGTGGAGGTCCGCGCGCCCCCCTCGAGCAGCGCCCGCTCGCCGACGATCGCGCCGGGGCCGAGCTGCGCGACCGTGGCGCCGTCCACCTCGACGTCGAGCGCGCCGTCGAGCAGCAGGTAGAGATCGCGCCCGACGCTCCCCTGCTCGACGAGGACATCGCCCGGCTCGAGCTCCCGCCGGGGCAGCTCGTGCTCGCCGCGCAGCAGCTGCCAGGACAGCTCGCGCTCGAGCTCGGACTCGACGGCGGTGACGAGCGTCGGCGAGTCCTCGCCGCCCCAGGGCGTCCCCTCGCCGTGCGCCTCGCGCCACCAGGTCTCGAAGTCGATCGCGGCCGACTTCTCGATCAGCCGTCCGTCCTTGTCGTACACCCAGTGGCGCGGGAACGGGCTGGCGCCGATCAGCGACCCGCGCGAGGTCCCGTCCGCGTACATCACGAGCTGCAGCGTCGTCCACGCAGACGCCGAGGCGACGCGGAAGAACGGCCTCCCGCGGACGCGCCGCGGGGCCGGCAGCCCCATGTGGCCGCCCGCCGTCTGGACGAAGCGCACCCAGTCTGGCCCGACCTCGGGCTCGTCCTGCAGCAGCGGGTACTTCACGGCGGCGAAGCGCATCTCCTTCGGGCCGACGCGCACGCGCGTCTTCGCGACGAGCGCGCGGCCGCGGTAGCCGTAGTCGACGATCCGGCCGTTGCGAACCTCGATGAACGCCTTCAGCTCGTTCGCCTCGCGGAACGCATCGCGGGCATGAAGGGCGTCCAGGTCGTCGAGCACGTCCGGGGGCGGCTCGTCGTAATGCGCGATCCCCAGCTCGAAGGGGACCTTCGGCATGCCCTCGATCGCCTCGGAGGGGATCCAGGTGACCGACGTGACGGACGACTCGATGCGCACGACGCGCGAGCCTAGCGCAGTAGGCGCAGGACGACCGTCCGCTTGTCGGGCTCGGAGGGAGCAGCCGCGCACGGCGGGCCGGACGCGGCGGGCCGCCACCGCGATCGCCAGGCGCTCGCGCTCGCCGAGGTCGCACGGCGCCACCGGCCACGAGCAGCAGCGCGCGCGGGATCCAGGCGCGGCGCACGCCCGATTGTCCCGCCGCCGAGGCGCGGGCGGAAGGGGGCTACGTCGGCGGCCCGTCGGCGTCTCGGACGACGCAGTCGGGGAGCAGCACGCGGAACGACGCGCCGCCCCCCGGCCGGTCGGCGACCCAGCTCCTGCCGCCGTGCACGGCGGCGAAGCGCGCGACGAGCGACAGGCCGATCCCCGCCCCCGGGGTTGCGGAGAGCATGCTCGGACCCCGGTTGAAGGTCTCGAAGATCTCCTCGCGGAAGGCGGCGGGGATCCCGGGGCCGTCGTCCTCGACCACGAGCAGCAGGTCGCGACCCTCGCGGGCGACCCGGACGTCGATCGCGCTCTCGGGCGGGGTGTGCTTGACGGCGTTCACGACCAGGTTTTCGACGATCCGCTCCACCTTCGGCGTGTCGACCTCGGCGACGACCGGTCCGCCGTGGACGGTCAGCCGGCGCCCGTCGAGCGCGCACGCGGCGACCGCTCGCTCGACCAGCTCGCGCACCTCGGTCTCGCGCCGGCTGACGCCGGTCACGCCGCGGCGCGCGCGCTCGACGTCGAGCAGATCCGCGAGCAGCCGATCGAGGCGGCGCGCCGCGGCCGCCAGCTCCCGGACGATCGCGTCGATCTCCTCGCCGGCGAGCGCCTCGCGGCGCTGCTGCAGCGTCACCGCGAACCCGAGGACCGCGGTCAAAGGCGTCCGCAGCTCGTGCGACACGGCGGCCAGCATGTCGTCGCGCAGGCGCTCGGCCTGGCGGTGCTCGGTGACGTCCTGTGCCGTGCCGAGCATCGCGATCGGCTCACCGCCCTCCACCAGGACCTGGCCGCGGCTCGCGACGACGCGCTCGGCGCCGTCCGGGCGCACGATCCGATGCTCGAAGGCGAACGGCTGCCGGTCGGCGAACGCCTGCCGGACGGCCGCGTCCACCGCGGCGCGGTCCTCGGGATGGACACGGTCGAGGTAGGCGGCGTAGGTGACGGGGTGGCGCTGCGGCTCGACGCCGAAGATGCGGTGCAGCTCGTCCGTCCAGGTGACGGCGTCCCGGCGCACGTCCCAGCGCCAGCTGCCCACGTGCGCCAGCACCTGCGCCTCCGCGAGCGCCGTCCTCCCCGCCTCGCGCTCCGACAGCGTCGCGCCGACGAGCAGGAGGGTGATCGCGACGACGACGAACAGCGCCTGCGCCACCTGGACGCGCTCCGTTGCCGTCTCGGCGGCGAGGGGAACGGTCCCGACCACGGCTCCCCAGGTGCCGATCGCGCCGACCACGAACGAGGTCACCGCCGCGCCGAGCTGCCGGAAGCGGAGGGCGCCCCACAGCAGGACCGGGAAGATCAGGTACGGGTAGCGCCAGGCGCCCAGGAGGAAGACGACCGCGCTGACCGCGACGACGGCCGCCACGAGCGCCGTCCCTTCGAGGACCTGCGCCGGGGTCGGGCGCGCGCGGCGGGCGGCGTAGAGGACGAGCAGCAGGGGCGCAACCATCAGGTCGCCCACGGCGTCGCCGAACCACCAGAGCAGCCACGCCGAGCCGAACGTCTCCTCGGTCTCGCCCGCGAGGCTCAGCACGGCGACGCCGTTCGTCGCCGCGATCGCCGTGCTGACGACCGCGCCGCCGACGACCAGCCCGAGCACCGAGCGGACGCGTTCGAGCCGCGCGTCGCCGCCGATCCGCAGGACGAGGACGGCTCCGACGACGGCCTCGAGCGTGTTCCCGACGGCGATGCCGGCCGCGACCGCCAGCGACGCGCCACTGGTCGCGTTGGCAAGGAAGGCGCCGGCGGCAACGGCCGGCCAGAAACGGACGCCGAGGATGAGGAGCGCCGCGAGCGCGATCCCCGACGGCGCCCACACCGGCGTGATGACCCCGTGCCCGACGGGAAGCTCGATGCCCAGCTTGGCTGTGCCGACGTAGGCGCCGAGCACGCCGGCGAAGACGGCCGCGGCACGGGCGCGAGCGGCGGTCAGCCGCGGCCGCGAGAGCGCGGCGCGAGCGGTGGCCCGGCCCGCGGCGGACGTCACGTTCGCATACTCCCCGAGCCACGGACGCGGGCACTGGAGGGGGCGGGCCGGCGCCGCGTGTCGGCGCCGGCCCGCCCGCGACCTACGTCGGCCTCACCCCGTCTTCGTCTTGAACGCCTGGCCGACGGCGGCGTAGGCGTCGAGGTAGCCGGCGCCGACCTGCCAGGTCGCGTACGAGGGCAGCGGCGTCGCCGTCTGCTGGAGGATGTTCTTCACCTGCAGCGGCGTCAGCGCCGGGTTCGCGTCCAGCATCAGCGCGACCGTCCCGGCGACGTGCGGCGCAGCCATCGACGTCCCGCTGAGGGTGGTGTAGTACGGCAGGTACGCCGGGTCGACGTGCGTCAGGTCGTCGTCCGTCCCGACCACGCCGATCGGCGAGGCGGTCCGCGTCGACACGATCAGGACGCCCGGCGCGGTCAGCGTCGGCCGGTCCTCCCACGTCCACGTCTGGCCGTCGATCGTGAAGCTGCCGCCACCGCCGGCGGACCCGCGCGACGAGAAACCCGCGAGGTTGCGCTGCTTGTCCCCCGCCGCCACCGAGATCACCCACGGGGCCTTCTTGTAGTTGCCGGTGATCGTGCACGGGTTGGGGCCCGAGTTCCCGGCGGAGAAGACGACGGCGATGCCGGCCTTGTACGTCAGGTAGGTGGCGTAGGTGACCGGGTCCTCGGGATCGACGGGCGTGCAGCGGTCGCCCGTGCTCCCCCACGAGTTCGTGATCACGTCGATCCCGTAGCGGTCCCGGTTCGCGATCGCGTAGTCGAAGCCGCCGAGGACGTCGAGCAGCAGCAGGCCGGCGCCCGAGCCGTAGCCGATCAGGTCGGCCCCCGGGGCGACGCCCTCGTACTTGCCGGCCGAGCGCGCTCCGGTGGCGCCGACGATGCCGGCGACGTGCGTCCCGTGCCCGCCGGTCGCGTCGGTGTTCGGCACGTCCTCGACGTAGACGACGGGCAGCAGGCTCGACCACGCGCGCGGGTTCGCGGCCGCCTCGACATTCTGGACGAGGTGGTCGGGATAGCGGTGGTCGTGGTGCGTGCCGTCCACGCCGCTGTCGTTGACGAGCACCGTCGCGCCCGTCCCGTCGACCGGCGAGCCGCCGTTCTTCCTGGTCAGCTTGCCGTCCGCGCGGAGGCGGTCGACGCCGATCAGCGCGGTCGACTCGTGCAGGTCGTACTGGAGCTCGCTGTTCAGGTACAGCGAGAGGACCTCCGGTCGCGTGGCGAGCGCCTCGACCTGCTCGGCGGTCGCGACCACGCCCGCGATCGGCAGTGCCCTGAAGGTGAAGCCCTGCGTGATGCCCACGTGCCGCAGGAGCGCCACGTCGGCGGCGGTCGGCGCGCCCTCGTGCGCGAAGGTGACCACGGCCTCGACGTCCGTCGCGGACTCCAGCGCCGCGGTCAGCGCGGGGTCGACCTCGGCCCCCGCGACGCTCGAACCCGCGGTCGAGGCGCCGCCGAGCGCGAGCGCGACGACCAGCACCAGCGGAGCGAGAAAGCGTCTCTTCGTCATGCGTCCCCCCGAGAGTCGAGATCCCGGACGCGCGCGAGGCCACGCGTCCCACGCTGCGGAAGACAACGTCCGAGCCGCGGCCGCGGATACGCCTAGGCACGGGGAAACCAGTTTCCCCCGTGAGCCCCCTCGAGCACGGGGGAAACCAGTTTCCCCCGTGAGCCCCCTTCTGCCTCCCGGTGCTCGGACACCGGCTGGCTGCGGCGGGGAACCCGCCTCCGCCCTCGGGACACCTCGCCGGTGTTCGAGCCGGTAAGGGCCGGACGCGCCCCGGCAGTGCGGACGGCGGTGGGCTTCGCCGATCGCCGCCCGCATGCGTCCGGCCGGCCCGTACTGCCGGCGTGCCGCCGTCGCAGTACGGGCCGTCCTTCGGCGTCTGCGGCGAGCGACTGCTTCAAACGGCATTCGGCCGGCCGGAATGCCGGGCGAGGGACGAGCCCCCATTCCGGCCGCGCGCGAGGCGTTCGGGACGCGGCGAGGCGCCCCTGGCCTGCGCGCGGCCCCCGCCGCGCAGGCCTGCAGGGCGAAGGTGCCCTGCAACGGCGAGGCGTCCCTTGCGCGAAGCCCGACTTGCTCGGGCGAGAGCGCACGCCGGCGTCCGTCACCAGGAGGTGCAAAGGGAGGGGGGCCCGTGGGGGGAACCGCAGGTTCCCCCCGCGGCTCACGGCGGGGGTGGGATTCGAACCCACGGGCGGCTCTCGCCGCCAGCGGTTTTCAAGACCGCGCCATTCGGCCGCTCTGGCACCCCGCCGGCTCCGATCGTAGCCCGCGTGGCGATTCTTACAGAATCTTAACACCTTGCGAATCTGCGCGAATCACGCGCGATCTTTCCGAAGCTGTCTGGACTGATTCGTCAGTCAAATTTCGCAACCCGTTGGTTTGGGTACAAACCCGCGCGCTTTTCCGTACCGGAACCACCCAGGGAGAAGTCATATGCGCGGTCGCTTTCTCTTCGTTGTACTGGCGCTGCTCGCGCTGGTCCTGCCAGCGGCGTCGGTTTCGACGGCGGAGGCGGGCAACAGCTCCGCCACGCTGTCCAAGCCGCTCGCCAACTGGCTGTCGACCGCAGGTGCGAGCGAGACGTTCAACACCATCGTCACCTTCTACAACCGCGACGGCATGGGGAAGCTCGACAGCATGGGCGTCGCGGCGACCGACCTCAGCCAGCTTCCGATCTCGTTCGCGAAGCTGACGCCGGCGCAAGTGCGCGAGCTCGCGTCCTCCTCGGCGGTCCGCTCGCTCTGGCACGACCAGAAGATGGAGCTCTACCTCGACGAGAGCGTGGCGCTGACGAAGGCGGACAAGATCCAGGCCGGCTCCGGCCTCAAGAAGCCGTACACCGGCGCGGGCGTGAGCGTGGCCGTGATCGACACCGGCGTGGACGGCCTGCATCCCGACCTGCCCGCGGGGGCGAAGATGGAGGGGTACGCGAACGCCGGCGACCCGGACATCTTCGACTCCGGCGAGACGGCGGCCGACCTGCTCGTCCCGGCGCCAACTGGCGACACCTACGGCCACGGGACGCACGTCGCCTCGACGGTCGCGGGGCTCGGCCTCGGCGCGACCGGTGAGGACGGCGACGGCGACGGCGACGCCGACCGCTTCGTCGGGATGGCGCCCGGCGCGAAGATCTTCAGCTTCAAGACCGACTTCGGCGCGTTCCTGTGGGGCGGCTGGATCCTCGCGAGCTTCGACTGGATCCTCCAGCACAACGCCGACGTCGCGGCGGGGGCGAAGCAGGGCCCCAAGATCCTCGTCAGCACGAACTCGTGGGGCTGCTGCGACGGCACCGACTACCGGCCGGACGACCCGGTCAACGTCGCGACGAAGACCCTGTACGACACCGGCGTCACCGTCCTCTTCGCCGCGAGCAACTCGGGCGGCCCGGACACGCTGAACCAGTACGCCACCTCGCCGTGGGTGATCAGCGTGGCCGCCGGGACGAAGGACCTGAAGCTCGCCAGCTTCAGCTCGCGCGGTCGGTGGAACGACGGCACGACGACCGTGGACACGAACTGGGACCGGCGGAAGGCTCAGCGCAACAACACCGGGATCTACCGCCCGACGATCACGGCGCCCGGCGAGGACATCGAAGCGGCGAAGTCGACGCACGCCGCCGTGATGGCGGACGGGACCGACCCGTTCAACCCGCTCTACACGTACGCCTCCGGTACGAGCATGGCCACGCCGCACGTGGCCGGCGCGGTCGCGCTGATGCTGGAGGCGCGGCCGGCGCTGCAGCCGCAGCACGTGATCGACATCCTCGAGGGCACGGCCGACGACATGCCCGCGTACGAGACGTTCGAGGTCGGCATGGGCCATCTCGACGCGCTCGAGGCCGTGCAGGCGGCCGAGAAGGGTAGGGTCAGGTTCCCGCCCTCGACGAACGGCAAGACGCCGGCCTACTCGCTCACCTCGAGCAGCGCGTTCGCCGGAACCGCCCAAACCGGGACCTGGCTCTTCCGGCCGGTCTTCTCGGAGAGCGACACCGAGGCGCAGCGGTGCGCGAAGCTCGCCGCCGCGAAGCAGGACCCGAGGCTCAGCTTCCACGACTTCTCGGTCGCGTCCGGGACGGAGGTCGCGTACACCGAGATCGAGTGGGCGGATCAGAACCAGCTCATCTATCTGGTCCTGTACGCGCCGGATTGCACGATCGCGGGCGAGTCGGCGGCGCTCCTCGACATCGGCTCTGTCAGGCACCGCTCGCTGCTCGTGACGAACCCGCAGGCCGGAACGTGGACCGTCGGTGTGTACGGGCGGATCAACCTGCCGACGCAGTACACAGGCGGGTTCCGCACGTACAAGCAGAACTAGCTCTCCTGACCGCGCAGAGCTAGTCGAGAGGCCCGCTTCGGCGGGCCTCTCGCCTTTTCTTGGCGCGCTGCCGCCGCTTTCCATCGGTAAGCGATCCGTTAGGAAACGACTCGAGTCGTATCGCAGCACGAATCGTCTCCGTTCAAACGGACACACGCCCTTGGACAGTGGACAAGTGGACAGGGGGACAGGTGGAACAAGGAGGCGTCGGAATGAAGAAGCTCCATACGCTTGCGCTCCTCGTCCTGGGAGCGATCGTCGCCAGCGTGCTCACCGTCGGCGCGGCCGCGCAGGAAGAGGGCACGTGCCCGAACCCGACGCGGAGCGGGACGAACGCAAGCGACATCCTCACGGGCACCCACAACGTCGACCGGATCGTCGCCCTGGGCGGGGACGACTTCGTCAACGCACTGCGTGGAAACGACTGCGTCGACGGCGGGCCCGGCCTCGACCAGATCAGCGGCGGGCAGGGCGATGACCGGATCATCGGGGGCGTCGACGGCGACGACCTGAGCGGCGGCCCGGGCAACGACCGGATCGACGGCGAGGACGGGTTCGACTTCATCGAGGGCGGACTCGGGAACGACCTCCTCGGCGGCCAGGAAGGCCCGGACGACATCTCCGGGGGGCGCGGCGCCGACCAGATCTTCGGCCGCGACGGAATCGACTTCCTCGCGGGAGGCCTCGGCAACGACCAGATCAACGGCGGCGCGGGGAACGACCAGATCGACGGCGGCATGGGCTCCGACAGGCTCTTCGGCGGAGCGGGGAGGGACTGGATCAGCGGCGGCATGGGCCCGGACACGCTCAACGGCGGCCCCGGCAACGACCGGATCGCGGTCGGGGCGTTCTCGCTCCGGCCGGCGGACAACTCGGTGATCGGTGGCGGCGGGAACGACACGATCATCGCCGCGAACGGCAAGCGCGACCGGATCAACTGCGGCCCCGGCCGAGACACGGTCTACGGCGACACGAACGACTTCATGACGAACTGCGAGCGGGTGTTCGTGCTGCGTAGGCGCAGGTAGAGACCGGCCACCACCCCCCGGCGCGGGACGGCGGGCCCTCGGGCCCGCCGTTCGCGTTCCTAGGCGGGGGCGGGGACGACGCCGAGCCGCGCGGGTGCGCCGAACTCGACCAGCACGGCGGGGAGGGCCACGGAGCCGTCGTCGTCCTGGAAGTTCTCCAGCACGGCCAGCAGCGCGCGCGCAGTCACGGCCGTGCCGTTGAGCGTGTGGACATGCCTCAGCCCGTCGTCGACCCGCGTCCGGATGCGAAGGCGGCGGGCCTGGTAGTCGGTGGTGTTCGAGGTCGAGGTGATCTCGCGGTAGCGGCCCTGACCGGGGAACCACGCCTCGATGTCGTACTTCTTGGCGGCGGAGGCACCGAGATCGCCGGCCGCGACGTTCACCACGCGGTACGGGAGCTCGAGCTCGTCAACCAGCTCCTCTTCGAGCGCGAGGAGGCGCTCGTGCTCCTCGCGGGAGGCCTCGGCCGCGCAGTAGACGAACATCTCGACCTTGTCGAACTGGTGCAGGCGGAACATCCCCCGCGTGTCCTTGCCCGCGGCGCCCGCCTCCCGGCGGAAGTTGGTCGAGAAGCCGGCGTAGCGGAGGGGGAGCTCGTCCGCGGGCAGCGTCTCGGTCATGTGCAGACCCGCGAGCGCGACCTCGGACGTCCCCGCGAGGTAGAGCGCGTCGCGCTCGATCCGGTAGATGTTCACCTCGTCGGTCGGCAGGAAGCCCGTCCCGTACATCGCCTCCTCGCGCACGAGCACGGGCGGCAGCACGGGCACGAACCCCTTCGCGACCAGCCGGTCGAGCGCGAAGCGGTAGAGCGCGAGCTCGGCGAGGGCGAGGTCGCCGACGCGGTAGACGAAGCGCGAGCCCGACAGACGCACGGCGCGCTCGGCGTCGATCCACCCGAACGGGCTCGCGAGGTCCAGGTGATCGCGCGGCTCGAAGTCGAACGCCGGCGGCGTTCCGACCTCGCGCACGACGACGGCGTCCTCCTCCGAGAACCCGTCCGGCGCCAACGGGTCGGGCGGGTTCGGCACGCGGGCGAGCAGCTCGCCGCGCCGCGTCTCCAGGGCCCCCAGCTCAGCCTCCAGACGCTCCAGCTCCCGCTTCCACCGCTCGAGCTCCTCGAGCTGCTCCGGCGTCGGCTTCCCTTTCAGCTTCCGACGCGAGCGCAGCTCCTCGACGCGCGGCTGCAGCGCCCGCACGGCGGCGTCGGCGGCGAGCAGCTCGTCGAAGACGGCGCCGGCACCCTTGCGCGCGAGCGCGGCTCGGTACGCCTCGACGTCCGCGCGTGCTGCGCGGAGGTCGATCACGCTGCGTGGCCGGCGACCGCCGCGGCGCTCGTGCGGTCGCTACCCGCCGCCGTGCGTCGCCTGGTAGACGAAGGCCGAGACGTTCTGGATCTCCTCCTCGCTCAGCTGACCCTCGAACGGCGGCATGTTCCCGCGGCCGTTCGTCACGGTCTCGACGATCATCTCGTACTCCGGCTGCGACTCGTCGAGGTTCGGACCGACCGAGCCGGTCGCCTCCGCTTCCTCGAGCGTGTGACAGGTCGCGCAGTTGGCGTCGAAGACTCCGCGGCCCGCCTCGGGATCGCCCTGCGCGGCGGGCTGGCTCTCCTCGGCGGTCGTCTCCGTCTCGGTGCCGGTCGGCCCCGCCGTCGTCGTCTCGCCCTCGACCGACTCGGCGGTCGGGCTGACCACCTCCGCGCTGCCGCAGCCGCCGGCGGCGACGCCCGCGAGCAGGGCCAGGACGAGGAGGAGCGCGCGACCCCGCATCGCGGCGACTATACCGCCGCACTCCGTCCTCGAAACGGCGCTAGCAGCGCGGCTCGCGGAGCGCCGAGCGGAGCAGCGCGCCCGGCGACTCGGCGAGCATGAGCGTGAAGCGGCCGGCGCGGCTCGCGAGCACGCTGGTAGCTCCCCCGGGAGCGGGGCGGAGGCACACGCCCGGCGGCGAGCGCCAGTACGGCGTGTGGCGAACGCGCAGCCGGTAGACGCCCGGCGCCCCGACGGTGGCCTCGATCCGCTCGTGGCCGAAGCGGTGGATGCGCGCCGGCGCCGGCCCGGTCATGATCGGCGTCGCGCGCGGGAGCTCGAAGATCGTCCACGTCCCGTCGGCGAACACGCGTCGGAGCCCTCCCCGCCCGCTCATGAGCAGCTCGGCTTCGCGGTCGGCGCCCAGCGGGCCGAGCCGGGCGTCGGGCAGGAGGACGTAGCGGACGCCCAGGCGGCGCAGCCAGCGCTCGTACTCGCGCGCCGAGAGCGGGTCGCGGTACAGCTGCGGGTTCTGGGCCAGGTCGAGCTGGCGGTACCAGCCGCGCGCGAGCGCGAAGCCGGCGCGCGGGACCCAGTACGCCTCCCAGTGGCCGAACGTCGGCACCACCTCGACCCGGTAGTCCGGCGTGGAGTGGCTGCGCAGGAACGCCAGCGCGGGCTCCCAGAACGCGGCGTCGGCCGTACGCGCGTCCTTCGTGCGGTGCGGGAGCGCCCGCAGGTCGGGGGCGACGTTGTAGACGAGCGCGACCGCCAGCGCGGCCGCCGCGAGCGGGCGGGGCCGGAAGCGAGCGAGCGCCGCCGCGAGCAGCACGAGCGGGAAGGCCACCTCGCGCAGCCTGGCGAGGTTGTCCCCGAACGGCGACGGCACGAGGAAGGCCGCCAGGTTCGCCATCCCCCAGAGCACGAAGAAGGCGGCCAGCGCGCCCGCGCGCTGCGAGCGGTAGGCGAGGGCCGCCCCGAGCACGCTCACCGCGAGCACGCCGCCGAGCGAGAGCGGGCTGAAGGGGTAGCGGCCCTCGGCCGGGAAGGCGGCGAGCGTCAGCAGCTGAATCCCGACCGCCGCCGCGAGCCCGAGCGCGACTGCGACCGTGCGGCGCTCGAGCGTCCCCCGCGCGACGGCCATCGCAGCGAGCGCGACGCAGAGGAAGGCGAAGGCGAGGGCGCTGAAGCCGAGGGCGAGCGCGCCGGCCGCGACCGCCGCCCAGGTGCGCTCGCCCTGGAGCAGCCACAGCGCGGCGAGCGCGAAGGCGAGCCCGACCGCGTAGCTGTACTGGCCGGTGAAGAGGGGCCCGGCCGCGAGCACGCCGAACGCGCGCGCCGGCCAGCGCGCCGCGGGCCCCCACTGCCGCACGGCGAGCGAGGCGAACAGCGCGGCTGAGCCGACCACCGCCGCGACGACCACGGGGACGTTCCCGAGCAGCGCGGCCGGCAGGTAGTACAGGAGGCTGTACGAGGTGAGCGGGTACTGGCCGCCGTACCAGAGGTTGTCCCAGACGTGGACGCCGTCGCGGACGAGCATCGTCCGGTAGAGGTGCGCGGCCGAGTCGCCGCCGGGCGGGGCGAGGGCGACGAGCAGCGCGGCGGCGGCCGCCGCGAGGAGTGCCGCGCGGAGCGCCTCCGCGCGCGAGGAGACGGCGTGCATGCGCGGCTCACAGCCTACGCTTGCCGCCGGTGCGCTTCTTCCCCGCGTGGGCGTCGGTGGCGGTTGCTCTGGTCGCGCCGTCGTCCGCGGCCGCGTATTGCCCGACCGTGATACCCGGTCTCGATCTCGACTCGGCCCCTGCGTCGGGGCGCGACCGGATGGCGCTCGTCGTCCCCGACGCCGGCCCGACGACGAGCGAGCGACGGGCTCGGGAGTCGCTGCTCCGCGGCGAGGTGGTCAACTCCCTCCACGGGAAGCTGCCGACGGGACCACGCGTGGCGTGCGTCTCGCAGATGTCGAATTCGCAGCTGATCGGGGTCCCCGAGGGCGGCGTGCAGGCGAACGACCGGCGCTACGTGTTCGTGGTCGCCGCCCCCCCGGGCGTCTTCGTCTCCGACTCGACGCGCATCCCGGGGCTGATCTCGATCGCGGATATCGCGCATCCCGAGCGCCTGCGCGTGCGCGAGCACGCCGACCCGGTCGCCTACCTGCGCGCGCTCGACGAGCGCATCCGGGACAACGGGCGCGCGCGGGTGCCGGCGGGGCTGCTGGCGACGGCGATCATCGCCGCGCTCGTCTGGGCGCGGCCCCGCGCGGCCGTGCTCGCGTTCGGGACGGTCGCGCTGACGAACCTCCTGCTCGGGGCGGCCGGCGTCTCCGAGCCGTGGGCGGTCGTGCCGCTCGTCGCGCTGGGCGCGCTGGCCGCCGTCCCGCTCGCGCTCCTGCTGCACGGCGCGCCGGCCGTCGGGCTCTTCCTCGCGAGCGTCGTCGTCGCGTACCTCGCCGTGCTCGGGCTGGAGGGGACGTGGGTCTCGCTGTCGCCGCTCGGCCCCAGCCAGAACGGCCGCTTCTACGGGGTCTCGAACCTGCTGGAGACGATGCTGCTCGTCCCCGCGCTCGGCGCCGCGTGGCTGCTCGGCCGGCGCTGGGGCTGGGCGCCGTTCGCGGCGGTGGCGGCCGTCTCGCTGGTGGCGGTCGCGGGGAGCCGCTTCGGCGCGGACGGTGGGGGCGCGTTCGTCCTCGCGGCGGGGTTCGCGCTGCTCGCGGTCGCGCTCGCCGGCGGCGGGAGGCGCGCGGTCCCCGCGGCCGCCCTCGCGGGCGCGGCCGCGGTCGCCGTGATCGCCGCGGACGCCGTCCTCGGGCCGATGACGCACGTCGGCGAGTCGGTCCGGGCCGGGCCGGGGGAGGTGCTCGCCGACGTCGCCGACCGGCTCGTCCTCTCGTGGAGGCGCGCCACCGCCGACGCGGCGGTCGCGCTCGCCGTCGCCGGGTCGATCGTCGCGCTCGCCGGTCTGGTCGTCCGCGGGCCGCGCCGTCCGCTCCCGCTCGCCTTCGCGGCCGCGATCGGCGTCTCGCTGCTGGTCAACGACTCGCCGCGCGAGGTGGCGGTGGGCGGGCTGGTCGGCTACCTCGCGCTCGCGCGCGGCGAGCGCGAGCGGCCCGACTACACTGCCTCCGAAACCGGTTCGAGGAGCTGAGGTGTCATGAAGCGCAAGGCGTACGGTCGCGACACGGGTCTCTCGCTGCGGATGCTGTTCGCGGGAGGCGCGCTCGGGCTGCTGTACGTCGCCTTCGCGGCCGTCCTGATCACGTTCCTCGACGTCGGGCTCGTCCCGATGATCGTGATCCTGGCCGGGTTCGCGTTCTTCCAGTACTACACCTCGGACAAGCTGGCGCTGATGGCGTCCGGGGCCAAGGTGGTGACGCCCGAGCAGGCGCCCGAGCTGCATGCGATGGTCGAGCGCCTGTGCGCGATGGCCGACCTGCCCAAGCCGAAGGTGGCGGTGATCGAGACCGACGTCCCGAACGCGTTCGCGACGGGGCGCTCGCCGAAGCACTCGGCGGTCGCCGTCACGACCGGGCTGTGGAACCGGCTCGAGCCGCGCGAGGTCGAGGGCGTGATCGCCCACGAGCTGTCGCACATCGCCAACCGCGACGTGCTGGTGATGACGCTCGCCAGCTTCTTCGCGATGATCGCGGGCCTGATCACCCGCTGGGGGCTGCTGATGGGCGGCGGCCGCCGCGACGCCCGCGTCTGGATCTTCGTCTTCCTCGCCTCGGTCGTCACCTACGTGGTCAGCTACGTCCTCATCCGGACGATCTCCCGCTACCGCGAGTACTCGGCCGACCGCGGCGCGGCGCTGATCACCGGCGCGCCGGAGTACCTGATGAGCGCGCTGCAGAAGATCGCCAGCCAGATGACGCGGATCCCGCAGCGCGACCTGCGCGAGGTCGAGTCGATGAACGCGTTCTTCATCATCCCGACGAACGTCAAGTCGTCCCTCGGGGAGCTCTTCTCGACGCACCCGCCGCTCGAGAAGCGGCTGGCGAACCTCGCGAAGGTGGCGCGCGAGATGGGCCAGCTCGGCTAGCGACGCCGCGGGCGCTCGTGTCGCTCGTGCGGGCGCGGGGGAGGAGGAGAGCGTGGGCCTGACGGACGTCCTGTTCGGACGGAAGAAGCTCAAGGGCGCCGCCCGCGAGCAGCTGTTCGCGCTGTCCACCGCGCAGGTCTCGCTCGAGGTCGAGCTGGGGCTGCGGCCGGCCGGGACGGCGGGGGTGTGCTTCAAGCCGCTCTCCGCGGGGCAGTTCGTGCGCGCCGAGAACGACCTGCAGGAGCTCCTCGACGTGGTCGTCCAGAGCTCGGGGTCGCGCGTGCGGCGGCGCACCGACGAGCACGGGTTCGAGTGGGTGATCCTCGAGGATCCCGACCTGGAGGACCTCGTCACCGGCGTGCACCTGGTCGCGTCCGAGCTCCACGCGCGCGGCTTCGGGCCGCAGCTGCTCGCGGCGCTCTTCCGCTTCGAGGGCGGACCGAACCCCGTCTACCTGATCTACGGGTTCAAGCGGGGCGCCTGGTGGCCGTTCGTACCGACCGGTCAGGCGCACGGGCGCGACAACGCCGAGGAGCTGGAGCTGAAGGCGAAGCTCGAGAAGGAGCTGCCGATCGAGCAGGACCTGAGCCGCTGGCTCGCGCTCTTCGACGCCCCGGTCTGAGCGTGCCGGGCGCCGGAGGAAGCGACCGCGCGCCGGAGCCGGCCGGCCGCCGCCGCGACGGCCGTCCGGAGTCCCGCGCGGCCGCCCCCGACGCCGTCGCCCCGGCGGCGCCCGACGAGGGACGGCGCACGCTCGCGCTCTACCTGGCCGCAGCGGTCGTGTACATCACCCTCGGCGTCTTCGTTCCCGAGGTGCTCTTCTCGTCGCTGGTCGGGATCGCGTACCTGCTGCTGGCCGTCTGGGTGGTGCCGGCGCTCGTCGCGCGGGTGCGATGAGCTGGGCCGCGCACGACCTCGAGCCGTACGCGATCCAGCGGCACCTCGGCGGCAAGGTCGCGATCGTGCCGCTGCTGCTCGGCTCGTACGCGCCCGACATCGCGACCAAGTGGTTCGTGTACGGGATCGAGGTCTTCGGCATCGAGCTGAAGGCGGACAGCCCGATGGAGTTCCACCGCGGCTGGCCGGGCGTCGGCTTCACGCACTCGCTGGCGTTCGGGGTCGCCCTGGCGGCAATCGTCCTGCTGCTGACCCGCAGCCGCGTCTGGGCGATCAGCCTGCTGATCGGCCAGTGGGCGCACGCCATCACCGACGTCGGCGACACCGCGGGCAGCATGCTGTTCTTCCCGTTCACGACCGAGCGGGTCGCGGTCGGCGCCTGGGTGTACGCCGGCGAGGCGGGGCGCTACCTCGACGCGGCCGCCTACTTCAGCGGCCTCGGCTTCGTCTGGGACGGGGTCTGGCTGGCGTACGGGCTCCTGTCGTGGCGCGTGCTGACCCGGGCGTACTTCCGCGAGACGATCGTCCCCGCCGACGGCTTCTGGAGCTGGCTCGGACGCTACCTCCCTGAGACCGCGCTGCTCGCGCTGTACCGGGCGCCGTTCTTCTACGGCGCGACGCGCTGGGTGGCGTGGCTGCTCTGGGCGCACGTCCTCCACGACTATCCCTTCGACCTCAGCTGGGGCGGGCCGCACTGGATCGAGCCGGGCGGCTGACGCGACCGGCGCGGCTGCGGGCGCGCGCGATACCGGTTCTGCGACGCCGCTTGCACCGCACCCGACGATCGGCGGGTTCGTCGCGGACTCGCGGAACAGGGCGCAGATCGGGCAGGCAGGACTGTTCGCGGAGTTCCTCGCCCCCTCGACGTTCCTGGAGCCGTTCACGTGTGGGGCCTTCAGCCCGCAATCTCCCGCGAACCTCAACCTCTCCGGTTTCTGTGACCGCGCAGTCGACGCGAAGGCCGCCCGGGCCGCGCGACTCCAGGCGTCGGACCCGCTGCGCGCCGACGAGCTGTGGGCGCAGGTGGACCGCGCGCTCGTTGATCGCGCCCCGGTGGTCCCCGTCAGCAGCGTGCGCAACCGGGTCTTCGTCTCCGAGCGGGTCGGCAACGTCCAGGCCCACCCGCTGTGGGGAACGCTCCTCGACCAGCTCTGGGTGAAGTGAACGAGCCGCGCGGGCGTCGGGCCCGTGCTGACCTGGGTGCGGCGCGGAAGCTTCCGACGAGAGAACCGTTCGCCGATGTGCTGACGACCTCGTTCGCTGCTCCGCGCGGCACCTGGACAGTCGCGCGCGCCTGACACGCGCGAAGTCGGCACATTCTCGGCACGCACCTGCGCGCGGTCCCCTGCGTCAATGTCGGCGTGGACGAGGCGGCGGCGGAGGCGTTCGCGCGGGAGCTCGAGGTCGAGCGGCTCCCCGCCTGTGCGATGTGCCTGTTCGAGCTCGCCTGGGCGCTGTACCAGGGGCGGCGCGTCCACCCGAGCACCGTCACGCGGACGGTGAGCTGGGTCTGGCTCGAGATCGACGACGCGCTGCGCGAGCTCGTCGTCGCGGCGCGGATGCGGGAGCTCCCAGGGGCGGAGGAGGCGCTCGCCGACCTCGACGCGAGGGGCGTACGCGGCCGGCTCGCGCGCGCGGTCGTCGTTCGGCTCGCGGAGCTGATGGCGGAGGAGATCGCCGCGCGGCAGGCGCGCTAGCTGGGTGGGTCGCCCGCGGGCGTGCCTCCCTTGAAGCGGGCGCGCGCACGGGGGAAGATCACGTCGTGCGGCGGGTGCTGATCGCGTGAGCCGGGCGCGGCAGGCCGCGGCGGCGCTGGCCGCTGTCTTCGGCAGCCCGCAGCTGCGGCGCGCCGAGCTCGCCTGGGGCGGCTCGATCGCGGCGGAGTGGGCTCACTTCGTCGCGCTCGGCGTCTTCGCGTACGAGCAGGGCGGGGCGGTCGCCGTCGGGATCGCGGGCGTGATCCGGATGCTCCCCGCCGCCCTCGTCGGCCCGTTCGCCGCCGCGGCGGGCGACCGCTGGCGGCGCGAGCGCTTCCTGCTCGTCGTCTCTGCCGTCGGCGCGGCCGCGCTCGCGGGCTCGTCGCTCGCCTTCTACGCGACCGAGGGGCCGGTCGCGGTGTACGTGCTGGCAGCGGCGGTCGGGGTCACGACCACGCTCTTCCGGCCGGCGCTGCAGGCGCTGCTGCCCTCGCTCGCCCGCACGCCGAGCGAGCTCGTCGCCGCGAACGGCGCGACGTCGACGATCGAGAGCTTCGCGACTCTCGTCGGGCCGGTCGTCGCCGGCGTGGTCGTCGCCTTCGTCGATCCGGGAGCCGTGTTCGCGGTGGGCGCGGTCGCGCTCGTCGGCTCGACGCTCCTGCTCGCGCGCGTCCGCGTGGAGGGCCCCTCGCAGCGTGCGCGCGCCGCGGGCGGCGGGCTCGGAGAGCTGCTCGCCGGGTTCTCGGTGCTGCTCCGCGCGCGCGACCCGCGCCTGATCACCAGCCTGATGGTCGCGCAGGCGTTCGTGCGCGGGTGCCTGAACGTCCTGATCGTCGTCGTCGCCTTCGAGGTGCTGGACGCCGGCGAGGGGATGGTCGGCTACCTGACCGCGGCGCTTGGCGTCGGCGGGTTGCTGGGCGCGTTCGGCGCCGCCACGCTCGCCGGGCGCCGGCTGGCCGTTCCACTCGGGATCTCGCTCGTGTTCTGGGGGCTGCCGATCGCGCTCGTCGCCCCCGTCCCGGACGCGCTTGCCGCGCTGCTCCTGCTGGCGGTGGTGGGAGCGGCCAACAGCGTCGAGGACGTCGCCGGCTTCACCCTGCTGCAGCGGATCGTCCCGGACGCGGCGCTGACCCGCGCGCTCGGCGCCTTCTGGGGCTTCGCCATGGGCGGGGTCGCGCTCGGCTCGCTCGTCGCGCCGCTGGTCGTCGAGGGAGTCGGCGCGCGGGGCGCGCTGATCGTGGTCGGCGCGCTCCTCCCCGCGCTGATCGCCGTCTCGTGGCGGCGCCTGCGCGAGATCGACAGCGCGACGGCGCCGGCGCCCGAGCTCGAGCTCGTCCAGGGGGTGGAGCTGTTCGCGCCGCTGTCGGTCGCGGCCAAGGAGCACGTGGCCCGCGCGCTCGTCCCGGTCGACGTCCGGGCGGGAGACGCGGTCGTCCGCGCCGGCGAGCCGGGCGACCGGTTCTACGTGCTCGCCTCCGGGGAGCTCGAGGTCGAGGCCGAGGCGCAGGGGCGCCGCACCCGGCTCGACCGGCCGGGCGACTACCTGGGCGAGATCGCCCTGCTCCGCAGCATCCCGCGCACGGCGACCGTGACCGCGCTGACCGACGCGCGCCTGTACGCGCTCGAGCGCGAGGACTTCCTCGCCGCCGTGACCGGACACTCCGCGGTCAGTGCGGCGGCCGACGCCGTGGTCGAGCGGCGCCTCGCCCGCGCCGCCACCGAGTGACGGGGTTACTTCTCCGGCGGGCCGGGAAGGGTCGAGGCATGCAGATCCTGCTGATCGTCGTCCTCGGCGTGATCCTCCTGATCGTCCTGGCGGGGTTCGTGATCGGGCTGGCGCTCAAGCTCCTCTGGTTCGCGCTCGTCGGACTGGTGATCGGCGCGCTGGCGCGGCTCGTCCTCCCTGGGCAGCAGGAGCTCGGGATCCTGCTGACGGCGCTCGCCGGCATGGGCGGCGCCCTGCTGGGGGCGATCCTCGCCAACGTGCTCGAGCTCAACACGCTGCTCCAGTACCTGCTCGCCATCGCGATCGCCGTCGTGCTCGTCCTCGTCTTCGAGGGCGGCCGGCTGCGCGAGCGGTTGACCTAGACGCGCGTCGCAAAAAGCACGTAAAGCGTTCCGCGGCGCGGTCCGGTCCCGGGCGGGCGCGGGAACAACGCAGGCGTGCGCAGGCTCGTCGCCCTCGTCCCCCTCGCCGCACTGCTCGCCGCGATCCCGTACGCGGGGGCCGCGACGCGGACAGTGCGCATCGAGCGCGACGGCTTCCGGCCGGTCACGCACACGATCGACCTGGACGACACCGTCCGCTGGCGGAACGCCGACACCGTCCGCCACCAAGTCGTCGCCGAGAGCGGTGCGTTCGCCTCGCCGGTGCTCCAGCCGGGGCAGACGTGGTCGTTCACGTTCACGGCCGTCGGGCGCTACGCCTACCGCGACGCGCTCGAGCCCTCCGAGCGCGGTGTCGTGGTCGTGCGCGCGCCGGCGCGGGCGGTGTCGCTGGCCGCCAACCCGACCGCCGTGGTGTACGGCGGGGAGACGGCGCTCTCCGGGGCGGTGTCGAACCGGCGGCAGGGCGAGCGGGTCGAGGTGTTCGCCCACCCGCACGGGGCGCCCGCGCCCGTGAGCATCGGCGTGGTCACGACGGCGGCGGGCGGGACGTTCGCGCTCGCGCACCGGCCGACCGTCGCGACGGGCTACAGCGCCCGCTGGGGACCGACGACGAGCGCCGGGGTCGGAGTCGGCGTCCGGCCGCGGATCACGTTCCGGCGCACGTCGAACAGGAAGCGGTTCGTCATCCGGCTCGCGGCCGAGCGGCCGTTCGCCGGGCGGTGGGTGTACCTCCAGCGCCGCAGCCGGCTGCAGCAGTGGGTGAACGTCCGGCGCGTGCGCCTCGGCCCGCGCTCCGGGAAGATCTTCGACCTGCCCCGGCGGGCCGGCCGCTACCGCGTCTTCCTGACCGAGAACCAGGCGGGGGCGGGCTATCTCGCCTCCTGGAGCGGCGTGCAGCGCGTGCGGCGCTGAGCGCCGTCGCGGCCGCGCTGCGCCGGCTCGGCACGGAAAGCGCCTGCGCGACGAGATCGGGCACCCGCACGCGCGGCGCGACGAGGCGTCGCCGCGGGGGCTCCGCGGCGGGTGACGCCTTCGGCCGGACGTGCAGCCGCGCCGGCGGGATGCGAGACTCGCGCGATGCTGCCGGCCAGCGCGCGTGAGCTGATCGAGTCGGGCGCGCTCGGGCACCTCGTCCCGATCAACCGCGACGGGTCGCCCCAGGTCAGCTGCGTCTGCGTCGGGTTCGACGGCGACGAGCTCGTCTCGGGGCATCTGCGCGACCAGCAGAAGCTGAGGAACGTCCGTCGCGACCCGCGGGTCGCGCTCTCGTTCGAGGGCACGCGCATCCACCCGCCGGGGCTGAAGGAGTACGTGGCCGTGCGCGGACGCGCGCGGGTGGAGGAGGGCGGCGCGGCAGCGCTGCTGCAGCGGCTGGCGTACGTCTACCTCGGCCCCGGCGTCAAGTTCCCGCCGATGGACGACCCGCCGGCCGGCTACGTCCTCCGGACGACCGTCGAGCGAGTCGGCGGCGTGGGGGAGTGGGCCGCGCGCTGACGCGGCGCGCCGCGCTCGTCCACACGTTCCACAGGGTGCCGCACAACCGATTTCGGCGCCTTCGCGGCATCTTGCGGCAGGTTTGCGCAGGATCGGGCGCGGAAGCCGGGGCGCTCCGTCACTCCTCTCCCCCAGCGGGGCCGGCGCGCGCGGGCGGGGCGCGGGTCAGGAGGAGCTGTCGCTCGAGCTCAGCGAGCTCGTTCCGCAGGGTCTCGAGGCGCGCCGCGATCGCCGCCTCCTGGTCGGTCGCGTCGATCCCGCGCGCGCGCAGCTCGTCGCGGGCGTGGAGTTCGCGCGCCTCCTCCATCGAGTTGAGGACGACGCCGATCAGCACGTTGAGGACGATGAAGGCGGCGACGAGCACGAAGCTGACGAAGTAGACGACCGACCACGGGTGGATCGCCATGCCGCGCTCGAGGTAGTACGGGAAGTTCTCGAGCGTCAGCATCACGAACAGCGTGAGCATCGCGCGCCCGATGTCCCCCCAGCGCTCGGGGTCGCGGTCGTCGAAGAGCAGCCAGCCGACCATCCCGTAGACGAACAGGATCAGCGTCGTGAGCACCGTCATGCTGAAGAGCGGCGGCAGGCTGCGGGCGATCGCGAGGATGAGGATGCGCAGCTCCGGGAGCAGCCGCACGAGGCGGACGACGCGGAGCAGGCGCGCGAGCCGGAGCAGCGTCGTCGACTCGCGGATCCCGGGGACGAACGCGGCTGTGACGACGACGAAGTCGAAGAGATTCCACGGCACGCGGAAGAAGTCGGGCGGCCGCCGGCCGTACGACGCGATCCGGATGCCGAGCTCGACGACGAAGACGCCGAGGAAGACGTCGTTGAGCAGGTCGAGCTCGCCGCCCCAGCGACGCGCCGCGCCCTCGTAGGTCTGCGCCCCGAGCACGACCGCGTTGGCCACGATGACCGCGAGGACGACGGTCTCGAACGCGGTCGAGTCGACGAGCCGCGCGAGCGCGCGGATGCGGTGCTCGTCCATCGGCCGGCGATTGTCGCAGCGGGCGGGCGGCGCGCCGCGCGTGGCGGCGGAGGCGTGCGCACCGGCCACCTCCGCCGCCGCCATGTCCCGGTGTCTGACACCCGGCCACGGCTACGGCGGACAGCTTGCGCGACGCGCGAAAACCGCCTGCTACGCAGGAAGTGTGGATCGATCCGTGCACCTCGGTGACACCGCCGTCGCACTTCGTCATAGGTGTCTGACACCCCGACACGGCCGGTCCGGAGGGGTCTCGAAGGGCGCCGGGGCCGGCGCGGTGGGGCGTCCACCGGCGCTCCTAGAATGGCTCGGCCGATGGGTGAGGCCCCCTCCGTCCACGCTCCGCACCCGCTCTTCGAGGAGCGCACCGGATGACGGCCGAGTTCGTCCACCTCCACGTGCACTCCGAGTTCTCGATCCTCGACGGCGCGTGCCGGATCCCGGCGCTCGCCGCCCGCGCGGCGGAGCTCGAGATGCCGGCCGTCGCGCTCACCGACCACGGCTCCCTCGCGGGCGCGATCGACCTCTACCGCGAGACCGCCAAGCAGGGCGTCAAGCCGCTGATCGGCTGCGAGGTGTACGTCGCCGACGACCGGCGCGCGCAGCGGAAGGGCTACGCGCACCTGACGCTGCTCGCTGAGACGAACGAGGGCTACGGCAACCTGATCAAGCTCTCTTCGCTCGGCTACCTGGAGGGCTACTACTACAAGCCGCGCGTCGACTGGGAGCTGCTAGAGCAGCACGCGAAGGGGCTCGTCGCGCTCTCCGGCTGCCTGTCGGGTCGCGTCTGCAAGGCGCTCGAGGAGAACCGCCCGGGCGACGCGGCCGCCGACCTCGACCGCCTCGTGCACATCTTCGGCCGCGACTCGACCTACGTCGAGCTGCAGAACGCCGGGCTCGCCGAGCAGGCGCGGATCAACCCGGAGCTCGAGCGGCTGGCGGCAGCGGCCGGGTTACCGCTGGTCGCGACCGGGGACGTGCACTACCTGCTCCACTCCGACGCCCGCGCACACGAGGCGCTTCTCTGCATCCAGTCCGGCGACTCGCTCAAGAACCCGAACCGGTGGAAGTTCGACACCGACCAGTTCTACTTCAAGACCCCGGCCGAGATGGCGCTCGACTTCCCGGGGCAGGAGGCGGCCCTGCGCCGCACGCTCGAGATCGCCGAGCGCTGCGCCGTGACGATCGAGCTCGGACGGATCCTGCTCCCGCGCTTCCCGACGCCGGACGGCCGCGACGCCTTCGACTACCTGGTCGAGCTGTGCGAGGCGGGGCTCGGGCGCCGCTACGAGCGCGTCACGCCGGAGCTCGAGGAGCGCCTCCGGTTCGAGCTGAAGACGATCCGCGAGATGGGCTTCGCCGACTACTTCCTGATCGTCTGGGACTTCGTCGGCTTCGCGAAGCGGAACGGGGTCGGCGTGGGCCCCGGGCGCGGCAGCGCGGCAGGCTCGCTCGTCGCCTACTGCCTGGAGATCACCGACATCGACCCGATCCGCTACGACCTGCTGTTCGAGCGCTTCCTCAACCCCGGCCGCAAGTCGATGCCCGACATCGACATCGACTTCGCGGTCGAGGGGCGCGAGCGGGTGATCAACTACGTGGGCGAGAAGTACGGCCGCGACCGGGTCGCCCAGATCATCACCTTCGGCACGATGGCGGCCCGGGCAGCGGTGCGAGACGCGGGGCGCGTGCTGGAGATCCCCTACGGCACCGTCGACAAGATCGCCAAGCTGATCCCCGAGGGGCCGGGGCAGTCGCTGGCCGACTGCCTGAAGCCGGGCGCCGAGCTCCGGCAGGCGTACGACGCCGATCCGCTCGCGCGCGAGGTCGTCGACCTCGCCAAGCCGCTCGAGGGGCTCGTCCGGCAGGACTCGATCCACGCCGCCGGCGTGGTGATCGGCGACCGTCCGCTCGTGGAGTACGTCCCGCTGCAGCAGAAGGGCGCCGACCAGGAGGTCGTGACGCAGTTCTCGATGGGGAACGTCGAGGCGCTCGGCCTGCTGAAGATGGACTTCCTCGGCCTGCGCAACCTCGACGTGATCGACGAGGCGCTGGCGCTGATCGAGGACCGCGTGGACATCGCGCAACTGCCGCTCGACGACCGGAAGACCTACGAGATGCTGGCGCGCGGCGACTCCACCGGCGTCTTCCAGTTCGAGTCGTCCGGGATGCGGGAGGCGCTGCGGCTGGTGAAGCCCAGCGAGTTCGAGGACCTGATCGCCCTCGTCGCGCTCTACCGGCCGGGCCCGATGGCGTACATCCCGGTGTACGCGCGGCGCAAGCACGGGCAGGAGCCGGTCACCTTCGTCGACGAACGGCTCGACGCGATCACGGGGGCGACGTACGGGATCGCGATCTACCAGGAGAGCCTGATGGAGATCGCGAAGCAGCTCGCCGGGTTCACGCCCGCGGAGGCCGACGACCTGCGCAAGGCGATCGGCAAGAAGATCCGGGCGCTGATGGACTCGCTCGAGGACAGGTTCCTCGAGGGCTGCGCCCAGAACGGCGTCACGCCGGGTGTCGCCCGGCAGCTCTGGGAGGACATGGAGCGGGCTGCCGACTACTCGTTTCCGAAGGCGCATGCCGCCTCCTACGCGCTGATCGCCTACCGCACCGCCTGGCTGAAGGCGAACTACCCGTGCCAGTACATGGCGGCGCTGATCTCGTCGGTGATGCACACGAAGGACCGCGTGCCGTTCTACGTGAACGCGTGCCACGAGCTGGGGATCGAGGTGCTGCCGCCGGACGTCAACTCCTCGCACGTCGACTTCGCGGTGGTAGATGGGCGGATCCGGTTCGGCCTGAGCGCGGTCAAGAACGTCGGCGACACGGCCGCGGCGCGGATCGTCGCGGCGCGCGAGGAAGGTGGGCCGTTCGCCTCGATCTGGGACTTCACCGAGCGCGTCGACCCGCAGGTCGTCAACAAGCGGTCGCTGGAGGCGCTCGTCAAGTGCGGAGCGCTCGACTCGACCGGTGCGCCGCGGAAGGGGATGCTCGAGCTGCTCGACCAGGCCCTCGCGTGGGGTCAGCGGCAGCAGGCCGACCGGCTGGCCGGTCAGGGCTCGATCTTCGACATCGATTCCGCCGTGGGCGGAATCGAGAGAGGCGAGCGTCACCATCCGACCGTGCCGGACGGCGAGTTCGAGAAGCGAGAGCTGCTGGCGCTCGAGAAGGAGAGCCTGGGGCTGTACGTGTCGGAGCACCCGCTCGCGGCGGTCAAGGACCAGCTTCGGCGACGCACGGACTGCGCGCTGAGCGACGTCGAGCGCCGCCGCGAGGGCGAGGTCGTGACCGTCGGCGGCCTGGTCGGGGCGATCAAGCAGCTGACGACGAAGAAGGGCGAGCCGATGGTCTTCCTCCGGCTGGACGACGTCAGCGGCGGCGCCGAGGTCGTCGTCTTCAACTCCGTCTACGCGGCCAGCCGGGAGCTGCTCGAGCTCGACCGCGTCCTCGTCGTCAAGGGTCGCGTCGACCACAAGCAGGAGGGCGAGACGAAGCTGATCGCGCTGGAGCTGACGCCGTTCGAAGCCGCGCGCGAACGGCGCGAGGTGCGGCTGCGGCTGGACGCGCGCCGGGCCCGCGCCGGGATGATCCGCGAGCTCGCCGCGCTGCTCCGCGACTTCCCGGGCGACTCGCCCGTCCTCGTCGAGATGGACGGCGACAGCGGCCTGCGGCGGTTGCAGCTCGGCCCAGGCTTCCGCGTTGCGCCGAACCCCGACTTCTACGCCGAGGTGAAGGCGCTGCTCGGCGAAGCTGCGGTCGCGTCGTAACGCCGCCGCGAGCTGTCGCGAAGAGCACTGCGCCGGAGTACGATTCGTCACGATGCACGACGCCCGGGAGCTCCTCGAACGGCAGCGCGACGCGCTGAACGCGCACGACGCCGACGCGCTCGCGGAGTGCTTTCACGAGGAGCTCCACAGCGAGGACTTCGTCCATCCGTCGCACACGTTCACCGGCCGCGACCAGGTTCGGCGGAACTGGCAGCTGATGTTCGCGAACGTGCCGGATCTCCAGGCGGAGCTTCGCGGCACGGCGGTCGACGGCGACACCGTCTGGGGCGAGTGGCGGATCTACGGCACCCGCCGCGACGGCCGCATGCTCGACCTGCGCGGCGTCGTCGTCTCGAAGGTGCGCGACGGGCGGATCGTCTCCAGCCGGCGCTACCTCGCGCCGCTCGAATCGAGCGACGAGACGGTCGACGACTACTTCCGCCGGCTCGCGCAGCCCGGTCCGTACTAGCCAGGCGCGTGGCCGCGTAGCGACGTTCGTTCGTTCCGGCCAGGGCAGGTGCCGGTCACGTCGCGTCGTGGCCTCGCGAGCCGAGCCGCCTCGTCAGTGGGGGTCGAAGCACGAGAGGACGGCGTCCCAGGCGAGCTCCGAGGCGACGACGCCGAGCGTCGTGACGTCCACGCTCGGATCGTCGGCCTCGCGCGTCGACACCGTGTAGAGGACGTCGCCGTCGCCGAGCGCGTGGAAGGGATGGATCGCGCGCGCCATCGACGCGTGCACCTGGCGGCCGAGCTGCGCGAGCGGCCGGCGCTCGAGCTGCCGGTTGGTCGCGACGACGGTGAGCGTCGTGTTCCCGCGCAGGTGGGTGAGCGGCTCGCCGCGCCCGATCCGCGCCTCGACGCCCGCGACGAGCGGCCCCCGCGTCCCCGTCGCGCGGTCGAGGTGGCCGCGGACGACCGTGCCGTCGCGGTCGACGATCGCGCCCACCGCGTTGACGACCGTGAACACCGCCACCTTGGTCGCGCCCAGCCGGCGAAACGCGCCTCCCTGCCCGGCCGGCTCGCCGCCCTCGAACTCGAAGGTCTTCCCACAGGTCGCCGAGCGGCCGGCGCCCCCCCCGCCGCGCGGGTAGACGCCCCCCCCCCCCCCCCCCAGCGCCCCGCGGCCGAGTGCCATTTAGGGGTAAACCCCCTT
>JACVRR010000075.1 GCA_014534345.1 Thermoleophilia bacterium | reverse complement strand
CGTCCGCGGCGTGCGACCCCGGTCGCGACCGTGAACGACCAGCAGGGCGCGCCGACCCGGCGCGGCCGAGGCTCGGCACCCTCCCGAGCTGACGACCGTCACGGCGTACGCCTCCGCGTCCTTGACCGGCCGCCAGCACACCTGCGAGCGCGCCGACCACGAGTCGCGCGCGAGCGGCCGCTCGACCAGGCGGGCGTGGAGGCCCTCGACGCGCCGTCCTCGACGCAGATCCACTCGCTCGGGCGGCTGCCCGCCTCGAGGCGCGCGAACGGGGCGAAGAACACACGCCGGCCGACGCGGACGCGCGCCCCCCGGACGACGCGCGCGGTCGGGTCGACGAACGTCGCCTGCGCGGCCGCGGCGCCCGCAGGGGCGACCGGCCGGCTTCCGCCCCGAGGGCGTGCGGGCACGGGCCGAGCAGGCTCACGCGAGGCCCCTCGCCGCCGCCGTCGGCGCCGCAGGCCGCCGCGATCGCCGGCACGGCGAGGACCGCGGCCGCCAGAGCTAGCGTGCGCACGCCCGACCCTACTTCGCGGGCCGGCGAGCGCGCACGTGCGGGTTGTCGTTCCCCTCCGCGTCGGCGAGGACCCGCTCGTGGTGGTCGCGCACGGCGCGCTCGTGCGCGGCGTCGCCCTCCGGGCCCGCCGGCCGGTGGTCGACCTCGCGGACGCGCTCGACCCTGCCGTAGACGATCAGCCGGTCGCCGACGCGGAGCGGGGTGTGCCCGATCGGGCCGCCGACGTAGGAGCCGTCGGCACGCTCGACGCCGAGCACCGACACGCCCTCGTCGCGCAGGGCGAGCTGCGTCAGCGTCTTGTCGGCCAGCCACTCGCCGTCCTCCACGGCCAGCTCGGTGACGGCGTAGTCGCCGGCCAGGTGGAGGAGGGCCGCGTAGTCGCGCACGTTGAGGTCGGTCCACCGCTCGAGTCCGCGCTGGATCAGGGCGGTGAGCGCACGGTCGACCAGCCGGCTATGGGCGAGCACCCAGAGGACGGCCAGCCCGACCGCGAGGACGAGCAGCCGCGTCGCCGTCTCGCGGCCGCCGGCCTGCAGGAAGGAGAGCATCAGCGCGGCGACGGCGCCGACGATCCCGGCGCTGCCGAGCAGCATCAGCGTCATCACGATCCGCCGCCGGACCGGGTGGCCGACGACCGCCTCCGCCTCGGTCGTCGTGAAGCCCACCCCCGAGAACGCCGATCGCGCCTGGAAGCGTGCCGCCTCCCGCGAGAGTCCTGTCAGCACGAGGGCCACCGTCGCGATCCGCGTCACGAGCAGCGAGACCACGATCACGACGAGCAGCGTCACGATCCCCAGCACGCCGCGAATTGTCCTCGACAGTGCGGCGGGCGTCGGTCGACGCCGGCGTCACCACCACGGAGTGGGTGACGCGGGAAGGGCCCGACAACGAGCTCTCCCGGCAGTTCGACGAGGACTGGCGCTCAATCCTGATCGCCGACGTGGACGGCGCGCCCGGAGTCGACCCGTCGTCTTCTCGAACGGGTTCGGCGGCGGCGGCTTCCCGTCGGTCGCCGGCTACGACGCCTCGGGAGCGCGCGCGGCGATCGTCATCTGGCACGTGACCGCGCCGTGGCGGCTGGCGTTTCCCGAGGGGAAGCCGCCCCGGCAGGTGCGCCGGCGCGAGCGCGAGCTCGCCGCCTGCCTGGCCGGGAAGGGGACGGCCGACGCCGGTGTCCGCAGCCGGCTCGCCCGCTGAGCCGAGCGGGGCGGTGCGAGCCCGCCCCCGCGGGTCGCCTACCCGTCGCTCGTGACCGGGTCGGGCAGGAAGCCCTGCTCGGACACGAGCTTGCGCGTCTCCTCGAGCGTGAGGTCGCTGGGCGGGATGACGACCTCCGACGGCGACAGCGCGTCGTCGGGGAGCCTCGTCCCCCGCTCGCGGACGGCCGCCGCCATCTCGTCCAGCGCCCGGTCGAGGCTCGCCTCGTCGTCGCGGCCGAGCGCGTCGAGCGCCTCCCGGTCGAGCTCGTTCAGCCGCTCCATCAGCCCGTCGTCGACCTCGTACTGGCCGTCTCCCACGACGCGCACGATCATCGGGGCACCTCCTGCTCGAGCACGGCTGCCTGCTGGCCGGCCCCG
Source organism: Thermoleophilia bacterium (assembly GCA_014534345.1). GTDB lineage: Bacteria > Actinomycetota > Thermoleophilia > Gaiellales > Gaiellaceae > JACVRR01. Next base: position 10,051 of record JACVRR010000075.1, on the reverse strand, counting down.
ACCTCGCCGCGCAGCCGCGCCATGTCGGCCTCGACCATCTCGCTCATGTCCAGCTTCTCGAGCTCACGGTCGAGCGTGGTCGTCCCCGTCGCGGTGAAGTCCTCGAGCGTGCCGGCCTCGACCAGCTCGTCGAGGGCCGCGGAGCGAGCCTGGAGCTGCTCGGTGCGGTCGCGCGTCCGCTCGATCGCGAGCCCGACCTCGGCCATCTCCTCGCCGATGCCGGTCGCCGCCTCGCCGATCCTGGCCTGTGCCTCGGCCGCGGAGTACTCGGCCTTGAGGACCTCCTTCTGCGTGCGAAAGGCCTCGACCTTCGCCGCCAGCCGCTGCTCGCTCGCGACCAGCTTCTGCTGCTGGCGCTCGAGGTTGGCCGCCTGCTCGTCGAGCCCGCGCAGCTGCTGCTGCGCGAACGCCTTCCGCTCGAGGGCGGTGCGCGCCAGGTCCTCGCGCCCGGCCGCGAGGGCCTTGCGCGCCTGCTCCTCGAGCTTGGCGATCGTCTGCTCGAGCTTCGCGCTCTGCAGCTGGATCCGCTTCTTCGCCGTGACCACGTCGGCGACGCCGCGCTTCACGTCCTGCAGTAGCGCCCGCTGGCGCTCGTACGAGTAGTCGAGCGTCACGCCGGGGTCTTCCGCCGAGCCGATCAGCTCTGAGACCCAGGCCTTGATCAGGTGCGTCAAGCGACTGATCAGTCCCATACCCCCTCCTCGGTCGAGTGGCGCACTCATGACCGCGCAAGCCCGCGCGAAACGTGGGTTTACGCCGCCGCCCCGCGCGCAGAACCGCGGCGTGATCTTCATCGGGCACGGGTTCGGGCCCCTCGCGCTGATCGTCGTCGTGCTCGGGCTGTTCGTCCTGTTCGGCCCGCTCGGCCCCATGCTGCTCGTCTTCCTCCTGCCCCCGCTCCTGTTGGTCGGGCTGTTCATGCTGCTGTCGGGGCGGCGCTCCGGACGCCATCTCCCGACGGGGGGCTGGGACGTCCCCGTGGAGACGGCGCCGCCGCCGGTGTTCGAGGACGTCCGGCGAGCGGCGCAGGAGGACCTGCTGGCGCTAGCCGACGACATCCGCGCGCTCGACCTCGACATCGAGATGCCCGACGCGCCGGCCGAGGCGAAGCAGGACTACGCCGCCGCGCTCGACGCCTACGAGCGCGCACGGAGTGCGTTCGACCGCGCCCGCCGGCCGGAGGACCTCGAGGCGGTCTCCGAGGCGGTCGGCGACGGACGCTTCGCGATCGCGAGCACGCAGGCGCGCCTGGAGGGCCGCCCCCCGCCCGAGCGCCGGCCGCCGTGCTTCTTCGACCCGCGCCACGGACCGTCGGTCCGCGACGTCGAGTGGGCGCCGCCGGGCGGGACGCCGCGCCCGGTTCCCGCCTGCGCCGCCGACGCGATCCGGATCGAGGAGGGCGAGCGGCCGCTGGCCCGCCAGGTGCTCGTCCACGGCGAGCGGCGTCCCTACTGGGACGCGCCACCGGCGTTCGGCCCCTGGGCGGGCGGGTTCTTCGCCGGCTCCGGCGCGGCGTTCCTCCCCGCGCTCTTCTTCGGCTCGCTGCTCGGGAGCGGCTTCGCCGCGGGCTCGTTCGCCCTCGGTGAGGACGAGGTGTACGAGCTCGGCGGCGAGTGGGAGGACGCCGGCTTCTAGAGGTCCCGGCCGCCGACGCCGGCCGCCAGCTCGCGACTGCGGAAGCGGCCGCTCGTCGCCGGGGAGAGCGGAGGCGTATCGAGGCCCGCGCCGTCGCGGACGCCGCGCACGACCTCTTCCAGCGCGGCGAGCGCGGTCCGCTCGGGCCGCCAGCCGAGCAGCTCGCGGGCGCGGGCGGTGTCCATGACGGGAACGGCGAGCGCGAGGTCGAGCCAGCTGGCCGGGACGGGGATGAGCCGCAGCCGCCACGCGAGCGCCGACGCGCCGCGCACCGCCCGGGCGGGGACGCGCACGAGCCGGGCCCCGAGCGCGGCGGCGAGCTCGGCCGGCGACAGGACCGGCTCGGCGGCGACGTTGAACGGGCCGCTGGCGTCCGAGACGAGCGCGCGGCGATACGCATCCGCCACGTCCGCGGTGTGGACGGCCTGGACGCGGAGGCCGGGGATGTCGGGGAGGGCGGGCACGAGCTCGCGGCGAAGGAGCGAGCGGGGCAGGAACGGGCCGGCGAACAGCCGCCGCTGCTCGCTGGCGGACTCGTACTTGAAGGTCAGCGCCGGACGCAGGCGCACGACCCGCACCCCGGGCGCCTCGCGCTCGAACCGGTCGAGGCGCCGCTCGAGCTCGGCCTTCTCACGCGAGTACGCGTTCTGCGGGATGCCCTCCGTCGGCCAGCGCTCGTCGACCGCGCCGTCCTTCGGCGCGCGCGAGTACGCCCCGATCGACGAGGCGTAGACGAGCGCGGGAACGCGGGCCTCGCGCACCGCCGTGAAGAGCCGGGTGGAGCCGTCGACGTTCACCCGCCAGAGGCGCTCGCGGTCCCGCGTCGGCTGCAGGAGCCAGGCCAGGTGCACGACGGCGCCGGCACCGCGGAAGAGCGGGCGCAGGTCGTCGCGCGAGATGTCGGCCTCGGCCCACTCGGTCTTCGGCACGGCGAGCGCCGGCCGCCGGCGGGCGAGGCCGAGCACCGAGTCGACGGCCGGCTCGTCCGCGAGCGCGGCGACCAGGCTCGTGCCGACGTTTCCGGTCGCTCCGACGACGACGACGCGCATGGGCGACGCCTTGCCGCCGAGCGCCGTTCGGAAACGCCAGGCCTAGCGCAGCCTGAGGCTTCTGCGCGCTCCGCTCGAACGTCGCGGCGTACGCAGCCAGCTTTTCGGCTCGCGCGAGGCCGCCGCGTCGATCCGGCGGCGGACGGCCGCCGTCGAGCGCGTGACGTTCGCCCAGGTGGGCGGCAGGGTCAGCGTTCCCGCCGCCGCGACCGGGTGCGCCCGCCAGGCGGGCGCGGGCGCGGCCGCTGCGCCGGACGAGAGGACGAGCGCGAGCCCCGCCGACAGGCAGACGCCAAGGCGAGCGAGCGGCCGCGCGAGCGGGCGCACGGTCGCCGATGGGAGCCCCGGCGAGCGACGCTAGGCGTCGCCGCCGCGGATCTCGTCGACCGCCGCGCGCGCCTCGTCGTGGATGCGGCGGCGACGCTCCTCCGGGCCCGGGTCGGCGCGGTCGACCGGCAGCTCGCCCTCCTCGAACGCCTCGCGCTCCTCGACCAGCTCGCGGGATTCCGCAAGCCGGCGACGAAGCTCGTCGGCGCGGGGGTCGGTTCCCGGTTCGGCCGGTCGCGAGGTCGGCTCGGGCTGCGGCCAGCGAGGCGCCCAGTCGGCAGCACGGTCGCGCTCCCGCCGGCCGAGCGCGCGGAGCGCGAGCACCGCCGCACCGAGGGCGAGGAGCCATGCGAGGCGCCGGCGCATCGCCGCGATGCTACACTCGCCGCCGCTTCCTGCCCCTCCCGCCGCCGCGCGTCCCGAGCGGCGAGCGCCCCGGAGGGGCCGCCGAGACCGCGGGAAGGAGATCGGGAGACCTGAATCCGTACGAGATCCTGTTGCTGCTCGATCCGGACGTTCCGGAGGAGCGCGAGATCGCGGTCGTCGCTCGCGTGCGCGAGCTCGTGGAGCGCGGCGGCGGCACCTGGCTCGCACACGAGCCGTGGGGGCGCCGGAAGCTCGCCTACGAGATCCGCCACAAGGGCGAGGGGATCTACCACCTGGTGACGTTCGACGCGACGGCCGAGACGCTCGAGGAGGTCTCGCGCGTGCTCAAGATCGCCGACGAGGTGCTGCGCTTCATGGCGGTCCGGCGCATCGAGAGCAAGCCGGCCGACGCCGACCGGCAGCCCGAGTACGCTGTGGCGAACGCGCGTTCGCCCGAGGAGGGAGAGTAGATGGCCAACATCAACCGGGTCGTGCTCGTCGGCAACCTCACGCGCGACCCCGAGCTGCGGCACACGCCGAGCGGCACCGCGGTGTGCAAGCTGCGCGTCGCCGTCAACACCCGGCAGAAGGACCAGGCGACCGGGCAGTGGGGCGAGAAGCCGAACTACTTCGACGTGACCGTCTGGGGCAACCAGGGCGAGAGCTGCGCCCAGTACCTCTCGAAGGGCCGGCCGGTCGCGATCGACGGGCGGCTCGACTGGCGGGAGTGGGACGCGCAGGACGGGACCAAGCGCCAGGCGGTCGAGATCATCGCGGACAGCGTCCAGTTCCTGGGCGGCCGCGGCGATGCCGAGGCGCAGCCGCAGTTCGTCCCGGCCGGCGCGCAGGCCGAGGCCGACTTCCCGGCGGCGGCCGACGACGACATTCCGTTCTAGGAGGACCGAGCATGGCGGCCAAGGAACAGCGGCGCGGCAAGCGCCCCGGCCAGGGCGGCGGCCCGCAGCGGCGGCGCTCCTGCTACTTCTGCAAGGAGAACGTCACCGAGGTCGACTACAAGAACGCCGCGCAGCTGCGGCGGTACATCTCCGAGAAGGCGAAGATCCGCTCGCGGCGGGTGACGGGCGCCTGCAGGCGGCACCAGCGGCAGGTCGCGGTTGCCGTCAAGCGGGCGCGTGAGATGGCGCTGCTGCCGTACGTCTCGGGTTAGGCAGGCGGGGGACGCAGTGCAGGTCATCCTCCTCGACGACGTCGAGAAGCTCGGCTTCCGCGGCGACGTCGTGACCGTCGCGGACGGGTACGCGCGGAACTTCCTGCTCCCGCGCCGCCTCGCGGAGCGCGCGACGCCGGGCAAGGTCGCCGAGGCGCGCCGCCGCGACGAGCAGCGGGCGCGCCAGGAGGCGCGGACCGCCGAGCAGGCCCGCGAGGTCGCCGCGGTGCTCGGGAAGACGGTGCTGCGCTTCGAGGTCAACGCCGGCCCCACCGGTTCGCTGTTCGGGTCGGTCACGGCCGGGGACGTCGCCGACGAGATCTGGCGCGTGCGGAAGATCCGCGTCGACCGGCGGAAGATCGCCCTCGACGAGCCGATCAAGCGGATCGGCCGGTACGAGGTCCCGATCCACGTCTTCGAGGACGTCGACGTGGCGGTCAAGACGCTGGTCGTACCCGAGGGCGGAGAGCTTCCCCCCGAGGAGGAGCTTGCGGCGGCGGAGGCTGCCGAGGCGGTCGCCGCCGACGGCGGCAGTGACGGCGACGGCGCGCCGGCCGACGCGCCCGCGCCCGACGACGCCGAGTCGCAGGTACCGGACGACGCCTTCGACCGCGCCGCCGACGCCGCCCTCGAGGCCGACGCCGAGCAGCGGTAGGCGCGGCGGGCGCGAGGCACGCTCCGAGGCGGCCCGCCCGCCGAGCGATCCTCGGTCTCAGCGGTTCCGGGCGCGCCGGCGACGACACGCGGCGTGCGCAGACGCTGCGCCGGGCGTGATACACCGTCGTCCTCGATGGGGCTGCGGGAGTCCCGTGGGGAGGGACGGATGAACGATCAGGACGACTTCGTCGCGTGGACGCAGACTCGGCTGAGGGAGGCGGAGACCGCTCTGCACAACGGCGACCCGCGACCGCGACTGGCGATCTGGTCGACCCGCGAGCCCGTCTCCGTGTTCGGCGCGTGGCGATCGGAGATCGGTCAGGACGCGGTGCGGGAGCTGTTCCACGATCTCGCCGAGGCGTTCTCGGACTGCACCTCGCACGTGTACGAGATCGTTGCCGCGGAGGTCGTGGGTGACATGGCGTACACCGTCGGACACGAGCGAACGCAGACGTCCGTCAACGGCAACCCGCGGGCGTACGTCCTCCGCGTGACGCAGGTCTACCGGCGTGAGGCCGGCGAGTGGAAGGTTGCGCACCGACACGCCGACACGGCGCCGGAGCCGAGCACCGAGCCCTAACCGCGCTCGAGGCGCTCGACGCACCTCGCCGTCGGGTTCCCCACAGCGGTCTCCACGGCCTGGGGAAATCCGCACGAAGTTGGCGCACAGAGCGGACGTTCCTTCCACAGCTCAGGCGGCGGGATCTGCGAACATATGTTCTGAAATGCCCGCACACGATCCTTTCCCCGGCGTCCCGCCGCGTTGTGCACACCGTTGCGGCGTGCGATCGGCCGTTCTTGACTAGCCCCGCATGGGTGAGTTGGCGCACCTTCCGAAGGCCGCCCCGGTCCCGCCGCAGAACCTCGATGCCGAGGAGAGCGTCCTCGGCGCGATGCTTCTCTCCCCCGGCGCGATCGCGGCTGTCTCGGAGGTGCTCGACGCGGGAGACTTCTATCGCGAGAGCCACGCGACCATCTTCCGCGCCGCGCTCGCCCTCTACGCCAAGGGCGAGCCCGTCGACGCGATTACCCTCGTCGACGAGCTCGAAGAGCGCGGCGAGCTCGAGCGGGCCGGCGGCCGCAGCCGGATCCACGAGCTCGCCGCGCTCGTTCCCGCGACGGCGAACGCGGCGCACTACGCCCGCATCGTCCGCGAGATGGCGACCCTCCGCGGCCTGATCGCCGCCGGGAACGAGGTCGCGCGCCTGGGGTGGGAGCGGCCCGGAGAGACGCCCGACCTCGTCGACCGAGCCGAGCAGCTGATCTTCGAGCTCTCGCAGGCACGCGTGACGGGCGAGTTCACGCACATCGAGGCGCTGCTCAAGGAGAGCTTCGAGCGGATCACGCAACTCTACGAGGCGGGCGTGGAGGTCACGGGCACGCCGAGCGGCTTCCGCGAGCTCGACCGGATCACCTCCGGGTTCCAGCGCGGCAACCTCGTGATCGTCGCCGCGCGACCGAGCATGGGGAAGTCGGCACTCGGCCTGTGCATGGCTGCCAACCTCGGCGTCCGGCACGAGCTGCCCGTCGCCCTGTTCACGCTGGAGATGTCCAAGGCGGAGGTCACGCAGCGGCTCATGTGCAGCGAGGCGAAGGTCGAGTCACAGCGGCTCCGCACGGGCAAGCTGGCGGTCGACGACTGGCCGCGACTGACAGCCGCGTGCGACAAGCTGGCCAAGGCGCCGATCTACGTCGACGACACGGGGTCGATCACGATGATGGAGCTCCGCTCGAAGGCCCGGCGCCTCAGGTCGCGCGAGCCGAATCTCGGCCTGATCGTGGTCGACTACCTGCAGCTCATGACGACGGGCGGCACCGCCGAGAACCGCGTGCAGGAGGTGTCGCAGATCTCGCGCCAGCTCAAGGTGCTCGCGCGGGATCTCGACGTCCCCATCCTCGCGATGTCGCAGCTCTCGCGGGCGGTCGAGCAGCGGCACGACAAGCGGCCGATCCTCTCGGACCTGCGTGAGAGCGGGAGCATCGAGCAGGACGCCGACGTCGTTGCCTTCGTCTATCGCGACGACTACTACAACGAGGAGTCCGACCAGCAGGGGCTGGCCGAGCTGATCGTGGCGAAGCACCGGAACGGGCCCACCGACACCGTCAAGCTCTCGTTCCTGAAGCGCTACGCGAAGTTCGCCGACCTCGCCGCGGCCTGAGGAGGCCCCGATGCACGAGCAGACGATCTGGCTGCCGCTGCGCGCGACGGCGTTCACCGAGATCTGCGAGGCCTGCGAGGACGAGCACGCCGAGCGCGGAGGACTTCGCCCGACGGTCAGCGGGCGGCTGCCGATCCACGATCGCTCGGGATGGGCCACCTGCCCGCGCGGGCACACGATGCGCGTGCTCCGCATGGGCGGCTCGATGCCGGCCGGCGCGCTCCGCTGAGCGGCCGTCGCACCCGGCGGCGGGCCGGTCGGGTACAAACGACCCCGTGAAGGTCACGCTGCTGCTCGCGGACGCCGCACAGGCGGTCAACGGCAAGCTGTACGTGCTCGGCGGCGGCTGGTCGCTGACGGGGCCCGACCCGGCGCCGATGGCGCTCGCGGTGAAGATCGAGGTCCCGTGGGACCGGGCGAACATCAAGCACCGCTGGCGGCTCGAGCTGCTCGACGAGGACGGCGCGGCCGTCGAGCTCGTCCCCACCCCCGAGGGCGGTCCACAGCCGCTGCGGATCGAAGGCGAGTTCGAGGCCGGGCGACCGCCGGGGCTCAAGCCTGGGACGCCGCTCGACGTCGCCCTCGCCCTCAATCTCGCGCCGCTCCCGCTGCCCGCGGGCGGACGCTTCGTGTGGCGGCTGGGCATCGACGGCTGGGACGAGGACTGGCAGGTGGCCTTCTCGACCCGGCCGGCGGCACCCGCGGCGTCGTCGGCCATCTGACGCCGCCGCCACGCCGAACACCGTCGGCGGCACGAGCCACGCGGGACGCCGCACGCGCGGTGAACATGCGCTCGCGCCCGCCTGCGCCCCGGGTACGCTCCGCGCGTGCCGGCCACCGTGATCGTCGGCGCGCAGTGGGGCGACGAGGGCAAGGGCAAGATCGTCGACCTGCTCGCCGAGCACTCCGACCTCGTCTGCCGCTACAACGGCGGGCCGAACGCGGGGCACACGATCGTCGTGGACGGCGAGACGTACAAGCTGCGCCACTTCCCGTCGGGCATCCTCCGCGGCAAGGAGTGCGTGATCGGCGCGGGCTGCGTCGTCGACCCGGGCCTCCTGATCGAGGAGCTCGACGAGCTCGAGGCGCGCGGGGTGGCGACGGACGGCGTCCGCCTGTCGGGCAACGCGCATCTGATCATGCCCTGGCACCCGATGATCGACCGGGGCGGCGAGCGCCGGTTGGGCGCGTTGCAGATCGGAACGACGCGCCGCGGCATCGGCCCCACGTACGCGGACAAGGCGTTCCGCCTCGGGATCCGCGTTCAGGACCTGCTCGACCCGAAGATCCTGCGCGCCAAGATCGAGGTCGCGCTCGCGGAGAAGAACGTCTGGCTCGAGCGCGTCTACGGCGACGAGCCGCTCGAGCTCGAGGAGCTGGCGGCCCGGCTCGAGGGCGACGCGCAGCGCCTCCGCCCGTACGTCGCCGACACTTCGCTGCTGGTCGATCGTGCGCTCCGCGACGGACGCGACGTCCTGCTCGAGGGCGCTCACGGGACGCTGCTCGACCTCGACCACGGAACCTACCCGTTCGTCACCTCGTCGAACTGCGTCGCCGGCGGCGCCGCGACCGGCATCGGGGTCGGCCCGACCAAGATCGACGCGGTGGTCGGAGTGGCGAAGTCGTACGTGACCCGCGTCGGCGAGGGGCCGTTTCCGACCGAGATCGACGGTCCCGACCAGAAGCGCATGCGCGAGCTGGGGGGCGAGTTCGGCACGGTGACCGGCCGCCAGCGCCGCTGCGGCTGGCTCGATCTCGTCGCGCTCCGCTACGCCGCGCGCCTGAACGGGTTCACCTCCCTCGCGCTGACGAAGCTCGATGTGCTGTCGCACTTCGCCGAGTTGCCCGTCTGCGTGCGCTACCGCCTGCCGGACGGGAGCGAGACCGCCGACTTCCCGGCCCACCAGAGCGACTTCCACCACGCACGGCCCGTGTACGAGCTGCTTCACGGCTGGGAGCGACCGCTCGACGGCGCGGAGCGCCTCGCCGCGCTCCCGCCGGAGGCGCGGGCGTACGTCTACTTCGTGGAGCAGGCGCTCGGGCTCGACGTCGACCTCGTCGGTACCGGCCGCGAGCGGGAGCGCGTGCTCGCCCGCGACTAGCCGGGCCGGTTCGTCGCCAGCTCGTCGTACACGGCCCGGAGGCCCAAGATCGCCTGCGCGATGTCGCCCGGCCCGACGTCCTCACCGCGCTCGACCCGGTCGCTCACCTCGCGCGCGGCGAGGTACTCCCGTACGACGTCCGGCGACTGGCCCTCGCGGACGACGGGGTCGTCCACGGCGTAGCCGCTGTCGGCGAGCATCTCCTCGGTGAGGTCGGCCAGCTCGGGGAGCCCGGAGTACGGGTCGCCCTCGAGGTCGGGGAGGAGCTGCTGGTAGCGCGCCTCCCAGTCGTGGACGTCGAGACCGGGATCCTCGGCGTCGATGTCGGGCTGGAGGTTGGAGACGTCTTCGGCCACGGCGTGTTCGATGCGCCGCTCGCGTCACCGTCAAACCTGCGCGCCGTCGCGCGCGGTACAGTCGCGCGGTGCGGGTGCTGCTGGTCGGCTCGGGCGGGCGCGAGCACGCGCTCGCCTGGAAGCTCGCGCAGAGCCCGTTGCTCGGAGAGCTCCACGCGGCGCCGGGCAACCCCGGCATCGCGGCCCACGCGACCTGCCACCCCGCCCGCGCCGAGGACGAGCAGGCCGTGGT
>JACVRR010000071.1 GCA_014534345.1 Thermoleophilia bacterium | reverse complement strand
GCTCTCGCGGCCGCTGCGCACGCTCGCCGAGACCGCCCGCCGGGTCGGGGCCGGCGACCTCGACGCCCGCGCGCCGGAGGCGGGCGCAACCGAGCAGCGCGAGGTCGCGGCGGCGTTCAACGAGATGACCGAGCGCCTCGCCAAGTCGCTCGAAGCCCAGCGCGAGTTCGTCGCCAACGCGTCGCACCAGCTGCGAACGCCGCTCACGGGTCTGCGGCTGCGCCTCGAGGCCGCCGGGCTGAAAGCCGAGGACGAGGCGCTGGCGCGGGAGCTCGAGGCGGCCGAGCACGAGGTCGACCGCCTGGCGCGGCTCCTCACCGGGCTGCTCGCGCTCGCGCGCGGGGGCGCCGACGCGGCGACGGCGCGGCCCGTCTCGCTCGCGGCGGCGGCCGAGGATGCGCGCGAGCGCTGGGGGGCGCCGGCGGAGCGCGTCGGCGTCGCGATCGAGCTGACGGGGTCCGGCGACGTGCAGGCGCTGGCCTCGCACGAGGACGTCGCGACGGCGCTCGACAACCTGGTCGAGAACGCACTCACGTACGGCCGGCCGGGGACGACCGTGACGCTCTCGTGGCGCCGCGCCGCCGCGGAGGCGGTCGTGGCCGTCGCCGACGAGGGCGTCGGGCTCGCGCCGGGCGAGGAGGAGCGGGTGTTCGAGCGCTTCCGCCGCGGCAGCGCGGCGAGCGCAGGGGCGGCGGGCGGGACCGGGCTCGGGCTGGCCATCGTGCGCACGCTCGCCGAGCGCTGGGGCGGGACGGCGACGATCGCCAACCGTCCCGAGGGCGGCGCGCGCGCCGAGCTGCGGCTGCCGCTCGCCGCCGCGCGCGATCCGGCCCGGCGGGCGGAGGCGCGCCTGTGAGCCGCGTCGTCGCGCTCGGCCTGCTCGGCGTGCTCGTGGCGACCGCGCTCGGGCTCGCCGCCCACCGGATCACGCGGGAGACGCTTGCGCTGCCCGCGGTGCGCGTCCCGCCGACCGCTCCGCTCGCTCCGACCACCGCGTCGCGCCCACAGCCGCCGCCGCCGACGAGGCGGACGGCGACGACGGCCGCCGAGCAGCCGCCGCCCCCCGCGCCCACTCCCGCGCCCCCGCCCGCGCCGGCGACGACGGATGCGGAGGGCGAGAACGACGATGGCGGGCGTGGTCGCGGACGCGGTCGCGGGCGAAACCGCGGCCGCGGCGCCGACGACTAGCGCTTCCCCGCCGCGCGGCGCTTCGGCTTCCGTTCCGACTTCGCGGACGCCCGCTTGCCGCGCGCGGAGCGCCCGGCCGCCCGCCCGCCCTTCGTCGCCTCGAGGCTCGCGCGCAGGGCGGCGAGCAGGTCGCCCGGCTCCTCGGGCTCCTTCGTCCGCTCGACGTGGACTTCCTCGCCCTTCCGCTTCGCCTCGACGATCTCGAGCAACCGCGCGCGATACGTGTCCTCGTACTGCTCCGGCTCGAACGTGCCTGCGAAGCGGTCGATCAGCTGCGCCGCCATCTCGAGCTCGCGCTCGTCCACCTCGACGTCGCCCGGCGCGATCTCGTCCCCCGGGCGGATCTCGTCGGCGAAGAACATCTTCTCGAGCAGGATCACCCCGTCGCGGATGCGCAGGCAGCCGAGGTGCTGTCGGTCGCGCAGCACGTACGTCGCGATCGCCGCCAGGCCCGACTCCTCCATCGCGCGGACGAGCAGGGCGTACACCCTCTCCGCGCCCTCCTGCGGCCCCAGGTAGTACGTCCGCTCGAAGTAGATCGGGTCGATCTCCTCGTAGGGGACGAAGTCGCGGATGTCGATCGTCTTGTGGTTCTCGGCCTCGGCCGCCTGGAAGTCATCCGCGCTCAGGTAGACGTACTCGCCCTTCTCGACCTCGTAGCCCTTGACGATCTCGTCGGTCGGCACGACGTCGTCCTCGAGCTTGCAGTACTTCTGGTAGCCGATGTGGCCGCCGTCCTTCTCGTGGATCAGGTCGAAGTCGAGGTCCTGCTCGTCGATCGCGCTGTGCATCCGGACCGGGACATTGACGAGCCCGAACGAGATCGAGCCCGTCCAGATCGCGCGCGGCATGGCTGCCCCTACTCCTCCGGCGGGTGCGGGGCCATCGCGCGCTCGCGCAGCTCGCGGCTCGCCTCGCGCCGCTCCTCGACGGTCGTGTCCTCCTGCGGCGCGCCGGCGGGGCCCATCATCGCGACGTCGCCCTCCTCGACGACCTCGCGCGGGTCGGCGTGGCGGTACTCGTCGCTCTGCACGCCGCCGCGCGGGTCGCCCTCGACGTCGAGCGCGTGCGGGTCGCCCTGCTGGCGGGTGGCCCGCCCGTCGGGCTCGTCGTCCTCCCAGGGGCCCTGGCGGCCAGTGCCGCGGCCGAGCTCGTCTTCGCCCATGGCCGCGTAATCGCCACTCGGCGGCGGTCGCAAACGTGAGGGCGGTCCTTCGCAGCCATGTCTGGTGCCAGGCACCGGTCATGGCCCCCGCGGACAGGTTCCTGCCGACGGCGCCGGTCGCGCCGCGCTACTCGGGCAGCGGCTCGCCGGCGACCCGCCGGAAGAGCGCGGTTGACGCCTCGGCGAACTCGCCGCTCGGAGTGGTGGTCGGCCGGCCGTACGCGTAGACCATGCACAGGAACGCCCCGTCGGCGAAGACGGCGAACCGGGACTGGAACGGCGCGCCGAGCTGCATCCGGCGCTCCGCGGATACCTCCACCGCGCGGGCGCCCGGCACGCGCTCGATCTCGTGCCGGCGGGCGCGCACCCCGCAGCCCGGCGGACACGGCGCGCCGGCGCTCTCGTACGGCCAGCGCACCTGCTCGGCGGCGTCCTCGGGCGAGCGGACGCGCACGGCGACGGAGTGCGCGTGCTGCCCGCCGCCGGCGTAGGTCAGCTCGTTCCCGCGAGCGCGGCCAGCACCACGAGCACGACGCTGCGAGCGGTCGCGAGCACGGCGGGGGTCTACGTGCGAGTCGAGGCGGGAGGGGACACGGGACGCCGCGGCGAGCGAGGCGCGCTCAGGTCATCGGCACCTGCCGGATGATCCGCGGCTCGATGCGGTCGAGGATCTCGGGCAGGCTCGACCCCGTGGCGGTGATCCCGTGGTTTCGCAGGCCGACGACCGCGTTCGCCGGCTCGGGCGCCTGGTCGATCAGCTCCGAGACCGCGACCGCGAGCTCCTCGGTCCCGCACGGGTAGTTGATCTGCGTCCCCGCGATGTCCTCCATCCACGCGTGCACGTGGAGGATCGCGCCCACGTCCGGGTGGCGCTGGTAGATCATCCAGTGCTCGATCGCGTCGACCGAGACGCGGCGCGGCTCGACGCCGGGCGGGACGCTCAGGACCATGCGCGCGTTCTCGGCGTCGTACCCCGAGACGAGCAGGATGTCCCGGCCGGGCAGCTCGAGCTTCGACTTGTCGACGCCGCTCGCGCTCATCCAGAACCGCTGCTCGTCCTTCCGCGCCGAGAGGTTGCCGTAGCTCAGCCCGCCGAGCCCGTAGAGCCGGCGCACGTGCCGGAGCTCGCGCTCGCTGAGCAGGTCGTCGATCGGGAACGGCGAGGGCAGGAGGTCGAGCTCGTCGAGGCGGCGACCGGCCTCGCTGATCTGCTCGGTGATCTCGTCCCCGTGCCAGAGCTCGGGCTCGAGGTCGGTGCGGAAGTCGTTGTCGATCACGAGCCGCGCGCGCGCGAGCGGCGTCAGCCGCGCCACGACCTCCTCCGCGAGCGAGCCGGACCCGTCGGCGTCGACTTCGTAGTGGCCCCGCTCGAGCGTCGTGAACCAGACGCTGCCGCGCGCGTCGTAGCCGAGGACGACGTTCGCGAGCGCGCGGACGAGCACCGGGTAGCTGACCGCGAGACCGTCCTCGTCCGGCCCGCACTCGTACAGCGCGGCAACGAACGTCCCGCGCGCCTTGCGGCGGTAGGGCCGGGCCGTCTGCGGGTCGACGAGGTTGAGGACCAGGTCGGCGTCCTGCGCGCCCTCGTCGAACGTGAAGCCGTCCCGCTCGAGCGCCCGCCCGAGCTCCCCGGCGAGCGCGCGCAGCCCGGCCGACGACGTGTTGTCGACGATCGCGTACTTCATCGGCGGCATTCTTGCGGGTCCGCGCGAAGCGTGCGCGCGTGGCCGCCCGCCGGGGCGGTTGCGGGTCGTGGCGCGCGCAGGACCCTGCGGACGGGAGCGTCGCTCGGCGTCCGCCCTGCTCGACCGGCTCGCCGACGCGGGCGTGGGGCGATCGACGGAGCGGGGCGGGGCGCGCCGTGCGTCCCGCCCGCCGTCGTCGCCGGTCCTAGCGCGGGGTGGTCGAGCCGGTGGTCGTGGCGCCGATCCGGGTCGGCCCCTCGTCGTCTGCCGGCCGCTGCTCCGAGCGGATCCGCTCCGCCTCGGCGCGGGCGCGCTCGCCGCCGGTCTCGAGGTCGTGCCTGAACTCCTCCTTGCGCTCCTTGCCCTTCTCGTACGCGGTCTCGAGCATGTCCCGCGCGACGTCGCGCCCGCCCAGCCCGAAGGCCAGCGCCGAGCCGAGCGCGATCGCGCCCAGTAGGGCCGCGTACGTGATCGTCACGATCGTCGGCGCGATCTGGAGCTGGTCGAGGATCATGAAGGTGGCGATCGCCATTACCAGGATCGGCCCCGCCGTCGACACGATCCGCCCGAGCGCGGTGTCGCCGAGCAGCCGGGACGCCAGCGTGGCGACCCCCGCCGCGACGGCGCTCGCGACCAGGAAGATCAGCACCGCGGCCAGCACGTTCGGCAGGTACGCGTAGATCGCGGCCACGAAGTCCTGGAGCGCCTCGATCCCGAGCACCGACACGGCCAGCGAGATCGCGCCCAGGAAGACCGCCCAGAAGGCGATCGTCCCGACCAGGTGGGACGGCCGCTGGACGACCCGCCGGATCCACTCGCCGCCGTGCGACTCGTGCAGCGTGCGGTCGAGGCCGGTCCGCTCCAGGCCCTTGCGGACGAGCCCGGCGACGAACCGCGCCAGGATCCAGCCCACGATCAGGATGACCAGCGCGCCGACGAGATTCGGCAGCCAGTCGAAGAACACGGTCAGCGACCGCTCCGCGCGATCGGCAATGTCCATCTCAGCCCTCCCTTTCCGTTGACCTGTCGAGCTCGACGCCCGCGTCGGCGTCGAGCTCGATCCGCTCCTTGCGGAGCTCCGCCTCCACCCGGTGCGTCTGCGTCTCCGCCCGCTTGCGCACGATCACGCGCTCGCGGACGACGACCCGCTTGCTGACGACCAACTCCTCCTCGAGGATCGGGATCGAGACGGAGCCGTCGGGCAGCGTCTCGACCTCGCCGGAGTCGCCGCCCCCGACCGGGACCCGCTCGACCTCGTCGAAGTGCTCGACTTCCCGGTCGACGAGCTGGCTCACCGGCTCGACGTCGACGCGCTTGCGGGCGCGGACGGACCCGCCCACGCCCTCGCGCGCGCCGACCTCGAGCTCCTCCTCGTGGCGGACCACGTCACCCACGCTCGGCCCCCAGGCCTCCGCGCCGGTTGGCTGCGATCGTCGCGTCGGCCGCGCGGTGGAAGCGCTCCCCGCGCGAGCCGCCGAGCGCGCCGCCGCCGAGCATCGCGAGGATCGCGAGCGCGGCCGTCACGATCCCTGCGACGGTGAGCGCGTCACGCGACAGCCACTGCGGCAGCTCGACCGAGCGGAAGACGTCGTACTCGGCGCCGGCCCACGCGCCCAGGCCCGCGAACAGGGCTCCGAGGAGCAGCGTCCACACGCCCGTCATCAGGCCGTTCCGCACGCCGTCGTAGCGTGCGATCCGCCCCGCGGCCCAGCCGCCCACGAAGTACGCGAGGAAGAGGACGACCAGGCCGCCCGCCAGGCCGGCGAGCGAGATCTCCTGCTCGGCCCCCTCGAGGCCCCGCTGGTAGCCGATCGCGCCGATCGCCGACCCGATCAGCCCTCCCAGGAGGACGACCAGCGCGATCGCGGTCAGCATCCCCACGAGCGAAGCGGGCACGTCCAGGCCGCCGAAGCGCTGCCGCGCCGCCCGGACGCCGACGTCGCCGGCCGTCCGCTCGACCGCGATACCGTGGTCCCGAACGGCGACGCCGCGCGCGGAGCTCCGGCCGTTCCCGCGCTCGCGAACGCCGCTGCTCGTCTCGACCTCCTCCCGGCGCCTACGCGGCATCGCCGTCCACGTCGACGCGCTCCTTGCGCACCTCGTCGGTGACGGTCTGGCGCTCGGTCTCCACGTCCTTCTCCAGGCCGACCCGCTCCTTCGCGACGGCCTGCTTCTGCACGACGGGCTGCTCCTCGCGCAGCTCGACCTCGATCTCCTCCTCGCCGATCTCGGCGTCGCTGACCGGCTGGTCGACCCGCTCGCGGGTCACCCGGGCGGTCTCGCGCTGGAGATCGACGTCCATCTGCACGGGCTCCGTCTCGACCCACTTGCGCAGACGCGCCCGGCCCGCCTCCTGCTCGCGTGTTCCGACCTGCAGCTCCTCCTCGGAGCGCGTGACCATCGAGCCGTCGGTCGTGTCGCCCGGGCTGTCGGGCGCGGACACGCCACGGTCGAGGTCGCCCTCGGGGAGCACGGTCTCGGAGCGCTGCGTCGAGGCCTGCAGGCCGTAGTACGCGTACAGCTCGCGCTCGAGACTCTCGTCGATCTCGTCGGAGTCGACGTCGGGAGAGTCCTGCACGTGCTGCTTGTCGTACGGGACGTACAGCCCGTCGTCGCGCAAGTCGGCGTGCGCGGTCGGGACGAGCACGCGCTTCGTGCCGAAGAACCCGGTGCCGATCCCGACCCACTCGGCCTGGTTGGTCTGCTCGTCGTAGAAGATCTCCTCGACCGAGCCGATCTTCTCGCCGTCGGATGCGTACACCGGGTTGCCGCGCGCGGCCTCGATCGCAGCGAGCGTGTGGTTGCTCATCTGGAACCCCCTTGCTTGATTGACGGGTCAAAATCGTGGAACACAAGGGGTGAACGGCCGGCCGGCACGGGGAGCACGGCCGGGACGCCGACTCAAACGAACTTCATGCACGCACAGGGGTCTATGGCCGGCACGCCCACCGTCCTCGTCGTCGAGGACGACGCCGATCTGCGCGAGCTGCTGCGGGAGGTCCTCGAGCGCGCCGGGATGGACGTGCGCGAGGCGGGGGACGGACGCGAGGCGCTGGAGGCGGTCTACCGCGACCCGCCCGACCTGGTGGTGCTCGACCTCGTCATGCCCGAGGTCGACGGATGGGAGACGCTGGCGCGGTTGCGCGACGCGACGGCGGCTCCCGTGCTCGTCCTGAGCGCGCGCGCCGGGGAGGTGGACAAGGTGCGGGCGCTGCGCGCCGGCGCCGACGACTACGTCACCAAGCCGTTTGGCCGGCACGAGCTCGTCGCCCGGATCGAGGCGCTGCTGCGCCGTGCGAACGGCGGCGCCCGCAGGAAGCGGTACGCCGACCCGCTCCTGGCGTTCGACTTCGTCACCCGGTCGGTCACGGCGGAGGGGCGCGAGGTGCGACTGACGCCGCTCGAGTACCGGATGCTGACCGCGCTCGTCGAGCACGCCGGCGCGACGCTGACGCACGCCGAGCTGCTGGAGCTGGCGCGCGGGACGGCCGCCGGAGGCTCCCCCGCGCAGGTCCGGCTGTACGTGAACTACCTGCGCCGAAAGCTCGGCGGACGCACGGCCGACGCGATCGAGACGGTGCGCGGGTTCGGCTACCGCTACCGGCCGCCGGCCGGCTGAGCGGGGAGCACGACGCGGAAGACCGTTCCCTGCCCGTCGGCGCTCTCGACCGAGAGCTCCGCGCCGTGCGCATCAGCGATCGTCTTCACGACGGTCAGCCCGAGGCCGGTCCCGGGTAGCGCGCGGCTCGCCGCCCCGCGGGAGCGGAAGAACCGCTCGAACACACGCTCCTGGTCCTCCGGCGGGATCCCGATGCCGGTGTCCCGGACGGTCAGGATCCCGCGTCCCTCCCCCGCGGCGACGCCGACGTCGACGGTGCCTCCCGCCGGGGTGAACTTGACCGCGTTCACGACCAGGTTGTCGACCAGCTGGAGCAGGCGACCGTGATCGCCCTCGACGAGGACGGGCTCACCGCGCGTCCGCAGCTCGACGTCTTTCTCCGCGGCGAGCGGGCGGGCCGCCTCGGCGGCCTCGTCCACGAGCCGTGAGAGGTCGAGCGGCACGAGCTCGAGCTCGACCCGGCCGGCGTCCGCCTGCGCGACGAACAGCAGGTCGTCGACCAGGCGGAGCAGGCGGGCGACGTTCCGTCCGAGCACCTCGACGAAGCGACGCTGCTTCGGCGTCAAGCCGTCGACCTCGTCCGCGAGCAGCTCGACGTACCCGCGCATCGACGCCAGCGGCGTGCGAAACTCGTGCGAGACGAGCGACAGGAACTCCGCCTTCAGCCGGTCGAGCTCGAGCAGGCGCTCGTTGCGGTCGGCCAGCTCCCTCCCCCGCCGGCGGAGCTCCCGCTCCATCGCCGTCAGCTCGTCGTTGAGCGCCAGCAGCTCCGCGTTGAGCGTGGCCAGGTCGCTCCCGACCGGCTCGAGCACCAGCAGGATCCCCTCGCTCGCGCGCGCGACCCAGGCGCGGACGTCCGTCGGCGCCTCCTCGGGGTCGCGCCCGACCGCGACCCGCAGCGTCGCCCAGTCGGCGCCCGCGTCGTGGACGAGCCGCAGGAGCGCGTCGCGCTGCGGGACGACCACGAGGTCGGCGGCCGAGGCGCCGACGCCGCGCCGCCGGACGATCCGCTCGAACGTCGCGCTGGCGCGCACCACGCGGGCCGCGTCGTCGAGGAGCGCGACGCCGACGCTGTCGCTCCGCCAGAGGAGGCGCTCCCCGAGCCCGCTCATCCCGCGTGCTCGCGGAGGCGGGCGAGCAACGCCAGCGGGTCGGGCGCGAAGAAGTCCGCTCCCAGCCTGCGCGCGAGCTCGGCGTCGCCACCGTAGGCGCGGCCGCCCGCGGCGAGGAGCGGCGCCGCCGGCAGGGCGCGCAGACGCGCGAACGCCTCCTCCGCCGCGCGCAGGTTGGTCGTCAGCGAGGTGGACAGGCCGACCGCACGCGGTCGCTCGCGGGCGACCAGCGTCACGAGGTCGAGCACGGGCGTCGAGGCGCCGAGCTCGAGCACCGTCCACCCGGCCGCCTCGAGCAGCTCCGCGACGAAGCGCGTGCCGAGCGCATGCAGCTCGCCCTCGCTCGCCGCGACCACGACCGTCCCGCTCCCGCGCTCGGCTCTCGGGAGGCGGGCGGCGAGCCGCGCGGCGAGCACCTGGGTCGTTGCCGTGGCCAGGTGCTCCTGTGCGACCGAGACCCGGCCGGCGGCCCACAGGTCGCCGATCTCGTACAGCGCCGGCTGGAGCACGCCGACGTACGCCTCGGCCACCGGCATCCCCTCCTCGACGGCGCGCTCGACGGTCGCCCGCGCGATCGCCGGCCGGCCCGCGACGATGGCCGCCACGTAGGCCTTCGCCAGCCGGCCCGCCGGCCCGACCGGCGCGTCGGCCTGCTCGTCGGCCAGCGCACGCACCAGCGAGCCCGCCTCCTCGAGGCGCGGGGCGAGCGCTGCGGCCCGCCGGGGGAGGCGCTCGGCGACGACGTCCGCGGCCAGCTCCAGGTCGCGGGCGAGCCGCTCGAGCGGGAAGTCGCGCGCGGCGAGCACGCGGGCGAGCCAGGTCACGTTCGGCGCGAGCTGGTTGCCGATTCGCGCGTCCTCGACCGCCCAGGCGAGCAGGTAGAGGTTGTCGTGCAGGCACCAGGCGGCGCCGGACTCGCCGTAGCGCCCGCGCTCGTCGGGGTACTCGCGCGCGTACCGGCGGCAGATCTCGGTGGCGAGCGGCTCTAGCTCGATCGCCTCGCCGTCGGGCGCGACGGCCGCGGTGGGCGGCGCCGCTCCGCTCGGAGGGGCCGGCTGGGCTATCGGGCCACGACCTCGTACGTCCGCACGTGCTCCAGCCGCTCGAGCTGGATCACAGCGTCGAGCTCGGGGTCGATGCGCGCGTGCGAGGCCTGGTGGTCGTCGCTGCGCATGTAGGCGCGGAACGTGTCGCGATCGCGCCAGCGGGTGACCATGATCAGCTCGCCGGGATCGCGATCCGAATGCCAGACCTCGAGCCCGAGGAAGCCGTCCCAGGCGTCGACGAGGCCGGCCCGGTGCCTGAACGCGGTCACGAGCTGGTCGGCGTGCTCGGCGGGAACGCGCAGGCGCGAGAGGGAGACGTACGCCATGACCCCGGCGGAAGATTACGTGGCGCGAAGCGCGAGCCCGGAGAGCGTCGCGGCCGCGGCCTCGACCGTGTCTCGCCGGAGCGGGACGACTCGCAGCTCGGGAGGCGGCCGGCGCAGGAACGGCGCCAGCGCCGACAGGTCCTCGGCGTCCTCGGCGGCGACGCTCGGCTCGCCGGCCGCGGCGGCCCGTGCGGCGGCGAGTCCCGCCTCGATCTCGAGCGCGGCGCCGCCGCCCGGCGGAAGCGTTCGCACGGCTGCGACGCGGCCGCCGGCGACGAAGATCGCCCGCGCCGCCCCCGGAGGCGACGCGGCGGGCGCGACCAGGCACAGCCGCGCCGCGCGCAGCCGCTCGAGACGCCGGACGCGCGCGAGCACCTGCTCGAGCGCCTCGATCTTGTCGCGCAGCCGCGCGGCCTCCTCGTAGCGCAGGCATTCCGAGAGCTCGAGCAGCCTCGCCCGAAGGTGCTCCACCGCGGCGCTCATGGCGGCGAGTGACACGCCGTCGCTTCCGTCGAATGGCACGACACCCGCGCGCTCGAGCGCGCGGGCCGCGGTCGCCGCCTGGCGCCGGTTGCCGAGCGGTCCGAGCCGCCCGGGCGTCTCGGTCACGATGAGGCCGTCACCGCGGCGGCGGAGGTACACCGCACGCGCGCCCCGGCCGCGGGCGTTGGCCGGCGGCGTCAGCTCGCGGATCAGCCGCAGCTCCTCGAGCGCGGCCTCGACCTCGGAGCCGAGGACGCGCCACTCGATCTCCTCGACGGCCGCCAGCGCGGCTTCCACCGACGGGCGCTGGCGCTCGGAGCGGAAGTACGAGCGCAGACGCGCGCGCAGGTCGCGGGCGCGGCCGACGTACAGCACCTCGCCGGCGCGGTCGCGAAAGAGGTAGACGCCCGGGCGCGGCGGCGCCCCGTGCGCGAGCGAGCGCTTGCCGTACACGCGGCGCTCGCGCGGCGCCGAGAGCGCGACCAGGTCGGCCAGCGTGCGCGCGCCGCGCTCCTGGGCGAGGCCGAGCAGGCGGACGAGCACCTCGGCGGTCGCCTCGGCGTCGGGGAGCGCGCGATGGCACGGCTGGGTCGGCGTCCCGAAGAAGTGAACGAGCGAGGCGAGCCCGACGCGGCCGACCCGGCCCTCGAGCAGCCGGCGCGCGAGCGCAACCGTATCGAGCGGCGGGACGGCGAGTCGCTTGCCCCACAGGAGGTCGAGCTGGCGCTCGATGAACGCCTGGTCGAAGCGGGCGTTGTGCGCCACGAGCACCGCGTCACCGGCGAACCGCGCGAGCCGCCGGACGGCCGTCGCGGCGGAGGGCGCGCGGCGGAGCTCCGCGTCGCGCAGGCCGGTCAGGCGCCCGATCTCGGCGGGCAGCGGCATGCCGGGGTCGACGAGCGTCTGGAAGCGGTCGACCAGCTCGAAGCCGCGGACGCGCACGGCGCCGATCTCGCACAGCCGGCTCGTCGCGGCCGAGAGGCCGGTCGTCTCGACGTCGAAGATGACGAACTCGACCTCCTCGAGCGGCGGGTCGCGCTCTGCGCCCGCCAGCGCGACCGCCGACCCCACCAGGCGCAGGCGCGCGTCACCCGCGGCGACGTCCGCGAGCAGCGAGTGCGCGAGCGCCTGCGGCACCGCCCGCGCCGCGAAGAGGTGCCGCGCCGCCTCGACGGCCGAGAGCGGCCGCCCCCGCTCCTCCAGGAGGTCGACGAGCCGGTCGGTCGCGTCGAGCGCCAGCTGCACGCCCACAGTGAAGCGAACATACGTTCGCCTGTCAACGGGGGGGGAGCTGGCTCCCCCCACGAGCCCCCCTCTGCCGCGCGGTGCTCGAACACCGGCGGGCTGCGCGGGGGAACCCCGCTCCGCCCTCGGGACACCTCGCCGGTGCTCGAACGAGTAAGGGCCGACGGTTCCCGGCAGTGCGGACGGCGGTGGGCTTCGCCGATCGCCGCCCGCAGCAGTGCGGCCGGCCCGTACTGCCGGCGTGCCGCCGTCGCAGTACGGGCCGTTCCTGGGGGTGGGTGGCGAGCGTCGGTTTGTGGCTCGGAGCCACAAGCTGGCGTGAGGCGGCGTTCGGACGGCCGGAAACCGAGCGCGGAACGCGCGAGTCTTCCGGCCGGCGCGAGACGTCCGTGTCCCTGGTCACGAGTCCCTGGCCTGCGCGCGGCCCCCGCCGCGCCGGCCTGCGAGGTCAAAGGCGTCCTCCAACGGCGAGACGTTTCGTGCGCGAAGCCGGGGTCCCCCCGGCGAGAGCGCAAGCGGGCGTCGTTACGTCGCCTGCGTAAGGGAGGGGGGGCTCGGGGGGGGGGCCCCCGGGGTACCCCCCCCGTGTTAAGCGCGGCCCCCCCCGCCCGCCCCCCCCCCGCCCCCCGGGCCCGGGCCCCGGCTGATATACTCCCCCGCCGCGTGTCGGG
>JACVRR010000122.1 GCA_014534345.1 Thermoleophilia bacterium | reverse complement strand
CTGACGGGCCGCGAGCGCGGGCCCGAGCTCTGGGCGGTCGTCCGCGCGCTCGACCGCGACGAGGCGCTCCGGCGCGTGGACGCCGCGCTCGCGTAGCCGCGCCGGGGTCGCGGGGCGACGCCGTTACGCTGTCGCGCGTGGCGTTTCGGCTTCACGGCATGCGGTCGCGCGAGGACGACATCCGGCGAGCGAGCGTGCGTGGCCGGCTCGCGCGGCGGCCATGATTCGCGAGCAGGTGTACGGGCGCCGCCCGGTCCGCGAGGCGGTGCGCGGCCCGCGGGACGTGCTCGAGCTGTGGGCGAGCGAGCGCGCGCTCGCTGCCGAAGCGTGGCTGCGCGAGGCCGGCGTCCGCGTGCAGCCGAAACCCGAGCGCGAGCTCACGCAGGCGGTCGGAACGCGCGATCATCAGGGCCTCGTCGCCTGGTGCACGCCCTACCGCTACGCCGATGCATACGAGCTCGTGGCCGACGAGCGCGCTCTCCTCGTCTGCCTCGACCAGGTGACCGACCCGCACAATCTCGGCGCCGTCTGCCGCAGCGCGGAGGGCGCCGGGGCGACCGGTGTGGTCGTGCCCGCCCACGGCGCCGCGCGCGTGACGCCCGCGGTCTGCCGCTCCTCCGCGGGCGCGGTCGAGCACCTGCCGGTGGCGGTGGTACCCAACCTGGCGCGGTTTCTGGCCGACGCGAAGCGCGAAGGTGTCTGGGTGTTCGGCGCGGCGACCGGACCGGCGAGCGCGGCCATGTGGGACGCGGACCTCGTCGACCGCGTTGCGCTCGTGCTCGGGGCGGAGGGACGTGGCCTGCGCCCGCTCGTCCGGCGGACGTGCGACGCGCTCGTCGCCATCCCGCTGGCCGGCCGCGTGGAGTCGCTCAACGTCAGCGTCGCGGCGGGCGTGCTCCTGTACGAGGCCAGGCGGCAGCGCCGCGAGGCGGAACGGCTCGCCGCACGTGCCTGAGCCCACGCTCTACCTCTTCGACGGGCACAACCTGCTCCACGCGGGGGCGTTTGGCGACCACGGCGAGCTACGCGACCGGCTCGCGAGCTTCGTCGCGCTCCGCGGGGTACGCGGCGTGCTCGTGTTCGACGGCTCCGGCGTGGACGCGCGGCACGGGCCGCTCCACGTTCGCTACGCGCCGGACGCCGACGCCGTCCTCGAGCGGCTCGCGGCCGAGCACCGCGGGCACGAACGCGTCTGCGTTGTCTCCTCGGATGCGGCGATCCGGCGCACCTCCGGGCAGGAGGTGGCGAGCCGGAGCTCCGGAGCGTGCCTCGCCGAGCTGCGCGCCGTGGAGCACGACGACCGCCCGCGAGCGCCGCTCGCCGAGCGCCTGGACATAGAGACGCGCGCGCGGCTCGAGCGCCTCCGGCGCGGCCGCTGACCCGGGGCGGGCGGTACCGTAGGTCGCGCCCCAGGTTCGGTCGCGTCGAACGTGCGTTCGTAACAGGTTGGGTCCCGCGCAAAGGATTTGTAACGTGTGGCGGTCCTTGCTATGTTCTGCCTCAACTTCAGGGTGAGGCTTGCAGCGCGGCTGACGTCGCTGCGGGTCGCATTTGCCCCACGGAAGGGAGAATCGCATGCCCGCTCGGCCCGCAACCGCAGCGCAACAGCAGGCGAAGGCTCAACGAGAGCTTGAGGACCTACAGCTCGTCCTCCGTGCCCGCAACGGCGACCAAGGCGCGCTCCACGCGCTCATCCGCAGGTACACCGGCTTCGTCCGACTGAAAGCCAGCTCGTACTTCATCGCGGGCGGCGAGTCGGAGGACCTGATTCAGGAGGGGCTGATCGGCCTGTACAAGGCGGTCCGCGACTTCCGCGTCGACAAGGAGACGTCCTTCCGGAGCTTCGCCGAGCTCTGCGTGACGCGGCAGATCATCACGGCCATCAAGACGGCGACCCGCTACAAGCACGCCCCGCTGAACACCTACGTCTCGTTCAGCCACACCCCGGCGGGCCAGGAGTCCGACGGCGACTGCACGCTCGGGGACGCGCTCCCCGGCCCGAGCGTCAACGACCCGTCCGTGTGCGTGATCTCCACCGAGGAGCTGCAGAGCCTCGTCTTCTGCCTCGGAACCGGCCTCTCGCAGCTCGAGGCGAACGCGCTTCGGCTCTATCTCGACGGGCTTTCGTACGAGGAGATGGCCGTCGAGCTCGGCTGCGACACGAAGACGATCGACAACGCGCTCCAGCGTGTGAAGCGAAAGATCATCGCCCACCAGAAGGGCCGCGAAGTCCTCGCCTGAGCGCGCCTCGCTCGCGGTAGCGCGCTGCGCCGCCCGCCGCGCCCGTGCGCGCGCCGGCCACTGGTGTGTCCGAATGGACAACGTCGGCATCGCCTACGATGGCGGCGCGCCGGAGTAGCTCAGTTGGTAGAGCAACGGCCTTGTAAGCCGTGTGTCGCGGGTTCGAGTCCCGCCTCCGGCTCTCTCGGCGCGAGCGGCCGCCGTCTCGCTCCGCGCCCCCGGGCGCGCTGACCCGTGCGCGCGCGCGGCTCGCCGCACGCGATGGGACTCCTCGCCGGTAGAGCGGACCGTTCTTCCCTCCCGGCGGCGGCGCCGCCGGGGCGGCTCCCGGCGCCGGCGCGGCGCGGAGAACTGCCGCCCGCGTCGCTGCCCGAAACCGGCGCCGAATTTCCCCAGACTCGTTTGCAGTTCGTACCGCCGCCGCGGTATCGTCGGCCGCGAGGGCGGCGGGTTACAGACCCCACCCAGGGCGGGGGCCCCGCGCCCGCGCCGCCCCGTCCCTGCGAGCCGGCGACGACGCGGTGGTGTCGCGACGTGGCGCGGGCGTCGCCCGGGGCGGCGGCAGGCCGCGTCGGGCGCGCCCGCAGGGCGTGCTCGGCGGTAGGCTCGCCGACGGTGCGCACAGCGGCCTCCGTGACGTCGATCAGCTGGGTGCCGTTCGGCTCCCTCGACGCGTTGCCGGCCATCCCGCTCGCCGTGGCGATGGCGCACTACGACGAGCCGCCGCCCGAGAGCCTCGCCGGGCTGGAGTCGCTGCGGCGTGCGGGCGCGTTCCGCCTGGTCAACGAGCTTCGAGCGTGGGTCGACGCCGACGACGGACGGATCTCCGGGTTCGGCTACGACGGCGGCGGCGTGGTCGCCGAGCCGGATGTCGAGGCGGACAGCTACCAAGTCTCGTTCGCCGGCGTCGACTTCCCGGTCATCCGCGCGGAGCCGACGGTCGGCGACGGCTGGGTCCGCTTCACGCAGACCGTCGGCGGCCGGATCGGGCTGCCGCTCCCGCGTCCGATCCGCGGCAAGCCGTATCCGCATCTGGAGCCGGCCGCCGCCTGGACGACGCTCGCGCTGAAGGTCTTCGCCGACGGGAGCTCGCGCGCGTTGCTCGTCGGCGCGAGCCCGTTCCCCAGCCACTGGCTGTACGACGACCGCGGCCGGGTCGTCGAGCGGCGCCCGACGATCGACCTCGCGGGCTGGTACGAGGACGCGTTCGACGAGGAGACGCCGTGGGGCGCCGACGCCGCGGATGCCGCGGCGTCGGAGCTCGAACGGGCGCTGGGGCGCCGCCTCCGCCTCGAGGGCACGTGGATGCAGCGCCGGAACCTGCGCGCCGGCGAGGTGCTCGTCGAGCAGGGCGATCCCGGGGACGTGCTCTACCTGCTACTGATCGGCGCCCTCGACGTCGAGGTCGACGGCGTCGCGGTTGCGCGCGTCGGCGCCGGCGCGATCGTGGGGGAGCTCGCGGTGCTCCGCGACGGGAGGCGAACGGCGACCCTGCGCGCCGCGACCGCCTCGCGCGTGGCGGTCGTGCCCGGCCACCGGGTCGACCGCGGCGAGCTCAGGCGGCTCGCGCTGACGCGCGGCTCGCGCCGGTAGTCGTCTCGGCACGGGCAGCGCCGGGCGGCATCGACTCGTCGACCAGGGCGTACACGACCTCGGCGAGACGCGCCCGCAGCTCGGCGTCGAGCAACCGGCCGTCGGCGTCGAAGCGCTCTCGCGCGCGGCCGACGGCGAGCTCGTCCGGCAGGACGCGCGCGCCCGTCGCAGCCAGCACCTTGCGCAGCTCGGCCTGCGCCCAGACGGCGCCGAAGACGCTGGTGCTGGCGCCGACGACCGCGACGGGCCGGTTCCGCAACGGGTTCGTCGCGAGCGGCCGCGACGCCCAGTCGATCGCGTTCTTCAGCTGCCCGGGCACCGACGAGTTGTACTCCGGCGTCGCGACCAGGACCGCGTCGGCGGCCCTGATCGCGTCGCGGAACCGCTGCACCGGCGCGGGCGCCGGCTCCCGGTCGTCGTCCTCGTCGTACGGAGGGATCTCCTTCAGCGCGTCGTACAGCTCGAGCTCGACGGGCTCGAGCAGTAGCTCGCGCGCCGTGCGCAGCAGGCTCGTGTTGTACGACCCGTGCCGGAGGCTGCCCGAGAGGCCGAGGATCCGCACGAGCTAGGCCGCCGCCTCGACGAGCTGCAGGTCCGCCTCGATCCGCACCTCGTTGGCGAGCGCGGGCTCGCCCGTCGGCAGCGGCATGTTCCAGTTGAGGCCGAAGGCGGTGCGGTCGACGGTTGCGGTCAGCCTGAAGCCGAAGCGGGTGTTCCCGTACGGGTCGCCCACCTCGTCCGTCACCGTGCCACGGATCTCAACCGGCTCGGTGTGGCCCCTGATCGTGATCTCGCCGGACATCGTGACCTCGTCTCCCGAGCGCGTGATCTCGCGCGACTCGAAGACGAGCTCCGGATGGCGCTCGGCGTCGAAGAACTCCGGGCTCTGCAGATGGGCCTCGAGGTTCGCGTCCTTCACCTGCACGCTCGTAACCTCGGCGACGCCGGGCAGCCGGCCGTCGGCGAGCTCGGCGGTGAATCGGGAGAAGGTGCCGCGGAACGTGCCCGCCATGTAGTCGAGGGCGAAGCCGATGTCCGAGTGGACGGGGTCGGCCTTCCACGTACCGGCCGGGAGCGCCGTACGCGTCTCGGTGATGCTGGTCACTTGGTGTGCCTCCGTTCGAGCGGTATCATTGAGTGCGCAAGGATTGTAGCAGAATGGTTGAGCAGTCAAGTATCCCGGTCGCGGCGGCGGCGGAAGACCTCGCCCTCGAAGCGTGGGGACGACTGCTGCGCGGCCACGCCGCCACGGTTCGCGCGCTGAACACCGAGCTGCTGCGCCGGCACGGCCTCACGATCAACGACTACGAGGTCCTGCTCCTGCTCGCCCACTCCGCGGGCCGCCGCCTACGCCGCGCCGACCTGGTCGCGAACCTCCACCTCACGCCGTCCGGGATCACGCGCCTCCTGGAGGGACTCGAGCGCTGCGGGTACGTCGCGCGTGCGAACTGTGCCGACGACGCGCGAGTCGTGTACGCCGTCCTCACGGACGCCGGCGAGGCGAAGCTGCGCGCGGCGTCCGACTCCCACGCGGCCGCCGTCGGGGCGCTGCTCGGCTCGCGGTACTCGGCAGAGGAGCTGGAGCGGCTGTCCGAGCTGCTTTCCCACCTCCCGGGCGCGGACGCCGACGTCAGCTGCCGCGCGCCGTAGCGGCCCGCGCCCGCCTCGGGTAGCGTCGCCCGATCGTCGCCGACGACCCCGCCCGCCGCGTCGCGCGCGCCGTCGGCGACGCCTCCCGATTCCACTGGTTCCGCGCCCCCGGACGCGTGAACCTGATCGGCGACCACACCGACTACAACGAGGGGTTCGTCCTGCCGGCCGCCATCGATCTCGAGTGTGTCGTCGCCGCGAGGCGGCGCGAGGACGCCGAGATCGCCCTCCGGGCCCTGGACGAGGTGGAGGAGGGGTGGCACCGCTACCCGCAGGGCGTGGCCGCCGCGCTCGCGGAGCGGGGCAGGCCGCCCGTGGGCATCGACGGCGCCCTCGCGTCGAGCGTGCCACCGGGCTCGGGGCTGTCGTCGAGCGCGGCGCTGGAGGTGGCGTGCGCGCTCGCGCTCTGCGACGCGGCAGGGTTCGAGCTCGGCGGAACGGAGCTCGCGCTCGCCTGCCAGCGCGGGGAGCATCTCGCCAGCGGCGTGCGCTCCGGCGTGATGGACCAGCTCGCCGCGGTGGCGGGACAGGCGGGCCACGCGCTGCTGATCGACTGCCGCTCGCTCGAGATCCGCCCGGTCGCGGTCCCCGAGGAGCTCGCCCTGCTCGTCGTCCACTCGGGCCTCCCGCGCCGGCTGGAGCAGAGCGCGTACGCCGAGCGGCTCGCCGCCTGCGAGCGGATCGCGCGGTCGCTGGGGCTGCGCTCGCTCCGCGACGCCGCGCCGGCCGACGTCCGCGACGAGCCGCTGGCCCGGCACGTCGTCGGCGAGAACGCGCGCGTCCTCGCGGCCGCAGTCGCGCTCGAGCGCGGCGACGTCTCGCGCCTGGGGACGCTCTTCCTCGAGAGCCACGCGAGCCTGCGCGACGACTACCGCGTCTCGACCCCCGAGCTCGACGTGCTCGTCGACGCGCTCGTGGCCGCCGGCGCGGCCGGCGCGCGGCTGACGGGCGCCGGGTTCGGCGGGTGCGTGGTCGCCGTCGCCGAGCGTCCGCGGGCGGCGGGCGTCCTCGACCGCGCGGCCGCCAGCTATGCGGCGGCGACCGGGCGGACGCCTACAGTGCGCGTATGCGAGCCCTCGCGCGGAGCGAGCCAGCTCGGCCGACCTTCCGCAATCCCGTGATCGCCGGCGCGCCCGGCGAGGACCACGGGGACCCGTTCGTCATCAAGTACCTGGACGAGTTCTTCCTCTACCACTCGGGGGAGACGGCCGGCCGGCGGGGGATCTCCGTCTACCGCTCGCGCGACCTGGTCGCCTGGGAGTTCGCCGGGTTCGCGCTCGAGCCCGCGGAGTCGGGCTGGGCCTGGTCGGACCTGTGGGCGCCCGAGGTGGTGTACGAGCGCGGGGTGTTCTACATGTACGTGTCGGCCACGCGGCGGCGGGCCGACGACGGCGAGCCGACGATCTGGCAGCAGGGGGAGGGCGACGACGCGCGGCGGCGGCTCGGCGTCGCCCGCGCGACCTCGCCGCTCGGGCCGTTCGTGCTCGACGGCCGGCCGCTCCTCGACGCGTGGGCGATCGACGGGCACCCGTTCCGCGACGACGACGGGACGATGTGGCTGTTCTACAACGCCCGCACGGTCGACCTCGGGCTCGACGACGTTCTCCCCGGAACGGGGACGGTGTGCGACCGGCTCCTCGCCCCCGACCGGCTGGCCGGCGAGCCCGTCGCGGTGACGCTGCCGAGCGAGCGGTGGGAGGGCGTGCCGACCGAGGACTGGTACTGGAACGAGGCGCCGTACGTCCTCAAGCGGCGCGGTCGCTACCACCAGCTGTTCAGCGGCGGCGCGTTCGCGGACGAGTCGTACGCGACCGGGGTCGCCGACGCGCGCTCGCTGCGCGGGCCCTGGCGCAAGGACGCCCGGAACCCGGTCCTGCGCTCATCGGAGCGGATCGTCGGGCCCGGCCACGTCAGCTTCGTCTTCGGTCCCGACGCGGCCACGCGATACGCCGTCTACCACGGCTACGTCGACGGCGACCCGGGCCGGAAGGTCCTCCTCGACCGCCTCTTCTGGGACGGCGAGGGCCCCGGGATCGCAGGCCCGACCGACGGCGAGCAGCCCGTGCCGCCGCAGCCGTTCTTCGACTCCGCGATCCCGCACTGGCGCGCCGAAGCGTGGGTGCGCGGCAGCTGGTTGACGGTCGCCGGCATCCGGCTCGAGCTCGACCCGCCCGGCGTCTGGCACCAGATCGAGGTCGTGCAACTCGACGGCAGGTCGGCCGTACGCGTCGGCGGCGTGCTGCGCGCGTCGCGGCCGGGCGACCAGCCGGCTGGGCTGCTGGCGACCGACGGCGAGGTCGCCTGCCAGACGCTGACCTCGTGCCTGCACGACGAGGCGGTCCACGACCTGCCGGCCGGCAGCTCGTACGCGTGGCGCTGGGG
>JACVRR010000088.1 GCA_014534345.1 Thermoleophilia bacterium | reverse complement strand
GAGTGCCGCGAGCGCCTTGTACAGCCACGCGGCCGCGTCGGCGGAGGAGCCGGCCGCGAGCGCGAGCGGCTCCGAGGCGAGCGTGAACGCGGGCCCGTAGACCGAGGTCGAGTCGTGCCACGCCGTCCCGACGAAGGGGAACGCGGGGTCGCTCGGGAAATCGGCCGGCGTCTGGCGGTACGGGTTCCCGCCGTGCACGGCCGTGATGCGGCCGTAGTCCCAGTACGTCCACGCGTCGGTCGAGAGGAGCAGCGGCGCAGCCAGCGGCGCGAGCTGGATCGCCGCTCCGAGCACCGCGACGACCACCAGCCGGGGCGGTCGGGCGCGAAGGAGCACGACGCCGGCGACGTAACCGGCGAGCGCGAGCGCCGCGCAGGCGAGGAACACCCACGCGAGCGACGCATCGCCCTCCGCCGCGCCGCCCGGGGCGGCCGCGACCGGGGAGCGGTCGACCCAGGCGAGCGCCGCGCACGCCGCGACGAGCGCGAGCACGACCGCACCCGCCGCGGGGCCGGCCCGGCTACGGCGAGCCGTCGTCGTCAGTCGAGGTCGGCGGCGTGTACGACGGGGTCGTTGAGGTCGGCGTCGTCGTCGACGGCGTCGTCGAGTACGTGGACGTCGAGGTGAGCGCGTGCGGGCCCGGCTGGAAGTAGCGCCAGACGGGTGGTGTCGCCGGCTCGGGGAAGTCCAGCACCGGCCCGTCGGCGAGCGCCTCCTGCATGAACCGCCCCCAGATCTGCGCCGGGAACGTCCCGCCCGCCACCCGGATCCCGTGCACGTTCAGCATCGGGATGCGGGCGCGAATGTGCCCGACCCACACCGTCGTCTGCAGCTCGGGGGTGTAGCCGCAGAACCAGGCGTCGGCGTGGTCGTCCGTCGTCCCCGTCTTCCCGGCCGCCGGCCGCCCGATCTGCGCCGCCACGCCGGTCCCGCTGAGGACGTTCTGCTCGAGGATGTCGGTCACCTTCGCCGCGACCCAGTCCGCGAGAACGCGCTGTCGCCGCACCTTCCCCCAGCCGGCCTTGCGGTCGACCGCCCCGTTCGGGAACTCCACCTTGCGGATCGCCATCGGGACGGAGTAGATCCCGCCCGCGGCGAGGGTCGCGTAGGCCGAGGAAAGCTCCAGCGGGGAGACCGACGCGGCCCCGAGGCCGAGCGAGGGGACGTTCGGCAGGCTCGAGCGGTCGACGCCGAGCCGGCGGGCCATCTGCGCGACCTTCCAGGCGCCGAGGTCGATCGTCAGCTGGGCGTAGACGGTGTTGTCGGAGCGGAGCGTCGCAGTGGTCAGGTTGGACGGACCGTACGCCGCGCCGTCGTAGGTCGTGACCGGCCACGGCTCGCGGCCGTCGGGCGGCGTGTACGTGTACGGGGCGGAGATGTAGGTAGTCGAGTCGGGGTCGATCCCGGACGCAAGCGCCGCCGCCAGCACGAACGTCTTGAAGGTCGAGCCCGCCTGGCGGCGCGCCTGCACCGCGAGGTTGAACTGGTTGCCCTTGCGCCGGGTGACGCCGACCATCGCCCGGATCGCACCGGTGCGCGGGTCGATCGAGACGAGCGCCGCGTCCGGGTCGGTGCGCAGGTAGAGCGTGTTCCAGATCGCCTTCCGCGCGCTGAGCTGCAGCTGCGGGTCGATCGTCGTGTACACGCGCAGGCCGCCGGAGGCGACCCGCTTCGCGCCGTACTCCTCCACCAGGAGCTCGCGGACGTAACCGAAGAAGTACGGCTCGCGGATCCGCTCGTACAGCCTGCCGCGACGCAGGCGCACCGGCGTGGCGGCCGCCTCCCTGTACTCCGCGCGGGTGATCTGCCGCGTCTCGAGGAGGGCCAGCAGCACCGCGTCGCGCCGCGTCTTGGCGCGCTTCGGGCGCCGGAACGGGTCGTAGACGGTCGGCGCCTGCGGGAGGCCGGCGAGCAACGCCGACTCGACCAGCGTGAGGTTGCGCGCCTTCTTCGAGAAGTACGTGCGGGCGGCCGCCTCGACGCCGTAGGCGCGGTTCCCGTAGAACACCTGGTTCAGGTAGCTGTGCAGGATCTTCTTCTTCGCGCGCTCGCGGCCGAGCTCCCGCGTCCACTCCTCGTCGAGCTTCACCGCCAGGCAGGCCTCGCGGAGCTTCCGCGTCAGCGTGCGGTCGCGCTCGTCGGAGAGGTTGCGGACGAGCTGCTGCGTGATCGTCGAGCCGCCCTGGACGGCCTTCCGCGCCTGGATGTCGGCGAGGAGGGCGCGCGCGATCCCTTCCGGGTCGACGCCGTCGTGGTCGTAGAAGCGGCGGTCCTCGACCGCGACCGTCGCCTTCTTGACCCATTCGCTGATCTCGTTGAACGGCACCTCCTGGCGGTTCCGCTCGGCCGGGATCGTCCCGAGCATCGTTCCGTCGGCGGCGTAGACGAACGAGTTCTCGTACCGCGGCGCCTTCTGCAGCGAGGACAGCTCGCAACCGCCGTCGCCGAGCGTGACCGCCGCCGTGATCCCGCCCGCGGCGGCCAGGCCCGCCAGCACGGCGAGGACGACGGCGGCGAGCACGAGCACCTTGCGCCGCCGCGCCGCGGCGCTCTCGCGCTTGCGCTGCCGGCGCCGCCGAGCGCGGAGGAGCTCGACCGGGATGCGGTCCTCGTGGCGGGAGCGCGTCACTCGAAGATCCCGGCGGCGCGGAGCCGGCCGTGCGCGCGCCGGCGGAGCTCGTGCTCGAGCCGGAGCGCCGCCGCTTCGTCGGCGGCGCGCGCGCGCACCGTCACGCTCGCCCGGTCGGCGAGCGCGCTGACGAACACCTCGGGCTCGCGCTCGCCGGCAGCCGCGTCCCGCAGCAGCTCGACGACGCGGCCGAGCTCCTGCGTGAGGGGGACCTGCACGGTGACCTGGGCCATCTTCTCCCGACTGACGATCGTCGAGTTCCTGATCGTATCCGAGGCCAGGCGGGTGTTCGGGATTACGAGCCGGCTGCGGTCGTCGAGCCGGATGAGCGTGAACGTGAGCCCGATCTCCTCGACGGTGCCGGCCGCCCCGACCATCTCGATCCGGTCGCCGATCCGGACGGGTTGGGTGAAGGCCAGCACCACGCCGGCGACGAAGTTCGACAGGGTGCTCTGGGCGGCGAACCCGACGATCAGGCCGAGGACCGCCGACGAGGCGAGGATGCCGCCGGCGACCGGGCGCACCCCCGGAAGCGCGAGCAGCGCCGAGAGCACCCCGACCGCCACGATCGCCGCCATCAGGCTGCGCCGCAGGATCCGGTAGCGCGTCACCGCCTCGGGCGGGAGCGGCCGGCGCGCGAGCCGGCGGTCCACGAGCCGCGCCAGGACCGCGGTCGCGAGCACCGCGGCCGCGAGGACGGCAACGTCCCGCCACGACGGCATGCGCGCGTATTCGACGCGGGCGCGGACGATCCTCAGCGGTATGATCGCCGCCGTCGTGGGGGGCATGCCGGCCGCTGTCGAGGCCCGCCGCGCGCATGGCCGGGCGGCCGAGCTGGACGCCGTCACGCTCGACGCGTACGGGACGCTGCTGCGGCTCCGCGATCCGGTCGGGCACCTGGCCGCGCAGCTTTCGATCCGCGGGGTGGAGCCGGAGTCGCAGGCGGTCGAGCGTGCCTTCCGCGCCGAGGTCGAGTACTACGTGGCGAACCACCTGTCGGCGCGCGACGAGCGCAGCCTCGCGGAGCTCCGGATGCGCTGCGCCGACGTGTTTCTCGGCGACCTGGGGCTCGAGCTCGACCGCGAGGAGTTCGCGCCAGCGTTCGCGTACGAGTACGAGCCCCTGCCGGGCGCCCCGGCGGCGGTCGCGCGGTTGGCGGACCACGGGCTGGCGCTCGCGGTGGTGGCCAACTGGGACGTCGGCCTGTACGAGCAGCTGCGCGCGCACGGGCTCGCGCCGTACCTGGCCACAGTCGTCACGGCCGCCGAGGTGGGCGCCGCCAAGCCCGATCCGCTGCCGTTCGCCGTCGCGCTGGAGCGGCTCGGCGTGCGCCCCGAGCGCGTCCTGCACGTCGGCGACAGCGGCGCCGACGCCGAGGGCGCGGCCGCGGCGGGCGTCCGCTTCGCGCCTGCACCGCTCGCGACTGCGGTCGCCGCGCTTCTGTGACCACGGCGGGCGACCCCGCGAGGAGTCCGGCCCGCCTAGGCACCTGGCTCGCGTTCGTGCTCCTGTTCGTCGCGCTCCAGTACCAGGCGCGCCGCACGGGACCGGGCCCGTCCGAGGACTTCCTCTACCGGTGGGAGGTGTTCGCCGGCGGGCTGGCGCAGGGCGTGCTCACGCTCGGCGTGGTGCTCGCGCTCGCCTGGAACGGCCCGGTCGGCGAGCTGCTCGGCTGGCGGCCGCCGGTCGGCTGGGGAAGCGCGGTCGGCCTGGGGTTCGCCCTCTTCGTCGGCGTCGCCCTGTTCGCCGCTGCGGTCGACCCGATCCTCGGCGCCAGCGAGGAGCAGGGCTTCGTCCCCGAGGCCTGGGACCGCGAGCGGGCGGCACCGTTCGCGGCGAACTTCGTGCTCGCCGCGGGCGTGTTCCCGGTCGTCGAGGAGCTGCTGTTCCGGGGCGTCGGCTACTCGCTCCTGACCCGGTTCGGCGCCTCGGCCGCGATCGTCGTCACCGCCGTTCTCTTCGGGCTCGCACACGGCCTGGTCAACGCCCTGCCGATCCTGGTCGTCTTCGGGCTGGGGCTCGGCTGGCTCCGCCGCCGCACGGAGAGCGTGCTGCCGTGCGTGCTGGCGCACGCGGCGTTCAACGCGGCGGCGCTCGTCGGGGTGGTGATCGTCGGCGAGCGGGGGTAGGGCCCGCGGCGGCGGAGCGCCTACTCCTCCTCCTCGCCGACGGCGAACTCGTCCGGCGAGACGTTGTCGAGGAAGCGGCGGAACTCGGCCACCATCTCCTCCTCCTGCACCTCCTCGCCCTCGAACTCGATCGCCGACTCCTCGATCACGTCGTCGGCGACGAAGATCGGCGCGTCGGCCCGGAGGGCGAGCGCGATCGCGTCGGAGGGGCGCGAGTCGATCTGGATCTCGGAGCCGTCCTGCTGGACGGTGATCTCGGCGTAGAAGGTGTTGTCGCGTAGCTCCGTGACGGCGATCCGGACGACCTGCGCCTCGAGCTGCGCGAGGATGTCCGCGACGAGGTCGTGCGTCATCGGCCGAGGCGTCGATGCGCCCTGCAGCTTCATCAGGATCGCGGCCGCCTCGGGGTGGCCGATCCAGATGGGGAGGAACTTGTTGCCGTCAGCCGTCTTGAGGAGGACGATGGGCTGCTTGCCGACCAGGTCGAAGCTCACGCCGTAGATGACCATCTCGCGCATGGCTCTCGGCTGATTCTAGCTCTGAGCCCCTCGGTCAAACCCCCGCCCGCGGCGGGCCGGCCCGCGAACGGCGCTCGCTACAATCGCCCGCGCTCGGGCGATTAGCTCAGTTGGTTAGAGCGCCGCTCTGATCTGCCGGCGGAAGTCCGCTCGCTGCGCTCGCATGACGACTTCCGCCGGACGCTGCACCGTCGTGGGCGGCGGCGCTGGCGGCGCTACAATCGCCGCGCTCGGGCGATTAGCTCAGTTGGTTAGAGCGCCGCTCTGATAAGGCGGAGGTCCCTGGTTCGAATCCAGGATCGCCCATAGCCGCCGAAGATCCGGCCCGCGTGCCGGGGCCATGACGATCTTCGGCGGAGTCACTTTCCGACAGGGACGGCGAGCAGCGCCTGCCGTGTCGGGCGCGGGAGAGCTCCGAGGAAAGCGCTCTCCGGGCAAGCGGCGCTCTCGCACACGGGACGTCGCGCCTTCGAGCTACT
Source organism: Thermoleophilia bacterium (assembly GCA_014534345.1). Classification (GTDB taxonomy): domain Bacteria; phylum Actinomycetota; class Thermoleophilia; order Gaiellales; family Gaiellaceae; genus JACVRR01. The sequence continues at coordinate 4,689 of JACVRR010000088.1, read as the reverse complement.
CACTCGGCGGCGGCCCGCCGATGAACCCCCCGTCGCGCCAGCACCCCGGCGGCCGCGCCGGCGACTGCCGCGAGCGAGTAGAAGACGAGCGTGAGCAAGACGAACCACGCCGGAGTCTGCTCGCTCACGTCGCCCCACACGCCGAGCCGCTCTCCTCCCCAGCGCAGAAGAACCAGGGCCGGCCAAGCGCAGGCAGCGACCACGACGGCGAACCAGCGGCCGACGGCGGCGCCGAAGACGAGCGCGATCGCGAACGTGACCGCGACCACACCGAGAACGACCACCACTCCGCTTCTCCCCTAGAGGCTTCGGCTCATCGTCTCGCCGAGCCGACCAGCGTTCAGACGAGGGATCATCGCGCGGTGGCGCGTGAGTGCTCGCCCGCGTTCCTCGCCTCGGCGCTCGCCGTCTCGATCATTCGGATCAGCTCGTCGGCCCGGTAGCCGCGCGCGCGGGCGAAGCGGATCAGGTCGTGGGCGCGCTGTACGACGGCGCTCCGTTCCGGTGTGCCGGCGACGGTGATCCCTCTTCCCCGGCGAAACTCGACGAGGCCCTCGTCGCGGAGGAGTCGGACAGCGCGCAGGACGGTGTTGCGGTTGACGCCGAGAACGGCGGCCAGATCGCGGGCGGGGGGCAGCCGCTCACCCGGCTTGGCCTCCCCGTTGGCGAGCGCGCGGCGCAGCTCGGCCGCAACCTGGTCGTGGAGCGTGGCCGGCTCGGCGCGGTCAACCTTGACACGCAGCATGGTGCTAACGATAGTAGCTTCAACCTGTGATGGGACAGCGAGCGGACCCGGGCCTGTGAGCGTCGCCACGCCGCCGCGGCCGCCACAACCCGACGACCTCGAGGCGATCATTCGCGAAGCGCGGAGACGGCAGCGCCTCCGCCGCCTGCGCATCGCACTTGCCGCAGTCGTCCTCGTCGCCCTCGCCGTCGTCGTCTTCTTGGTCATCTCGTCTCGCGACCAGAGAGGGGGGCTTTCGCTCGGCGAGCCCGTCTCGGCGCCTGCACGAGCCGGATACGAGATCGCGCTGGCCCGCACGGTCACCGGAAACCCGCCGCGCCGCGAGGTGTTGACCGTCGACGCCGAAGGGCGGCGCGCTCGCATCCTCGCCGCCGGCGGAGCGCTCATCGGCGCGCGGGCGGCCTGGTCGCCGGACGGCGAGAGGCTTGCCTTCACAGCCGTCACCGGGCGACCCCACGAGGACGACTCGCGAGAGCTGACCGACATCGTCCTCGTCGATTCCGACGGCCGAAACCGTCGGCGCGTCACCCGAACAGGCCGAGCGTTCGCGCCCGTCTGGTCGCCGGACGGCCGCGCGATCATCTTCGGCGAGCGCGAGCCCGGCCGGCGCTTTCCGCCGAGAGTGGGCCTCTGGGCGATCGGCGCCGGCGGCTCCGACCGTCGCCGCCTGACCGAGGCAGAGGCGCTCCACCTGGACGTCCCCTCGTCCGTCTCTCCCGACGGCTCGAAGCTCGCGTTCACCCGGCTCGACTGGCGCGCGCCGGGCCCGGGCGGAAGAGACCGACGCTCACCCCGCGTCTTGCTCCTCGATCTCCGCACGCTCGACGTCGAGACGCTCGAAGAGCAGGCCGCCGATCCCGCGTACTCGCCCGACGGTCGCCAGATCGCGTTCGTGAGCGACCGGGACCGAAACGGCGAGCTCTCCTACGGCGACGTCGCCCAGTACGCGAACGAGCTCTACGTCATGGATGCAGGCGGCGGGAACGCCCGGCGGCTGACGAGAACGCGCAATCTCACCGAATGGGCTCCTTCGTGGTCCCCCGACGGCCGCCTGATGGCCTTCCAACGCGGCGAGCAGACGGGGAACGCCGAGGCCGGCCTCGTCCTCCTGATCCGGTCCGACGGCAGCTGCGCGCGCCGGCTCGCCTTCGATCCCGGTCACAGCGTCTGGTACGAGGCTCCGGCGTTTCGTCCCGGCCGTCCGGCGGGCGGCATCCGTTCGTGCCGCCCCTCGCGGCCGGCGCAGCCGCTTCCGGTCGACCCGGCTGGGAACTTCACCGTCGAACGGGCCCGCCGGTTCGGTGCATTTGGCCTCTACTGGGTAGGAAGGCGCTTCGAGGGCTTCGGCCTGAGCTCCATCTCGCAGAGGCGCTCGACCGGCCCACGCGGCCGCCAGCCGGTCGTCGATCTCGACTACGGCCGCTTTGCCATTCAGCTCTGGCACGCCTGCTCACGGATGCCGGCCGACGTCCACCCGACCGCCCGAGCGAAGCGCTCCGTGCGCATCCGTGGAGTCAGAGGGGTTCTCTTCGAAGGCGGCCACCATCTCGAGATCGTCACCGGGCGTACGACCGTCGTGATCTTCGGCCCTCGGGCGCAGATCACCCGCGTCGCCGGCGCGCTCCGCCCGCTGAATCCGGCATTCACTCCACGAGTGCGCGCTGAGAACCTCCCGCCCCCGGCGCCGGGCGCCGCGGCGGGGCGGCTGGCGTGCCCGTGATCGGAGGAGTGGGCTCGCTCGCGTCGCCTATGGTGCGCGCGAAGCGCGCGCCGGCTCTTCGGCGGCCCCCTCGAGTGCCTCCACCAGCTCGGCGAGCTCGTACTCGTCGGCGAAGGGGAGCTCGACTCGGCCCGGCGTGACGCGCGGCGTGCGGCCGGTCAGGCGCTCGAGCGCGGTCTTGACGCGCGAGGCGAGGGCAGGATCGACCGGCGCGGCGCGCCGTCGGCGCGTGGCGGCGCCTTGCTCGCGGGCGGCACGCTCGGCGGCGCGGACGGAGAGGCCGTGGCGGACGATGCGGCGGGCGAGCGCGCGGCGGCGCTCGTGGTCGGGGACGGCGAGCACCGCCCGCGCATGCCCCTCGCTCAGCTTCCCGTCCTCGACCAGCTCCAGCACGTCGGCCGGCAGCTCGAGGAGGCGCAGCCGGTTCGACACCGACGCCTTCGAGCGGCCGACGCGCTCCGCCAGCTCGCCCAGCGACAGCCCGAACTCGTCCACCAGGACGGCGTAGGCGCGCGCCTCCTCGGCGGCCGACAGCTGCTCGCGGGCGACGTTCTCGACCAGGCCGAGGAGCAGCGAGTCGCGGTCGTCGGCCTCGCGGACGAGCGCCGGGACGCTCCCGAGCCCCGCCTCGCGGGCGGCCCGCCAGCGCCGTTCGCCGGCAATCAGCTCGTACGCGCCGTCGGGGAGCGGGCGGACGACCACCGGCTGCAGGACGCCCTGGGCGCGCAACGACGCCGCCAGCCCCGAGTCGGCGTCGGCGTCGAAGCGGCGGCGGGGCTGCCGCGCTCCCGGGCGGATCCGGTCGACCGGCAGGTCGGCGAGCGCCGCCGTGTCGGTTCCGCCGATCAGGACGTCGAGCCCGCGGCCGAGGCCGCGTCTAGGTACGGTCGACAAGCTCCATCGCCACCTTCCAGTACGCGTCCGCGCCGGGCGACCGCGGGTCGTAGAGGATCGCGGGGAGGCCGTGGCTCGGCGCCTCGGCGAGGCGGACCGAGCGCGGGACAACCGTGTCGAAGACGAGGTCGCCGAAGTGGCGGCGCACCTCGCTCGCGACGTCCTGGGCGAGGCGCGTCCGCCCGTCGACCATCGTCAGCAGCACGCCGCCGAGCGCGAGCCGGGGGTTCAGCCGTGCGCGCACGAGCTCGATCGAGCGCACGAGCTGCGACAGACCCTCGAGTGCGTAGTACTCGGCCTGCACGGGGACGAGCACGCGGTCGGCGGCCGCCAGCGCGTTCACGGTCAGCGGCCCGCGCGAGGGCGGGCAGTCGAGGAAGACGAACCGCCAGCGTTCGCGGGCGCCGGCGAGCGCGGAGGCGAGGAAGCGGTCGCCGTCCTCTCGCCGGGCGAGCTCCACCACGGCGCCCGCGAGATCGGCCGACGCCGGCACGACCTCGAGTTGCGGCAGCCGGGTCGGCCGCGCCAGCTCGAGCAGCGGCGCGCCGTCGAGCAGGTCGTAGCTCGAGCTGCCGTTCGCGTGCAGGCCGAGCCCCGAGGTCGCGTTGGCCTGCGGGTCGAGGTCGACCACCAGCGCGCGCTCGCCGGCGTCGGCAACGCAGGCGGCCAGGTTCACGGCGGTCGTCGTCTTGCCGACCCCGCCCTTCTGGTTCGCGACCGCGTAGATCCGGCCGGGCACGCTGCGAGGGTAGAGACGCGGCCGGTCGGAAAGGCGGCCGGGTACCTTCCCCGGCGCGTGGGCGCTCCCTTCGGCGCCGCACCCCGCCGGCGAGCCGCGCCCGGGGCAGGTCGTCGGCGCGCTCCGCGGACGGCACGCGTTCGAGGACGCGCGGTCGAGCGCGGCGGCATCCCCACCCGTCGGCATCGAGGTCGAGACCTGGTGCTGGAACAAGCGGGGATGGCGGTTGGTCACGCGCGCCGTCAACGCCGCCCTGCTCCCCGAGCGCCGCAGCGACTTCGCGGGGCTCACGATCCTCGGACCCAAGCGGATCGACCTCGCGCCGGTGTGCGCGACGCTCGACCGAGCCGGCGGCGGCACACCGCCGACGCGCTCGCGCTCGCGTGGGCGGTCGGGGCGCAGTTTCCCTAGGCGAGCGGGCGCTTGCGCGCGATCCCCGGCCGGCGCGGGAACCCCGGCGGCGTCGGGCCGAGCTTGCGCAGGACGGCGAGGCCGTCCTCCCACTCGGGCGGCGCGGCGGCGAGCTGCCCGGCCGCCCGCGCCAGCGCGCCGGGGTCGGCCGACTCGCCGACCCACAGGACGGCCGCGCCG
>JACVRR010000037.1 GCA_014534345.1 Thermoleophilia bacterium | reverse complement strand
TCACCGGTTCGGCCCGCTTCCGCCGGAAGATCGAGGCTGACGACTACGCGGGCGCGCTCGAGGTCGCGCTCGAGCAGGTGCGCGGGGGCGCGAACGTGCTCGACGTGAACATGGACGCCGACCTGCTCGACTCCGAGCGGGCGATGACCACCTTCCTCAACCTGGTGGCCACCGAGCCGGAGGTCGCGCGCCTGCCGATCATGGTCGACAGCTCCCGCTGGTCGGTGCTCGAGGCGGGGCTGAAGTGCCTGCAGGGCAAGGGGATCGTGAACTCGATCTCGCTCAAGGAGGGCGAGGAGGCGTTCCTCGAGCAGGCGCGGCGGATCCAGCGCTACGGCGCCGGCGTCGTCGTCATGGCTTTCGACGAGGAAGGCCAGGCGACGACGGTCGAGCGCCGCCTCGCGATCTGCGAGCGCGCGTACGGGCTGCTGGTCGAGGAGCTCGGGTTCGCCCCCGGGGATGTGATCTTCGACCCGAACGTGCTCGCCGTCGCGACCGGGATCGAGGAGCACGACGCGTACGCGAAGGCGTTCCTGGAGGCGATCCCGCGGATGAAGGAGCGCTGCCCGGGCGCGCTCGTCTCGGGCGGGATCTCGAACCTTTCCTTCTCGTTCCGCGGCAACGACCCGGTGCGCGAGGCGATGCACGCGGCCTTCCTCTACCACGCGATCGCGGCGGGGCTGGACATGGGGATCGTCAACGCGGGCCAGCTCGCGGTCTACGAGGATCTCGATCCGGAGCTGCGCGAGCACGTCGAGGACGTCATCTTCGACCGCCGGCCCGACGCGACCGAGCGGCTGGTCGAGCTCGCGCAGCGGTACGGCGGCGAGGGCGCCCGCCGTGAGCGCGACCTCTCCTGGCGCGACGCGCCGGTCGAGCGGCGGCTCGCGCACGCGCTCGTGCACGGGATCGTCGACTACGTCGAGCAGGACACCGAGGAGGCGCGGCAGCGCCACGCGCGGCCGCTGGACGTGATCGAGGGCCCGCTGATGGACGGGATGGCGATCGTCGGCGACCTCTTCGGGTCGGGGAAGATGTTCCTCCCGCAGGTGGTGAAGAGCGCGCGGGCGATGAAGCGGGCGGTCGCCTACCTGGAGCCGTTCATGGAGGCCGAGCGCGAGGCGGGCGACGGGCGGCGGCAGGGCCGCGTCGTGCTCGCGACGGTGAAGGGCGACGTGCACGACATCGGCAAGAACATCGTGGGCGTCGTCCTCGGCTGCAACGGCTACGCGGTCACCGACCTCGGCGTCATGGTCCCGGCGCAGGAGATCCTCGACACCGCCGAGCGTGAGGGCGCCGACGTGGTCGGCCTGTCGGGCCTGATCACGCCCTCGCTGGACGAGATGGTGCACGTCGCCCGCGAGATGGAGCGGCGCGGGTTCGACCTGCCCCTCCTGATCGGGGGCGCGACGACGTCGAAGCAGCATACCGCGGTGCGGATCGCGCCCGAGTACTCGGCGTCGACCGTGCACGTGCTCGACGCCTCGCGCGTCGTCGGCGTCCTCTCCGACCTGCTGGACGGCGGGCGCCGGGACGGCTTCGACCGGCGCAACCGCGAGCTGCAGGAGCGGCTTCGCGCGCAGCACGCCGAGCGCGGACGCAAGCCGCTCCTCTCGCTGGAGCAGGCGCGCGCGAACCGGCTGCGGCCGCGCTTCGACGACCTCCCCGTCCCGCCCTTCACCGGCCCGCGTGCGCTCGGGGTGACGCCGGCGGCGCTGCGCGATTACGTCGACTGGCAGTTCTTCTTCCACGCCTGGGACATCAAGGGCAGGTTCCCGGCCGTGCTCGACCGGCCCGAGGCGCGCGAGCTGTACGACGACGCCGTCGCCCTGCTCGACGAGATCGCCGGCGGGGAGCTGCTGTCCGCCCGCGCGGTGTACGGGTACTGGCCGGCGCGCGCCGAGGGCGACGACGTGCTCGTCGGCGAGCGCATCCGCTTCTGCTTCCTGCGCCAGCAGGCCGCGTACGGCGACGAGCGTCCGAGCCGCTGCCTCGCCGACTACGTTGCGCCGGCGGGCGACCACGTGGGCGCCTTCGCGGTGGGGATCTTCGGCACCGACGAGCTGGCGGCCCGCTTCGAGGGCGAGCACGACGACTACCGCGCGATCATCGTGAAGGCGCTGGCCGACCGCCTGGCGGAGGCGTTCGCCGAGCTGCTGCACGAGCGTGTGCGCCGCGAGTGGTACGCGCCGTCCGAGCGCCTGACGAACGAGCAGCGGATCGCGGAGCGCTACCGCGGCATCCGCCCCGCCTACGGCTACCCGGCCTGCCCCGACCACAGCGAGAAGCGCAAGCTCTTCGAGCTCCTCGCCGCCGAGCAGGCGGGCTTCGCGCTGACCGACAGCTTCGCCGTGCTTCCCCCCGCGAGCGTCACGGGGCTTTACGTGCATCACGCCGAGGCGCGCTACTTCGCGGTCGGGCGCGTCGCGCGCGACCAGGTCGGCGACTACGCCCGGCGCCAGGGGATCGAGGTGGCCGAGGCCGAGCGCTGGCTGAGCCCGAATCTGGCGTACGACCCGACGCCGACCCCCGTCGGATGAGGGCGCGGGGAAGGATGCGGGGCCGTCGCGTCGGATATCGTCCCGTGCGCGAGAGCGCCTGTGGCGTTCTCGCCGTTTCTAGGCGGCCTTGAAGACGACCACCAAGAGAGGGATGGGGCGGAGCGCCTCCGCCAACGGGAATGGCCGCGCCGTGCTCCCGCCGGTCGTGCTCGCCGAGATGGCCTTCTACCGGCAGCCGCGCCGGCGCCGCGGCCCGTTCCGCGTCGCCGCCCGGGTGCTCGCCTGGCTGGTCGCGGTCGCGGCCGTGGTCGCGTCCGGGGTCGCGGGCGGCGGCTACCTGTACGCGAAGGAGGACGTGGCCGAGGCGTTCGCGCCGCAGCGGGTCAGTGTCCAGGTGGCCGAGAAGCAGCTGGACGTGAGCCTGCCGGGGCGGCCTGCGATCGCCCTCGTGATCGGCTACGACCGCCGCCACGGCGAGCAGGGGCGCGAGTTCCGCTCCGACACGATCATGCTCGTGCGGGCCGATCCGACCGCGCGGACGCTCTCCACGCTCTCGTTTCCGCGCGACCTGGTAGTCGAGGTGCGCTGCCCGAGCCGGCGCTTCATGGGGCGGATCAACGAGGCCTACTGGGAGTGCAAGGAGCAGGGTACGCTGGAGACCGTCCGCGCGCTCACCGGCTTGCCGGTCCACTACCTGGTGACGGTGAACTTCCGCGGCTTCAAGCAGATCGTGGCGAAGCTCGGTGGCGTCTGGATGGACGTCGACCGCCGCTACTTCAACGACAACACGGGCCCGCTCGGCTACGCGGCCATCGACCTCCAGCCGGGCTACCAGAAGCTGAACGGCTCGCAGGCGCTCGACTTCGTGCGCTTCCGGCACACCGACTCGGACCACTTCCGCCTCGCCCGGCAGCAGCTGTTCGTCGAGGCGTTCAAGGAGTCGATCACGAGCTCGATCGAGCTCTCCTCGACGAAGCTGCTGAAGATCGTCAAGGTCGTCACGGGCAACGTCGAGGTCGGGCAGGCGGGCGGCGGCACTCTCCCTCTTCCCACGCTGCTGAAGTACGCCCTGCTCGCGTACCACCTACCGAACGGGCACTTCGCGCAGAGCCGCATCCGGCCCGACGTGGTGAGCGAGGACGCGGAGTTCCGCCAGTTCGCTCCCGCCAGCGAGATCAACCGCGCCGTCTGGGACTTCACCCATCCGAAGGTGCAGCAGGTGCGCGTCCGGGGCGCGAAGGGGCCGAAGCCGCCGTCGCCGAGGAACACGACCGTCCTGGTCCTGAACGGCAACGGCGTGCAGGGCGCCGCGGCGACCACTTCCGACGCGCTCCGCCGCCGCGGCTACCGGACGACTGCCCCGCCGCCCGGCGAGGAGGCGAACGCGCCGCGGATGGACTACGCGACGAGCATCGTCTACTTCCGGCGCGGCGACAAGCTGGCCCGCGCGGCGGCCCGCAAGCTCGCCGGCACGGTGGGGACGGCGGAGGTCAAGCGGCTGCCGCGGACGCTCGACTACATGGCGAACGGGGCGATGGTCGTGTTCATCGTCGGGCAGTCGTTCGACGGGCTGCAGCCGCCGCCCGGGTCGCAGCCGCGCAGGCGCGAGCCGCCGAAGGTGGCGGCCAACCCCGCCGCCTCGCTCCCGTACGTCCGCGAGGCGCGCCGCGAGGGCGTGCCCTTCCCGGTCCTGCTCCCGCACGTGCTGGAGCGCACCTCCCTGCCCGACCGCGAGAAGGCCGTCCGCGTCTACAAGCTCGCTGGCGCGCACAAGGCGGTCCGCCTCGTCTACAAGACGGACGCGAACGAGTACTGGGGGATTCAGATGACGAACTGGGACGACCCCCCGATCGTGAGTGAGCCGAACCGGCACAGGCGGATCGGGCGCCGTACCTACGCGCTGCATTACGCCGGCGAGGACCTGCGAGTCGTCTCCTTCCGCTACCGCGGCGCCTCGTACTGGGTGGTCAACACGCTGATGAACTCGCTCTCCGAGCGGACGATGCTCGCCATCGCGCGCGGTCTCAAGCCGGTCCGCGCGGGCTAGGCTGAGCCGGTGGGCAAGCGCGTCGCGATCTTCGGAGCCGGGTACGTGGGTCTCGTCACCGGCGCCTGCCTGGCCGAGCTCGGGCACACGGTCACCGTCCGGGACGTCGTCGCGGCGAAGGTCGACGCGCTGCGCCGCGGCGAGGTGCCGATCTACGAGCCGGGATTGGACGAGCTGCTCGCGCGCAACCGCGAGCGGCTGACGTTCACGCTCGACGCCGCCGGCGCCGTTGCGGACGCCGAGTTCGTGTTCGTCTGCGTCGACACGCCGCCGACCTACTCGGGCGACGCCGACCTCTCGCGCGTGTGGACGGTCGTGGAGGAGCTCGAGCCCACCGGAACGTGCCCGATCCTCGTGATGAAGAGCACCGTTCCGGTCGGCACGGGCGAGAAGGTACGCGCCGCGCTGGACGCGCGCGGTCTCGGGGCCGTCGGCTACGTCGCAAACCCCGAGTTCACCGCCGAGGGCTCCGCCGTCCACGACTTCCTGCACCCCGACCGGATCGTCATCGGCTCGTTCGAGCGCGCCGACGCCGACGCAGTCGAGGCGCTCCACGCGCGGATCGCCGCGCCGGTCCTGCGGACGGACGTGAACTCGGCGGAGATGGTGAAGCTGGCCTCCAACGCCTTCCTGATGACGCGGATCAGCTTCATCAACGAGATCGCGAACGTCTGCGAGGCGGTGGGCGCCGACGTCGACCAGGTCGCGCGCGGCATCGGGCTCGATCACCGCCTCGGCGCGCACTTCCTGCGCGCGGGCGTCGGCTACGGGGGCTCGTGCTTCCCCAAGGACTCGCTCGCGCTCAAGCAGCTGGCCGCGAACTCCGGCTACCACTTCCAGCTGCTCGCGGCCGTGATCGAGGTCAACGAGCTGCAGAAGCGCCGGGTGGTCGCCAAGCTGGAGAAGCACCTGGGGCGGCTGCGCGGCAGGCGGATCGCCGTCCTCGGGCTCGCCTTCAAGCCGAACACGGACGACCTGCGGGAGGCGCCCAGCCTGGTGATCGCGTCGCGGCTGCTCGCCGAGGGGGCCGACGTGCGGACGTGGGATCCGGCCGCCGACGCGCGCGACCTCCTGACCGGCGCGGTCCAGTGTGCGGCGGCCGAGGACGCGATCGCCGGCGCGGACGCGGCCGTCGTCGTGACCGAGTGGCCCCAGCTGCGCGAGCTCGACTGGCGGCGGCTGCGGGGGAAGATGCGGAACCCACTCGTGATCGACGGGCGGAACCTTCTCGATCCCGAGGAGATGCGCGTGCTCGGGTTCGCGTACGAGGGGATCGGGCGCGCGGCGCCGCCTTTCGCGGGCCTGCCGGAGATCGCCGAGCCGCACGCCGCCACGCCCTCCTAGGTGGAGGCCCTGATCCTGGCCGGCGGGAAGGCCGAGCGCCTCGGCGACGCTGCCCGCGGCCGCCCGAAGGCGCTCGTCCCGGTTGCCGGCCGGCCGCTCGCCGCGTACCAGGTCGAGCTCCTCGCGTCCGCCGGCGTCGAGCGCGTCGTCGTCAGCTGCCGCGCGGGCGACGAAGAGCTCTTCGAGCGCGAGCTGTCCGGCCTCGGTCCCGAGATCGTGGCGGTCGGCGAGCCGGAGCCGCTCGGGCGGGGAGGCGGCCTGCGCTACGCCGCGCGCGGGCTCGCGGGCGGAGGCCCGGTCTACGCGCTGAACGGCGACGAGCTGCTCGACGTCGAGCTGACCGCGCTGCTCGCCCGCCACCGCGAGACGGACGCAGCGGCGACGATCGTCGTCGCGCCGCTGGTGTCGTCGCTGGGCGTCGTCGACCTGGACGAGGGCGACCGTGTGACGGGCTTCCGGGAAGGCCCGCGGCTGCCGTACTGGGTGAACGCCGGCTGCTACGTGCTCGACGACGAGGCGCTGGCGCGCCTCCCAGAGCACGGCGACCACGAGGCGAGCACCTTCCCGGAGCTGGCGGCCGAAGGCCGCCTGCGAGCCTTCCGCCACGAGGGGTTGTGGCTGACCGTTAACACGCCCAAGGACTTGCGCCGCGCCGAAGAGCACTTCGCCGACGCCGCGAGCGGCTGAGCACACGGGCCTCGCGCTGATCGAGGCGCTCTTCGTCGCCGCGCTGCTCTTCGTCGGCTTCGCCGCGGTGCTCGAGGGCGTCGCGCTCGCCGCCGGGGCGGCCGCGCGGCTATTCGGACGGCCGGCCGTGGGCGGGGTCTCGCCCGTCGGCCCGCTCGCGCGTCTCAGCCTCGTGCCGGCTCGCGCCACCCTCGCAGCCCTGCAGCTCGCCGTCGGGCTCGCGCTCGCCGTCGGCGCCGCGGCGCTGCTGCTCACCTCGTCCCGCGCCGACTGACGCTACGGCACGACGACGCTCGCGCCGCGTAGCTCTCCCGCGCGCAGCTTCGCGAGCGCTTCGTTCGCCTGCTCGAGCGGGAACGTCTCGGTCTCCGCGCGGACGGGGACGCGCGGGGCGAGGGCGAGGAACTCCTCGCCGTCGCGGCGCGTCAGGTTCGCTACCGAACGGAGCACGCGCTCGCCCCACAGCAGCTCGTACGGGAACGAGGGGATGTCGCTCATGTGGATCCCGGCGCAGACGACGGTTCCGCCGGCTGCGACAGCGCGCAGGGCTGTCGGGACGAGCGCGCCGACCGGAGCGAACAGGATCGCCGCGTCGAGCTCCTCCGGAGGAAGCTCGTCGGAGGCCCCGGCCCAGACGGCGCCGAGCTCGCGGGCGAGCCGCTGCGCCTCGGCGTCGCCGCTGCGGGTGAACGCGAACACGCGCCGCCCCTGCCAGCGGGCGACCTGGGCGACGAGATGGGCTGCCGCGCCGAAGCCGTACAGCCCGAGCCGCTCCCCGTCGCCCGCGGCGACGAGCGATCGGTAGCCGATCAGCCCGGCACAGAGGAGCGGGGCCGCGTGGGCGTCCGCGTACTCGTCGGGCACCGGGAAGCAGAAGCGCTCGTCCGCGACCGCGTATTCGGCGTAGCCCCCGTCCAGGTGGTAGCCGGTGAAGCGGGCGTACCGGCAAAGGTTCTCTCGGCCGCTCGTGCAGTAGCGGCACTCTCCGCAGGTCCAGCCGAGCCACGGGATGCCCACACGGTCGCCCGCCGCGAAGCGCGCGGCGCCGGGCCCTCGCCCGTCCACCCTGCCGACGATCTGGTGCCCCGGGACGAGCGGGAGCTTCGGCTCGGGAAGCTCCCCGTCGACGACGTGGAGGTCGGTTCGGCAGACGGCGCAGGCGCCGACGCGCACGCGCACCTGGCCCGGCCCCGCCTCGGGAACGGGTGCTTCGGCGGGCTCGAGCGGGCGGCCGGGCGCCCGGAGCAGCGCCGCGCGCACGGCCGCCCCGGCTCAGCGCCCGACCGGCGCGCTCTCGCTCCGCTCGACCCGCGCGGACCCCGCGGAGGGGACGAAGATTGTCGTTCGCCCGTCGTCCCAGCGGACGCGGAAGCGCTTCGCCTCCCCCTCCAGCACCTCCTCGATCGTCCCGGTCCGCTCCGGCTGGTCGACGCGCTCGGCCTCGACCACGATCCTGTCGCCGCGGCTGGCGTCCATCGGTCCTCCTTCGTGCTCGCGCTGACCCTGCAGTCGCGACTCTAGCGCCGTAGACTCGCCGCGCCGATGGCGATCGACTCCCCCAACCTCGGCGGTCTCGACCGCTTCGCGTTCCAGCCGAGGCACGTCGACAAGCCGTGGGGCTCGGAGCTGATCTGGGCGGTGACCGAGCGCTACGTCGGGAAGATCCTGTTCGTCAAGGCCGGCCACTCGCTGAGCCTGCAGTTCCACCGCGAGAAGGACGAGTCGTGGTACATGCTCGACGGCCGAGCCGAGCTCGAGATGGGCGGCGCGGGCGAGCGGGTGACGAAGTCGGAGGTCGTCGGCTCGGGCGCGGCGTTCCGCCTGCGGCCGGGCACGGTCCACCGGATCCGCGCGCTGGAGGACACGCGCGTGCTGGAGGTCTCGACCCCCGAGCTCGAGGACGTCGTCCGTCTCGAGGATGCGTACGGCCGCAGCTAGCCGCGCGGGGACGCTGCCGGCGCGGCGGTAGACTCCTGCGGGTGGCGACGACGAAGCGATTCGACGTGCGCGATCTCGCGCTCGCCGCCGAGGGCGTCCGCCGGATCGAGTGGGCCGAGCGCGAGATGCCGGTGCTGCGGGCGATCCGGGAGCGGTTCGAGCGCGAGCAGCCGCTGACCGGCTACCGCATCTCTGCCTGTCTCCACGTGACGACCGAGACCGCGAACCTCGTCCGCGCGCTGCAGGCAGGCGGCGCCGACGTCGTCCTCTGCGCGTCGAACCCGCTGTCCACGCAGGACGACGTGGCGGCCGCGCTGGTCGCCGAGTACGACGCGGCCGTCTTCGCGATCAAGGGCGAGGACAACGACACGTACTACCGGCACATCGAGGCCGCCGTCGACCACAAGCCGCATCTCACCATGGACGACGGCGCCGACGTGATCGGCGTGCTCCACGCCCACCGGCGCGAGCAGCTCGGCGAGATCATCGCGGGCACCGAGGAGACGACGACCGGCGTCATCCGCCTGCGGGCGCTGGAGCGCGACGGGGCGCTCGGCTTCCCGATCATCGCGGTGAACGAGGCGAAGACGAAGCACCTGTTCGACAACCGGTACGGGACGGGGCAGTCGACGATCGACGGCATCGTGCGGGCGACGAACCTGCTGCTCGCGGGCAGGCGGTTCGTGATCGCCGGCTACGGCTGGGTCGGCAAGGGCGTCGCGCTGCGCGCGCGCGGGATGGGCGCGCACGTGATCGTGACCGAGGTCGACCCGGTGAGCGCGCTCGAGGCGGTGATGGATGGGTTCCAGGTGCTGCCGATGTCGCGGGCGGTCGAGATCGGCGACATCTTCTGCACCGCGACCGGCGACAAGTCGGTGATCACGCGCGAACACTTCGAGCGGATGAAGGACGGCGCCGTCGTCGCGAACACGGGGCACTTCAACGTCGAGATCGACATCCCCGCGCTTCGCTCGCTGGCGGTCGAGACGCGGCACGCACGCGCACTCGTCGAGGAGTTCGTCCTCGGCGACGGGCGGCGCATCTACCTGCTCGCCGACGGCCGGCTGGTGAACCTCTCGGCCGCGGAGGGGCACCCCGCGGCCGTCATGGATATGTCGTTCGCGAACCAGGCGCTGGCCGTCGAGTACGCGATCGCGCACGCCGGCGAGCTCGACCGCCGCGTGTACGCCGTCCCCGACGAGATCGACCGCGAGATCGCGCGCCTGAAGCTCGAGACGATGGGCGTCGAGATCGACCGGCTGACGGAGGCGCAGGCGCGCTACCTCGCCTCGTGGGACGAAGGCACCTGACCGCGCGCGCCGCCCGCCGCGCGTCACGACTCGTCACACACTCGGCGCCTTCTCGTCGCGTTTCATCGCGCCCATGCCCGCTACGGTGGCGCGCCCCGTGGGTGGGTGGGGGCTAGGGATGGGTCCCGGCGTCGCCGGCGGAACCGCAGGGCCGGCGCGCGAGCTCAATCCCGAGGAGGTCGTCCGGCTCGAGCGCGACCGCGTCGTGCTCCTCGACCAGCGACGGCTGCCCGACGAGGAGGTGGAGCTCGAGTGTCGCTCCGCCGCCGAGGTCGCACACGCGATCCGCACGCTCGCGATCCGTGGCGCGCCCGCGATCGGCGTCGCCGCGGCCTACGGCTACGCCCTCGCGGCGGCGCGGGGAGACGACCTCGCGGAGGCGTACCGCGTGCTCGCCGGAGCCCGCCCGACCGCCGTCAACCTCGCCTGGGCGCTTGCCGAGGTGCGCGCCGCAGGCGATCCCGCCGCGCGGGCGCGTGAGCTCCACGCGGAGGAGGCAGCGCGCTGCCGCCGGCTCGCCGAGCACGCACTGCCGCTGTTCGCGCCCGGCACGCGCGTCCTGACGCACTGCAACACCGGGGCGCTCGCGACGGGCGGCTACGGGACGGCGCTGGGCGCCATCCGCCGCGCCTGGGAGGAGGGCCTGGTCGCCTCGGTGCTGGTCGACGAGACGCGGCCGCTCCTCCAGGGCGCGCGCCTCACCGCGTGGGAGCTCGAGCGGCTCGGGATCCCGTTCACGGTCGTCCCGGACGCGGCGGCCGGCGCGCTCGTCGCCGCCGGCGAGGTCGACCTGGCGATCACCGGCGCCGACCGGATCGCGGCGAGCGGCGACGTCGCGAACAAGATCGGGACGTACGGCGTGGCGCTCGCCGCCACCGCGCAGGATGTGCCGTTCGCCGTCGCCGCGCCGTCCTCGACGATCGACCCCGCGACCCCGAGCGGCGACGCGATCCCGATCGAGGAACGGGACGCGCGCGAGGTCAGCGAGCGGTTCCCCGCGCGGAACCCGGCATTCGACGTCACGCCCGCGCACCTCGTCGCG
This sequence comes from Thermoleophilia bacterium, assembly GCA_014534345.1. Classification (GTDB taxonomy): domain Bacteria; phylum Actinomycetota; class Thermoleophilia; order Gaiellales; family Gaiellaceae; genus JACVRR01. The sequence goes on along the minus strand of JACVRR010000037.1, from coordinate 7,230 downwards.
GCGATCGTCACGGAGGAGGGGATCCACCGCCCGCCCTACTCCGTCTCGCTGCCGCAGGCGAGCGCCACGGCGGGGCGCGCGTGAAGCTGATCGTCCTCGCCGCGGGCTACGCGACGCGGCTGTACCCACTCACGCGCGACCGCCCCAAGCACCTCCTGGACGCCGGCGGCCGGCCCGTCCTCGAGCACGTGCTGGACAAGGTCGCGGCGATCGAGGGCATCGACGGCCTCTACCTGGTGACGAACGCGAAGTTCGCGGGTCACTTCCGCCGCTGGGCGGCCGGCTACCCGGGTGCGCTGCGGCCGGAGATCGTGGACGACGGCACTACGTCCGACGAGGACAAGCTGGGCGCGATCGGCGACCTCGGGCTCGTGCTCGAGCGCGGCGCGATCGACGACGACATCGTCGTGATCGCGGGAGACAACCTCTTCAGCGAGCCGCTCGGCGGCTTCGGGGAGACCGGACGGGCGCGCCGCGCCCCGGTGGTCGGCGTCTACGACGTCGGACGGCTCGAGGAGATGTCGAAGTACAACGCGATCGAGCTCGACGCGGAGGGGCGGATCACCTTCTTCGAGGAGAAGCCGCGCCAGCCGCGGAGCACACTCATGGCGATCGCCCTCTACTACTACCCGCGGGACGTCCTCCCGCTGATCGCCCGCTATCTCGAGGAGGGGAACAACGCCGATCAGCCGGGCCGGCTCGTGGAGTGGCTCTACCCGCGCCTGCCGGTGTACACGTGGCGCGTACCCGGGACGTGGTACGACATCGGGTCGAAGGAGACGCTCGCGGAGGCCGACCGCGCCTTGGCCGGCGCCGGCTGCTCGACGTAGGCACACCCTCGGCGCGAAGCCGGCACACACACGCGCGTACCCCGCTCGTAGCGTCGGGGCGTGCGCCTGCTCGACCTGCTGCTCCCGGTCCGCTGCGCGGTGTGCGCGGCGCCGGGCGGCGAGCTCTGCGCTCCCTGCCTGGCGTCGCTGCCGCCGCTCCGCCCGCCGCTCTGCGAGCGCTGCGGCGCGCCGAGCGCGTGGCCGGTCGCCCGCTGCCGGGAGTGCGGCGGCCGACGTCTCGCCTTCGCGACCGCCCGCGCCGCGGTCGCCTACGACGCCCGCGTCCGCTCGCTCGTCGCCGCCTGGAAGGAGCGCGGCCTGCGCGGACTCGCGCGACCCGCGGCAGACGTCGTGGCCGCCTGCGTGCGGGCGCGTCCCGGCGCCGACGCGCTCGTGGCCGTCCCGGCCGACCGCGAGCGGGCGCTGACCCGCGGGCACCACCCCGCCCACCAGCTGGCCGACGAGCTCGCCGCGCGTTGGGACGTTCCGCTGCTGACGCTGCTCGAACGGCCGGTCGCCGCGCCGCGTCAGCGAGGTCTCCCGAGCAGCGAACGGAGGCGGAACGTGGCGCGCGCGTTCCGCGCGCGGGATCGCTCGCCCGCGCGCGTCGTGCTCGTCGACGACGTCTACACGACCGGCGCGACCGCGTCCGCGGCGGCGTCGGCACTCCGCGCGGCGGGCGCGCGCCGCGTCGAGGTTGTCACCTTCGCGCGGGCGCTGCGGGTCGGGTGAGACCCGGCGTTCCGGCGGGCGCGGATTGGGTAGATTCCGGCCGCCGCGACGAAGGAGAGCCATGCGACTTCATGTCAAGGGCAAGAACCTCGACGTCAGCGACTCGATCCGCGACTACGCCGAGCGCAAGCTGCGCAAGCTCGAGCGGCAGTTGAACGACGCGACTCGCGTCGACCTGGAGCTCGCGGTCGAGCGCAACCCCTCGATCGCCGCCAACCAGGTCGCCGAGGCGACCGTCTGGACGAAGGGGCCGGTGCTCCGGGCCCGGGAGGCCTCCAGCGACATGCGTGCCTCGATCGACCAGCTGACCGAGAAGCTGCAGCGGCAGGTCAAGGACTACCGCGGCCGCCGCAGCCGGCGCCCGTCCCGTGGCGATGGCGCGGGCGAGGCCTTCGCCTCCGCGGACGAGGCGGGCGAGTCGGCGATCGTGAAGAGCAAGCAGTTCGCGCTGACGCCGATGACGCCGGAGGACGCCGTCCTCCAGCTGGAGCTGGTCGGCCACGACTTCTTCGTCTTCAAGAACGCGGACACCGACGCCGTCAACGTCGTCTACCGCCGACGCGAGGGCGGCTACGGCCTGATCGAGCCGCAGACGTAAGGCCGGGACGCGCCCGGCCCGCGGGCGCCGCCTCGCGGGCCGGGAGGTGGAGCCGACGCGGCGCGTGCGCCGGCTACTTCGCCTTCCTCACCTGCACGTCGCGGCTGGCGCGGTTGTTGGCCTCGACCTGCTCGCGCACGAGCCCGTTCGGGTCGACCGTCACGACGACGGTGCGCTGACCCTCGACGCCGCTCGTGTCCCAGCGGACGGAGGCGGAGCGGCTCTCGCCGGCGGGGATGGACGCGATCGTGGCCTCGCCGATCACGCTGTCGCCGTCCGCGAAGCGGACGTGCACGGGCGCGGCCGTGGAGCCGCCGGCGTTTCGAACCTGCGCGGTGACCGTCGCCGCCTCGCCGCTTCGCGGGCTCGTCGGCGAGACCGAGATCCCGTTCTTCGACACGGTCAGGTCGGGGAGGTCGGGACGCGGGCCGACGTAGCGAAAGACGTCGAGACCGCGGCTCATGTCGCCGACGTACACGTACCCGCGGTGGTACAGCGCACCCCACGAGGTCGCGCCCTCGGCGATGAAGTGCCCGACCTGGCGCGGATTGGCCGGGTCGCTGTAGTCGAGTACCTGCAGCCCGGCGTTGTACGAGCCGAGGAAGACGAGCGGGCCGTCGGACGAGAACACGTGCACCGAGCAGACGGCGGCCGGGGTGCCGAACGGGATGAACCACTCGCTCAGCTCGGTCGCCTGCGTCAAGTCCGGCGACAGCCGGACGGCAGTGACGCCGCCCGCGCTCCCGCAGCCGTTGTGCATGTCCTCGTCCGTGACGAGCATCACGCTGCGGTCGCCGGCCAGCAGCTGCGCCTCGTGGTGGTAGCGGATCGGGTGGTGATCCGGTCCCTTGTCGTGCAGCCAGCGGAGGAGCACGACCGGGGTCGTCGGGTCGGTGATGTCGATCACGAACACGCTGCCCGTGTCGCCGGCGCCGAGGTAGTTCCCGCCCTCGGCCAGCAGGGCGACGTCGCGGAGCCCGAGCCCCTCGACGGGGTGGTCGACGTAGACCTCGATGTCGTGCGTGTGCGTGAACGGGGCTCCGACCGGCCGGCCGTTGCGGTACGGCGACGCCTCCCAGAGCTTGGCCGGGTCGCCGCGGAAGATGTTGCGGGGCGCACCCGGAGGCGCGCCCAGCAGCGGGTTCAGGTCGTAGATTCGCAGTCCCTGCAGGCCGACGCCGCCCGAAGGGAGGTACAGGCGGCGGGCGTCGACGATGTCGCCGTTGTGCGACTCGCCGTCGACCTGGTCGGGCCCGAACGTCCACAGCAGCTTCGGGTTGGCCGGGTCGGTGACGTCGAGGAACTCGGTGCGGTCGGTGCGGGCGTCCGGCGGGAGCGCGGAGTGCGTGCGGCGCGTCCCGTTCAGGACGGCGATGTGCCGGCCGTCGAACACGGCGGCGTCGGGCGGCGCGTCGGCGCGCAGTCCCGGCGTGTACCTGCCGAGGAACCGCGGGGCAGCCGGACTCGAGACGTCGTAGATGCGCATGCCGTTGCCGTACGAGCCGAGATACAGCCGGTCCGCCTCGACCGCCACGTGACCCCCGGTGAACCCGTTGTCGCCGCCGACGTACTCGACGTTCTCGCGCGGTGCGAGCGCCGTGGGCGCCAGCTGGCCGAGTGCCGCGACCGCCACGACGGCGTGCTCGCCCTCGTGGGCGCCCGCCGGCATCGCGGTCGCGAGCAGCAGCGTGAGCGCCGCGACCACGCCCGCCCGAAGGCCCGAGTACCTCATCGTCCCCCCTTGTCTCTCGCTGACAGCCGCACGGAAGCGACGCCGCTCCCGGTGTCTCCGACCACAACGGCGCGCGCTCGGATTCGGTTACGCCCGCGCGCGTGGCAAGCTGCGCCGGTGCGACTTCCGTTCAGGCGCGAGCGGCCGCTCCACGAGCGGCTGGCGGAGCAGGGGGGGCTGGCGCCCGCGCGAACGCAGCCGCTCGACACGCGCCCGCGCTGGGGCGAGGTCGGGATCCACGGCGTGCACCGCCAGCGCGAGTGGGACGCCGTCGCCACCGCCGACGCGCCCGGCCTGCCCGGTGCCCGGCTCGAGTTCGTCTCGCTCCCGGACGGCACGCTCCTCGTCGACGAGGACATCCCCGACGACGCGCTCGCGCCGCTCGCGGACGCCGTCGAGGAGGAGACCGCGCCGCCGTACCGGGCGGAGGCCGTGCGCCAGCACGAGGACGTCTGGGCAGTCGCCGCGCGGCGGATCGAGGTCGTCCGGGTGGAGGACGAGGTCGACGGCGACCGGCTGGAGCTCGCGGTCGCCGAGGGCGAGCGCACGTTCCTGGTCGACGGCCGTCCCGCCTTCGGCTCCGTCCCCGCGCTCGAGCGCCTGGCCGCCGAGCGATTCGAGGACTACGTCGTCCGCGGCGAGCGGCTCGAGGACGAACTCTGGGAAGTCGCCGTGACCCCGCTGTAGCCGGCGTCGCGCGCCGGCCGCCGTTCGCGGGCGAGCCGCGCGCGGTCGTCGTCCTGCCGGCCGCCGACCCGACGCTGGGCGGGCGGGCGGCGCTGCTCGAGCTCGAGCGGGCGGAGTTCGAGGCCGAGCTCGGGGCACCGGTCGAGTTCGCGGCGAGCGATCCCGGCCGGGGCGCACGCTGGCTGCTCGTCGTCGACCCCGAGCACGTCGGTCCCGCGACGACGACGCTCGACACCGGGGCGCGCGTCGCCGTCTCCCGTGCCCGCGATGTCGACGGGCTGTTCGAGGCGCTCGGCGTGTGGCGCACGGTGGCGCGCGCCGGCGGTGGGACGGCCGCCGCCGAGGACTGCGCCGACCGCGAGGAGGCGATCGAGCGGGTGGTGACCGAGGTGGCCGACACCTACCCGGCGTTCGAACTGCGCGGCCTCGACTGGGAGGAGGTCTGCGCCCGCCACGTCCCGCGCGTCCGCGGCGCGGCGGAGCCGCTTCCGGCGCTCCAGCGCTGGCTGGCCGAGCTCGCGGACGGCCACACCTGGGTCCGCGAGGCGGTCGGCCACCTCCCGTACGCGGTCCGTGTGGCCGGCGGCACGGCGACGTTCGCGCGGGTCCCCTCCGGCACCGCGGCCGAGCGCGTCGGCGTGCGCCCCGGCTGGCGCCTGCTCGCGATCGACGACGTCGCCGTCGACGCCGCCGGGTGGCTCGCCCGCACGGGCGCGCCCCCGCACTCGCGCCCCCTGATCGCCGGGCGCCGCCTGCTCGCCGGCCCGCCGGGGATCGAGCGCGCCTTGACGGCGGAGTCGCCGGACGGCGGGCGGGCGAGGTGGTCAGAGGCGGCCGCCGTGCTTCCGGCCGATCCGCTGGTCAGCTGGCGGCCCCTCCCGGGCGACGCTGCCTACGTCCGGATCGAGGCGTGGGTCGACGACCGCGGCCTCGAGGATGCGCTCGACGCGGCGTTCAGCGAGCTGCGCGGCCGCGAGACGCTCGTGCTCGACCTGCGCGGGAATCCGGGCGGTAACCTCGTGCTCGCCTGCCGGACTCGCGACCGCTTCCTCCGTCAGCGCACCGCGCTCGGCGCGATCCGCTACAGCGTCGGAGGAGGTCGCCTGTCCGGTCCGTTTCCGCTGGTCGGCGAGCCGGCCCCGCGCGAGCGCCGCTGGCCGGGCCGGCTCGTCGTGCTCACCGACCCGCTCACCTTCTCCGCGAGCGAGGACTTCCTGCTCGGGCTCCAGGGGCTCGAGCACGTGCGGGTCGTCGGCGAGCCGAGCGGCGGGGGAAGCGGCAGGCCGCGCGCGCTCCGGCTGCTGCCCGGCTGGCGGCTGACTGTGAGCACGGCGTTGACGTACGACCGGGACGGCCGCTGCGTCGAGGGCGCCGGCATCCCGGTCGACCTGCGTGTGCGCGGCGCGGGCGAGGACGTGCTCGCGGCGGCGGCCGGCGATCGTCACGGCCGGGGCGACGCGCTACCCTAGGGCGATGCCGACCGCCTCCCTCGGCGCCTTCGAGAAGGTCCTTCGCGTCGGCGAGGGCCGGCGCATGAAGCGCCTCAAGTCGCAGGCCGCCTACGTCTCCTCGCTCGAGCCCGAGTTCGAGCGCCTCTCCGACGACGAGCTCGCCGCCAAGACGGTCGAGTTCAAGCAGCGCGTCGCGAACGGCGAGAGCCTCGAAGACGTGCTGTTCGAGGCCTACGCTGCCGTGCGCGAGGCGTTCAAGCGGACGCTCGACATCCGCCTCTTCGACGTCCAGGTGATGGGCGGGATCGTCCTGCACGAGGGCGACATCGCGGAGATGAAGACCGGTGAGGGGAAGACATTCGTCGCCGTCCAGCCGCTGTACCTCAACGCCCTAACGGGCAACAACGTCCACCTGGTCACGGTCAACGACTACCTGGCCAAGCGCGACGCGCACTGGGTCGGCCCCGTCTACGAGAAGCTGGGGCTGCGGGCCTCGTGGATCGAGAACATGCAGACGCCCGCCGAGCACAGGCGCGCCTACGCGGACGACGTGACCTACGGGACGAACTCCGAGTTCGGCTTCGACTACCTGCGCGACAACATGGCCGTCTCGCTGGACGGCGTCGTCCAGCGCGGCCACGCGTACGCGATCGTCGACGAGGTCGACTCGATCCTCATCGACGAGGCGCGCACCCCGCTGATCATCTCGGGCGAGCCCGAGACCGCCGCGGAGATCTACTACACGTTCGCGCGGATCGTCGGTGGCCTGCGCGGGATCCCGACCGCGCAGGTGCAGAAGGGCATCCAGCCCGACGCGGACTACGAGTACGACGAGAAGCGCAAGACCGTCGCGCCCTACCAGTCGGCGATCGAGGCGGTCGAGCGCGCGCTCAAGATCGAGAACCTGTACGACCCGCGCAACCAGCAGCTCGTCAACCACCTCGTCCAGGCGCTGAAGGCGCAGTCGCTGTACCGGCGCGGCCACGAGTACGAGGTCATCGACGGCGAGGTGAAGATCATCGACGAGTTCACGGGCCGGATCATGGAGGGGCGCCGCTGGTCGGAGGGCCTCCACCAGGCCGTCGAGGCGAAGGAGCGCGTCCGCATCCAGGAGGAGCACGTCACGCTCGCGACGATCACGCTCCAGAACTACTTCCGCCTCTACGACAAGCTCGCCGGCATGACGGGCACCGCGAAGAC
>JACVRR010000125.1 GCA_014534345.1 Thermoleophilia bacterium | reverse complement strand
TCACGTACGTCTTCTTCTCCTTCTGGAAGCACGACAGGTTCAGCGTCCGCACGCCGTTGGAGTTGAACACGTCCGACACGACCACCGCCTGCAGCGGCGTCACGTTCACCGTCGTCGAGCCGCCCCCGCCGCCCCCGCCGCCCGCCCCGCAGGCGCGGACGCGCCCGCAGCCTCCCGGGCCGCCTCCCGTACGGGCGGTGCCGAAGGTCGTGCCGAAGCTGACGCGCGGGGGCTACGTCTTCCCGGTCTACGGCCCGGCGTCGTTCGGGCCCAGCTTCGGCGCGCCGCGCGCCCACGTGTCGGGCGGCTGGCACCACGGCGTCGACATCTTCGCCCCGCTCGGCGCTCCCGTCCTCGCGGTGGCCGACGGGACGCTGTTCCAGGTCGGCTGGAACAACATCGGCGGGAATCGGCTCTGGCTACGCGACCGGGTCGGGAACGAGTTCTACTACGCTCACCTCTCGGCCTACTCGCCGCTGGCGGTCGACGGCGCCCAGGTCCGGGCGGGGGACGTGATCGCCTTCGTCGGCACGACGGGGGACGCCGAGGGGACTCCGCCGCACCTGCACTTCGAGTTCCACCCGCTCGAGCTGCTGCACCTGGGGTACGACGGCGTCGTCGACCCGTACCCCTACCTGCTCGCGTGGCAGCGGCTGCAGGACGTCAGCTTCGTCGGCGGCTCGCCGCTGCTGAGCTCGATCGCGCCGGTGAGCAACGCCCCGACGCCGGGCGCCTATCTGCTCTCGTCCTCTGACATCTCGACCGCGACCGGGCTCGCGCCCGCCTCGCTCGCTCGCGCGTTGCGCGTGCGGATCTCGCGCGCGGGCGCCGTCACCTCCGGCGACGTCGCCGCCTCAGCGCCGGCAAGCCCCTAGCTAGGCCGCCTGGCCGCCGCCGCCCGCGCCGCCGTCCTCGGTCCCGTAGTCGAACTCCTCGCTCGGCCCGAGGATGCGCTCCTTGAGCCAGTCGCGGGTCGACTTGCCGGTCACCGGGTTGAAAAGGATGCCGAGCGTGATCCCGACCAGCAGGAGCATCGTGTTGCGGCCGGTGTGCTCGTCCTTGCCCTGGACGCGGTTCGCCGCGTGCCGGAGCTCCTCGATCGCGTTGCGGAGGTTCTCCTGGATCTCCTCGTCGGTCGCCACGCGGCTGACGAGACCCGTCGCCCCGCGGTTGCCCAACAGGTCGTCGTACACCTGGCGCGCCGACGCGAACGCCGAGACGAGCGCGTCGCGCAGCTCCTCGTCCTTCAGCGCCCGCTCGACGTAGGGCTTCATCCCGACCACCTTCTTCGTGCTCGTCATGGCCGTCCTTTCCGGGTTCGCTTCCAGCGGGCTCGTTCCCGACCCCGAGAGCCTGCAAACTGCGCCACCGCCCGGGGCGCCGGCGGCTGCGCGGGGCGTGCCGGGAGGCGGGCGGGCGAACGTACAGTTGCACGCGATGTCCGCGCCGCTGCGCCGACTCCTGCGCGTCGTCACGGCCTCGCTCGCGCTCTTGCTGTACGCCTGGGTCGCGGCCGTCCGGGCCGCCGCCCGCGTGAAGGCGCGCAAGCGGACGCGGCGCGCGGCCCGCCGGCGCGGATGACGCGCGCGACGGCGTTCGTCCTCCGCCACCGGGTGGCGGTCGTGCTGACCTGGGCGCTGCTCGCCGGCGCGGCTGCGGTCGGCTCGCGCGGCCTCGGCGACCTGCTCACGAACCGCTTCTCGCTGCCCGGCACCGAGGCCGAGCGCGCGGAGGCGATCCTGCGGGAGGCGTACGGGGAGCGGTCGGACGGCGGCTTCACCCTCGTGCTCGAGGGCCGGCCCGCCCGCGAGCTGCTCCCGCTGGCGCGCACGGCGGCCCGCCGGGTGGCGGACGCCGTCCCGACCGCTCGAGTCGGGCCGGTGCGGCCGGTCGCGCCGGACGCGGTGGCCGTCGCCGTCCCGACGCTGCTCGAGCCCGCCGACGCGAAGCGGTACACGGACGACGCGCGCGCGGCCGCCGCGGGGACTGCGGGTGCACGCGTGCTCGTGACAGGCATCCCCGCGGTCGCCGCCGACCTCGACCCGGTGCTGGCTGCGGATCTCCGCCGTGGGGAGCTGATCGCCATCCCGATCGCGCTACTGATCCTCGTCTTCGTGTTCGGGACGCTCGCGTTCGTTCTGCCGCTGCTGTTCGCAGCGGCGGCGATCCCGACCACACTCGGCGGCGTGTGGCTGCTGGCGCACCGAATGGAGCTGTCGACCTACGTGGAGAACCTCGTCCTGCTGATCGGCCTCGGGATCGCGGTCGACTACTCGCTGCTCGTCGTTCACCGCTACCGCGAGGAGCGGGCGGCGGGGCGGCCGCCGGAGGAGGCGCTGCTGCGAACGGCCGAGACCGCCGGCCGGGCGGTCGTCTTCAGCGGGACGGCGGTCGCGATCGGGCTGTCGCTGATGCTGGCGCTGCCCTTCCCGTTCCTGCGCGGCTTCGGCGTCGCCGGCCTGCTCATCCCGCTCGTCTCGATCGTCGCCGCGCTGACGCTGCTCCCCGCGCTGCTCGCGCTGGCCGGCGACCGTTTGGACGCCGTCCGGCTGCTGCCGCGTCCGCTCGTCGAGCGGCGCGAGCGCGAGACCGCCTTCTGGTCGCGGCTGGCGGCCACGATCATGCGCCGGCCCGTCGCCGTCGCCGCGGCGGCCGGCGCCCTCCTGCTCGCGCTCGCCGCGCCGGTGCTCCGGCTCGAGCTGACGCCGGGCTCGAACCGCGGCATCCCGCAGGCGCTGGAGAGCGTGCAGGGCATCGACGTGCTCGCGCGGACGCTCGGGGAGGGGGCGGTCTCGCCGAGCGAGGTCCTGGTCGACGCGGGGAGCCCCGGCGGCGTCCGCCGGCCCTCCGTGGTCGCGGCCACGGCGCGGCTGGTACGGCTGCTGCGCGCCGACCGCGAGGTCGCAGCCGTCGCCGTGGTGGGCGCGGCCGGCGACGGCCGCTACCTCCGTCTGCAGGTCGTCGGCCGCAGCGAGTACGGCGTCCCGGCCAGCCGCGCGTTCGTCGAGCGGCTGCGCGAGGAGATGATCCCCGCCGCCCGCTTCCCCGCGGGGACGGCCGTGCTCGCCGGCGGCGGTCCGCCGAGCGGGGTCGACTTCGTCGACCGCACGTACGCGGCGTTCCCCTGGCTCGTCCTGGCCGTGCTCCTGCTCAGCTACGTCCTGCTACTGCGCGCGTTCCGCTCGCTCGTCCTGCCGCTGAAGGCGATCCTGCTCAACCTGCTGTCCGTCGGCGCGGCGTACGGGGCGCTGGTCGCCTTCTTCCGCTGGGGCGCCGGCGAGCCGCTGGGGATGATCCCCTTCGCCGAGGTCGAGGGCTGGATCCCGGTCTTCCTGTTCGCGATGCTGTTCGGGCTGTCGATGGACTACGAGGTGTTCCTCGTCTCGCGCATGCGCGAGGCCTGGGACGCCGGGGCGCCGAACGAGCGCGCCGTGGCCCTCGGGCTCGCGCGGACGGGCCGGCTGGTCACCGCCGCCGGGCTGATCATGTTCGCCGCCTTCAGCGGCTTCGTCGCCGGCTCGATCGTCGGCCTGCAGCAGTTCGGCGCCGGGCTCGCCGTCGCGATCCTCGTCGACGTGACCATCGTGCGCGCGCTCCTCGTGCCCAGCGCGATGAAGCTGTTCGGCCGCTGGAACTGGTGGCTGCCCGCCCGCGTGGCGCGGGTCGTGCGGGTCGCGCCCTCGCCGCTCGCCCCGGGAGCGGCGCCCGGTCGTTAGCGCACCGCGGCCCAGACCACGACGGCGACCGCGACCAGCAGCGGGATCCACGCCCAGCGCAGCCAGGCGAACGCGCGCGCCTCGCCGGGACGGGGCCCCGGCTCGGGGACGAACGGGTCGCGCTGCGAGGTCGGCTGGCGCGGCAGGTCGTCCTCGCCGGCGAGCACCTGTGGGTCCTGCTGGACCGGCTGCTCGGGCAGGTCGACGTCGTCCGGGAGATCGCCTCGGTCGTCCGCCATCCGGGCGCGATCGTAGCGCCCGCGACTACGATCAGCGCCGTGAAGGGCGTCATCCTCGCCGGCGGGAAGGGGACGCGCCTCCATCCGCTGACGCGGATCACGAACAAGCACCTGCTGCCGATCTACGACCGGCCGATGGTGACGTACGCGATCGAGGCGCTCGTCAACGCGGGCGTCCGCGACCTGATGCTGGTCACCGGGGGCACGCACGCGGGCGAGTTCTTCCGCCTCCTGGGGGACGGGCACCAGTACGGCATCGAGCGCCTGTTCTACGCGTACCAGGAGCGGGAGGGCGGGATCGCGGAGGCGCTCGGGCTGGCCGAGCGGTTCGTCGGCGACGACCTGATGGTCGTGATGCTCGCCGACAACGTGCTCGAGCGGTCGATCGCGCCCGCCGTGGAGGCGTTCGAGCACCAGGAGCGGGGAGGGCGGATCGTCCTTTCGCGCGTCGCCGACCCGCGCCACCTCCGCCACCTCGGCGTCCCCGAGCTGGACGGGGGCGGCCGCGTCGTGCGGATCGTCGAGAAGCCGCAGGAGCCGCCGAGCGACTTCGCCGTCACCGGCATCTACTTCTACGACGCGAGCGTCTTCGAGGTGATTCCGACGCTCGAGCCCTCCGGGCGCGGCGAGCTCGAGATCACCGACGTGAACAACTGGTTCATCGCCCAGGGGACGATGGAGTACGACGTGCTCGAGGGCTTCTGGGGCGATGCCGGCGAGTCGATCGACGCCTACTACGCGGTCAACGACTTCGTGCGCCGGAACGGCGCCAACAGGTGATCGAGGGCGTTCAGGTGCTTCCGCTGCGGCGGTTCGCGGACGAGCGCGGCTGGCTCGTCGAGGTCGCGCGCGCGTCGGCGCTGCCGAAGCGCGTGCGCCAGACGAACCTCTCCTTCTCGCGGCAGGGGGTGATCCGGGGGCTCCACTACCACGAGCGCGGCCAGGACGACCTGTTCGTCTGCGTCCAGGGGACCGCGCGGGTCGTCGTCCTCGACCGGGCCGGCGGCGAGGCGTGGAGTGTGGACGTCGGCGACGACCACCCGGCCGCGGTGTACGTGCCGGGGCGGCACGCGCACGGGTTCGAGGCGCTGACCGACGTCCTCATGCTCTACCACGTGACCGAGGAGTACGACCCCTCCGACCCCGACGAGCACGGGATCCCGTGGCACGACCCGCGCGTGATACGCCTCTGGCAGACCGACTCCCCGATCCTGTCCGCCCGGGACGCGGCCGTCGCGTCGTCCTGATCACGGGGGCGGGCGGCCAGCTCGGCCGGGCTCTCAGCGAGGCGTTCCCGGCCGACGAGGTCGTCGCGCTCGGTCGCCGCGAGTGGGACGTCACCCGGCCCCCGCCGCCGCTGTCGCCGCCGCCCGAGCTCGTGCTCCACGCGGCCGCGTGGACGGACGTGGACGGCGCCGAGGCCGACCCCCAGGGCGCGGCGGCGGCCAACGTCGGCGGAACGGCGAACGCCGCCGCGCTCGGCGCGCCGCTCGTCTACTTCTCCAGCGACTACGTGTTCGACGGCGGGAAGGGCGAGCCGTACGTCGAGTCCGACCCGCCGCGACCGCTGTCGGCGTACGGCCGCACGAAGTTCTACGGCGAGGGCGCGGCGGGGCCGAAGGCATGGATCGTTCGGACGTCGTGGCTCTTCGGCGCGACCGGGCACAACTTCGTGCGCACGATGCTGCGGCTCGGGCGCGAGCGGGACGAGGTCGCGATCGTCGACGACCAGCGCGGCTCGCCGACCTACGTCGGCCACCTGGCGGACGGCGTCCGCGACGTCGTCACGCTCCCGTTCGGCCTCCGGCACGTGGCCGCGGCGGGCGACTGCAGCTGGGCCGAGTTCGCGGAGGCGATCTTCGAGGACGCCGGCATCGCCTGCCGCGTGCGCCGCATCTCGACGGGCGAGCTCGGCCGGCCGGCGCCGCGGCCCGCGTACTCGGTGCTGCGCAGCGAGCACGCCGACACGCCGCGCCTGCCGCACTGGCGCGAGGGGCTGCGCGCGTGCCTCGAGCGCCTCGGCGCGTCGGCGTAGGCGAACGGCACGGAATCGGCACGGTCCCGTCACGGACCCGAGGACGGTCGCCCGGTACGCTCGGCCGCGGGAACGCGGGTGGAACGAAACGGGGACCCCCCCCGGGGTGGGGGTGCGGTCGCGGCGTCGCGGCTCGCACGCGGCGGCAGTCGCTGCGATGCCCGCCGGTAGGCTCTCGCGCTCGATGCGCATGCTCGTCACTGGCGGCGCCGGCTTCATCGGCTCCAACTTCGTCCGCTTCTGGCTCGACCGCCATCCGGGGGACCGGCTCGTCGTGTACGACCTGCTCACGTACGCGGGAAACCGCGCCAACCTCGAGGGCCTGGAGGACGAGGTCGCCTTCGTCGAGGGGGACATCGGCGACCTGGACGCGGTCGAGCGCACGCTTCGGGCCGAGCGGATCGACGCCATCGTCAACTTCGCGGCCGAGTCGCACAACAGCCTGGCGGTCGTCGACCCCACTCGCTTCTTCCGCACGAACGTCCTCGGCACGCAGACGCTGCTGCACGCGGCCCACGCGGCCGGGGTCGAGCGGTTCCACCACATCTCGACCTGTGAGGTCTACGGCGACCTGGCGCTCGACAGCCAGGAGCGCTTCACCGAGGAGTCCCCGTACCGCCCGCGGACTCCGTACAACGCCTCGAAGGCGGGTGCCGACCACGCCGTCCGCGCCTACCACGAGACGTTCGGGCTGCCGGTCACGATCACGAACTGCTCGAACAACTACGGGGCCTACCAGTTCCCCGAGAAGGTGATCCCGCTGTTCGTCACGAACGCGCTCGACGACGAGCCGCTGCCGATGTACGAGTCGACCGAGAACCGGCGCGAGTGGCTGCACGTCCTCGACCACTGCACCGCGATCGAGCTCGTGCTGCGGAACGGCACCGTCGGCGAGACGTACAACGTCGGCTCCGGGTTCGAGGCCTCGATCGAAGAGATCGCCGACCGGGTGCTCGAGCTGACGGGGAAGCCCGCGTCGCTGAAGACGATCGTGCCCGACCGCCCCGGCCACGACCGCCGCTACCTGCTCGACTCGAGCAAGATCCGCGAGGAGCTCGGCTGGGAGGACGAGCGCGACTTCGCGTCCGGCCTGAAGCACACGGTCGGCTGGTACCGCGAGAACCGCCGCTGGTGGGAGCCGTTGAAGCGGCGAGCGCTCGTGGCCGAGACCGGCTGGAGGTGACGCCCGCTCGCCGCGCGCCGCGCGGGTGACCGGTCAGCCCCGCTGCGCTAGTCGTCGCCGCCGCCACCCGGCCCGCTGTTGTCGCCGCCGCACTGCGAGTTCGCCTGCACGCGGGCGCGGTCGATCTCGGCTCGACGGCCCTGGATCCGCTGCGAGCGGTCGAGCATCCGGCGCACGTCGGTGCAGTCTCCGAGCTGCAGGCGCGTGAAGGCGAGGTTGTAGAGCGTGTACGCCTCCGGGAGGGTGCCGCTGCCGCGGAGCTCCTCGAGCGCCTGCTCGAAGAGCGGTAGGGCCTCGGCGTAGCGGCCCTGGCGCATCAGCGCGAAGCCCTGGTCGTTCAGCTGCGCGCCGCTGCCGCGAGCTGTCGGGGGC
>JACVRR010000046.1 GCA_014534345.1 Thermoleophilia bacterium | reverse complement strand
GGCGTGCGCCGCCTCCGCGGGCGTCGGCCCCGGAGCCGCGTCGATCCCGGCCGGCGAGGCCGCGGGGTCGTCGGGCGCCCCGATCTGCTCCCCGCGCGCGGGGAGGAACAGGAGCGGGTCGACGTAGCCGTGACGATCGGCGGTCACCCGCACGCCGAGGTGGACGTACGGCTCGTTCCACTCCGGATCGCCGCTCGGCCCGATCGTCCCCACCGGCTGACCTTCGAGCACGGTCGCCCCCCGCGCGGGCGAGACCGAGCCGAGGTGGACGAGCGTCACCGAGTAGCCGTCCGCCGTCTCGATCGTCAGCGTCCGTCCCCCGCGCGGAACCGTCCCCGCGAACGCGACCGTGCCGCTCGCGGGCGCGCGGACGGGCGCGCCCGCGGGCGCTCCGACGTCGACGCCGCGGTGCTGGCCGGCGGCATACGGGTCGTCGCCGAACAGGAACGGTCGCAACACCGGTCCGTCGACCGGCCACGACCACGCCGCCGCGCTGGCCGGGTCCGCGAGGCAGACGAGCAGCACGACCAGCAGAATCCGACGCAAACGCATCACCTCCGTTCTCTCGATTGACAACGATAAGACGGTATCAGCGCCATCGGCTGTTGTCAATCGAGGCTACAGCGAGGCGTCGTACAGCTCGTTCCGCGGCCGCCCGCTGAGCCGACTCGCGACGTCGGCGGCCAGGCGGCGAGGAACGCCGCTCGCGACCAGCTCCGCGACCGCAGCCGCTGCTTCGGCCAGCCCAGCGTCCCCGCTCGCCGCCGCCGGCGCCGGCCCGAGGACGAGCGTGATCTCGCCCTTGGGCGGCTCACCGAAGCGCGCGGCCAGCTCCGACGCCGTTCCGCGCTCGACACTCTCGAACCGCTTCGTCAGCTCGCGACACACGGCCGCGGGCCGCTCGGGCAGCACGGCGGCCAGGCTGGCGAGCGCGGCCGGGAGCCGTCGCGGCGATTCGAACCCGACCACGGCGTGCGGCCAGGCGGCGAGCTCGCGCCACAGCTCGGCCCGCTCGCCCTCCCGCCGCGGGAGGTAGCCGACGAACTGGTAGCGCTCGCCGACCAGCCCGCTCGCGACGAGCGCCGTCTCGACCGCAGAGGCGCCGGGGAGGACGGTCACGGGGACGCCGGCGGCGTGGGCCGCGGACACGAGGCGCGCCCCGGGGTCGCTGATCGCCGGCAGGCCGGAGTCCGACACGAGGGCGACGCGCTCGCCGGCGGCCAGCCGCGGGAGCACCTGGTCGACGCGAGCGGCCTCGTTGTGCTCGTGGTAGCTGAGCAGCCGCACCGCCTGGACACCGTGGCGCTCGAGCAGCAGCCGCGTTCGCCGCGTGTCCTCGCAGAGGACGAGGTCGGCCGCCCGCAGCTCGGCGAGCACGCGGAGCGTGACGTCGTGGAGGTTGCCGATCGGCGTCGCGCAGACCGAGAGCGGCACTACGTGCCCTGCTCGACGAGCGCGCTCATCGGATCGGACGCATCCGCATCGGGTCGGCGAACAGCAGGTCCTCCGCGTACGTGAGGAGCGATAGCCGCGCGCGCGAATGCGCTCGGCCGCCTCCCCGACGTCGTACTCGGTCCGCCGCGTAGCCGTGGATGTCGTAGAGCGCCGCGACGCGCAGCGGACCGCGCCTCCTACGATGCGGCGCCCGAGGCGGCCGAGTCCAGCGCCTCGAACGCGACGAGCCCCGCGCCGACCACGCCGGCCGCCGTTCCGAGGCCCGCGCGCACGATCCGGACGACGTCACGCGCCGGCGGGAGCGCCTCGCGGAGCAGAACCTCGCGCGCGGGCGCGAGGAGCAGCTCGCCGGCGGCGCCGAACCCGCCCCCCACGACGATCAGCTCCGGGTTGAACACGTTGACCAGGCCGCCCATCGCCGAGCCGAGGCGGCGGCCGATCTCGCGAAGCGCCTCCACGGCGCTCGCGTCGCCCTCCTGCGCGAGCCGGACGAGCCGGTGGGCGTCCGCGGCGGGCCCGAAGAGCTCGCTCGCCCGCTCGGAAGCCGCGTGCCCGGACGCGACGGCCTCCAGGTGCCCCCTGCCCGTGCAGGTTCCCTGGCAACGCGCGCCGTCGTGCTCGATCACGACGTGGCCGAGCTCACCCGCCGCGCCGACCGCGCCGCGGTAGAGGCGGCCGTCGAGAATGAGGCCGCCGCCGACGCCCGTGCCCAGCGTCAGCATCACCATATGCTGCGTTCCCCGGCCCGCGCCGGCCTTCCACTCGGCCACCGCGGCGGCGTTCGCGTCGTTCTCGACCGCGACGGGCACTCCGAACCGTTCGCTCATGCGCGCCCGCAGGTCGACGTCCACCAGAGGGATGTTCACCGAGGACACCGCCCGGCCTGCGCGCTGGTCGATCGTCGAGGGGATGCCGAAGCCGATGGCGCCGACCTCCCCGTCGCGCAGCTCCTCGACCGCCTCGACGAGTGCGTCGACCAGGGCCTCCTGCGTGTCCACGGGCGTCGTCCGCTCGCGGCGGGCGCCGAGCACGCCCTCGCGATCGACCACGCCGGCGAGGATCTTCGTGCCGCCCACGTCGACGCCGATCACATGGTCCGCCGCCACCTCCTGGCTACGATAACCCGCCGTGCGCGGCCGCCCGCCCTCGAGGGCCTGACGTGGCCCGCCAGGACAAGCCCTACCGCGTCTACCGCGGCGGGCGCGCGAAGGGGAAGGTTCCCGCCCTTCCGCGTCCGGACGGCGGCCCGCCCCGTGGACGGCCGCCCGCGGCCGCGGGGGCGCCCCGCGTCCGCCGGCGCCGGCTCGGATGGCGTCGCGGGCTGCTGCTGCTCGTGTTCCTCCTCCTGGTCGCGCTGGTCGCCTGGGGGGTGATGGGCTACCTGGCGTTCGAGCGCGGCGTCGAGCGGGCGAACGCCCGGCTCGGCAACAGCGCGCGCGCGGCGCTCGTTCCGCAGGACGGCCTGCTCGTGTCCAAGCCGACGATCGTGCTCCTGCTCGGCACCGATCATGCGGGCAACATCCCCGGCCGCCGCGACGCGCGGCGCGCCGACTCCATCCAGCTCGTCCGCACCGACCCGCGCCGCAACCGCCTCGCGTTCCTCTCCATCCCGCGCGACCTTCGCGTCGCGATCCCCGGGCACGGCTTCGGGAAGGCGAACTCGGCCTTCCCGCTCGGCGGCGTCGCGCTCGCGATCGAGACGGTGCGCGCCCTGACGGGCCTGCCGGTCAACCACGTCGCCGTCGTCGACTTCGGCAGCTTCCGCGGCTTGATCGACGCAATCGGCGGCATCACCGTCGACGTCCCGAAGCCGATCCTGTCGAACCGCTTCGACTGCCCGTACGCGACCGCCGAGCGCTGCCGTGACTGGCCGGGCTGGCGATTCGGGCGCGGGAAGCAGCGGATGGACGGCCGCCGCGCGCTCGTCTACTCCCGCATCCGCGAGAACCGGCTCGACCCCGGCGAGAGCGACCTCACGCGGGCGCAGCGGCAGCAGGACGTCGTGCAGGCGATCGCCGAGAAGCTGCTCGGCCCGCGTACGCTCGCGCGGATGCCGTGGATCGGCGACGAGGTTCTCCGCCCGCTCGCGACCGATCTGACGGCGCCGCAGTTCCTGCAGCTCGGCTGGCGAAAGGTGCGGGCCGACGAGTCGCGGACGCTGCACTGCCGGCTCGGAGGCGCGCCCGCCAACGTCGGCGGCGAGTCGGTGCTGATCGGCGAGACGGACGACAACCTCGAGACGCTGGCGATGTTCCGCGGTCGGGCCGCCCCGCAGCCGCCCCCGCGCGGCGCGGGTCCGTTCGCGCCGGGCTGCGTCGTCGGCAGGGCACGCTTCGGATGAACGTCCTCTCCTGGGTCCTGTTCGGGCTCGTCGCGGGCGCGGTCGCGCGCCTGGTGGTTCCGGGAAGCCAGCGCATCGGCTGCCTCGGGACGCTCGCGGTCGGCATCGCGGGCGCGCTCTTGGGGGGCTTCCTCGGCGAGTTGCTGTTCGACGAGGAGATCGAGTTCGGCTGGGATCTACGCCCGTTCCTGCTCGCAGTCGGCGGGGCGGTGCTGCTCCTGCTGCTCTTGGGGGCGCTCGGGCGGCGGCGCTGAGCGCCGCCGGCGCTCGACTTCGGTAGGAGCCTTTGGCGAAACGCTGTAGCCCGCTAACCATGCGAGGTCCAGCGTAACGGCGGGGGGCAGCTTACCCCACGTGGGCGGGCGTTTTACCCCAAGTCTTCAAGCGGGCGTAACGCATCGACGAGCCGCTCCCACTGCTCGTTCGTCTTCTTCCGGCTCGCTTCAGCGGGCCACTCCAACAGGACGTTCAAGCCGTAGGGCTTCAAAGCGGTCCAGTGCGTTTCGTATGCACCGGGACCGCGCTCTGGGACTTCGCTTCGCCAGTAGATGCCTTGCCGGTCACGGCGAGCACGGCTCAACCGATCCTCTCTGAACCACGGGTCGGCGCAGACCCAGATGGAGAACCCTCCGTATTGCTCCTTCATCTGCGGCGGGAGGAATCCCCACTCCAGCGGGCCGTCGGCACGGCTGCGAAGCCAGAAGCCGAGGATCGTGTTCCCGCTCGGCAGGATCTTCGCGCGGAGGCGATCGCCCGTCGCCTGCTCGAAGACGCGGATCACATCGTCGCTCGTGTATGCCGAATCCGGCATCGCTCTCGGATTGTGCGCCCGGAGTACGCCGGGCGCGAGATCGGGGAGCCGGACGGAGGAGTAGCGGCGGGGGCGGCGTTACGCGAAGGCGGCGGCGTGTCACGCTCGACCAAGCGATTCGGCGACCTGGACTGCCGCCGTGGCGCGGTGGAGCGCGAAGCACGAGTACGGCTTGGCACCGCTCCGCGTGCGCGGCCTGGAGCGGGTGGCGCTCCCCGCCGACCTGACGATGCTGGCGCGGCTCAGTCAGGCGCTCGCGCGAGCGCGAGCAGTACCGCTCGCGGCGTAACATCGAGCGCGCGGTGACGCGCGCCGAAGCCTACGAACACATCGCGGCGGTGATGAGCGAGTGGTGGCCTCACCTCGGATACACGCCCGAGGAGGTCGCCAAGCAGTTCGATCTACGCGAGCGGAACGAGAAATTCGTGAAGGGAACCGAGATGTGGTACCCGTTCTTTGCGATGGACGTGCTCGAAGCCTCCGGCGTCCTCGAATGACGCGTTTCGCCAATCGAAACGCCAAATGCTCCTAGTCGGCCGGGGCGGCCTCGGCCTTCTTCGGCTCGTCCTTCTTCGCAGGCGCCTCGTCGCTGCGATCGCCGTCCTTCGACCCCTTGCGCGAGCCTCGCCCGTAGTCGGTCGAGTAGAACCCCGAGCCCTTGAAGTGCACCGCGACGGGGTAGAGCACGCGCTCGACCGGCCCGGCGCCGCACACCTCGCAACCGCCCGGCGGGTCGTCCCCCATCCGCTGGAAGAGCTCGAACGCGTGCCCGTTGGGACAGCGGTATTCGTAGATGGGCATTGCGGCAAGGCTAGCAACGGCCTCGGCTTTCGCCCCTCGGGCGTCCCCAGGTCGTTTTCCGCGATGGCGATACGGCCGGCTGGGCTAGCGCCCGTCGCCGAAGCGCTCGAGCTCCGCGAGCTCGCGGTAGCAGGGTGCCTCCTCGAATGCCGCCAGCCCCGCGGGAGTGGGACGCCGCCGCGGCGCGTGCGACGGTGGCCGGCGGCGGGCGGCGGCGATCACCGCCGACGCGCCCACGACGCCGCCGAGGACGAACGACCGCAGTCGGTCGCGCCGGGGCTGCTCGTCCATGGGAGCATCTTACGCGTGCCCGCGCCGCTGAACTGCCCGTGAGCGAGACCGTCCGCGTGAGCGAGGAGGTGGGGGCGGCGCTCACCGACGGCCGCCCGGTGGTGGCCCTCGAGACGACGCTGGTCGCCCACGGGTTCCCGTCCGGCGAGGGAGTCGCGGTCGCGGTCGAGTCCGAGCGGCGCGTGCGGACGGCAGGCGGCGTGCCGGCGACGATCGGCGTGCTGGACGGGCAGATCCGGGTCGGCCTGGCCGAGCGCGAGCTCGAGCGCTTCGACGCGTCCGCGCGGAAGGTCGGGCCGCGCGACCTGGCCGCGGCGGCGGTGCAGCACGCCGTCGGCGCGACCACGGTCGGCGGCACGCTCGCCGTCTGCCGATCGGTCGGGATCCGCTTCCTCGGCACGGGCGGACTCGGCGGCGTCCACCGCCGGTTCGCCGCGCGGCCCGACGTGTCCGCCGACCTCGGCGAGCTCGCGCGGACGCCCGTGCTGGTCGCCTGCTCCGGGGTCAAGTCGCTCCTCGACGTGCCGGCCACCGTCGAGCTGCTCGAGGCGCTTGGCGTGCCGCTGCTCGGCTGGCGGACGGACACCCTCCCGCTCTTCTACCGCGCGCAAGGCGGCCCGCCCGTGCCCACGCGCGTCGAGACGGCGGACGAGGCGGCCTCCCTCGCCCGCGTCCACTGGGACCTCGGCCGCGCCGGGGTCGTCCTCGCGCAGCCTCCCCTGGACAGCGTCGAGGACGTCGAGGCGCTGATCGAGCGCGCGCTCGCGGCCGCCGACGCCGCCGGCGTGACGGGCGGCGCGGTCACCCCGTTCGTACTCGCGCACCTCCACCGCGAGAGCGGCGGCCGCACGCTCGAGGTCAACCGCCGCCTGGTCGTCGAGAACGCCGGGCTCGCGGCCGCCGTCGCGGTCGCCGACGCCGACGCCGACCGCGGTCGCTAGGCGGCGCTTCCCGGGCCGCCGACCGTCTTCCGCTCGATCGGCTCGCCGCCCGTCGCGCTCGCTCGGAACGAGCCGCGGCCCCCGGCCGGACGGCCGCGCCTACGCCTGCTCGAGCGAGGCGAGCAGCTCCTCGATCTCGAGCGCGAAGAGCGTCTGCAGCTTGGCGCTGCCGCGGGCGCCGAGCGCCACCGACACGCGGGCGATCGTCGCGTTGTCCGGCGCCTCGACGACGTTGACGAAGTCGAACGGGCCGAGCGTCGCCCACTGGTGGATCACGCGCGCGCCGAGCTCCTCGACGTCACGGTTCACCTCGCGCAGGCGTTCCGGGTTCGACCTGAGCGTCTGGAGGCCCTGCGCCGTCAGTGTCGAGAGCAGGATGTACGTCGGCATTCCCCCTCCTCCTTCGTCGCTTGCGGCCGGACCCTACGCCGAGCCGCGCGGCCTGGTCGAAGTAGAGGAGCGCCGTGCCGAGGAAGAAGAGGGGCGTCACCACCAGCAGGCTGAGAAACGCGGCGTACGGCCGCGTCTGCTCGCCGAAGCTCGCGAGGAGGAAGAAGAGGGCGAGGCTGCTGACGGTCACGACGATCGCCAGCGCGGCGACCGACCCGAACGCGTGGACGAGGTCGGCCCGCGCCAGGGCGATGCCCCGCCGCAGACCGCCGGCGACACGGCCTCCGCCGTCGAGTACGGCCGGCACGGCGAGCGCGGTGAGCGCGAACCAGGCGAGCACGACCAGATACACGCCGGGGAAGAACACCACGCGCGAGAGCGCGAGCGGCGTCACCGCGACGAGCGCCAGGAGCAGCGCCCGCGCCAGCGAAGCCGGCCGCCGGTCGCCGCCCGTGGCGACGAGCGTCGCGGCGACCATGGTCCCCGCCAGCACGAGGGGGCCCGCGACGACCGTCACGGCGGTCGGCAGGCCGCCACCGAGCTCGACCGCACCGACGGCGAGCGCCGCCGGCGCGACGCCGAGTGCGAGCGACGGCCAGAACCGCCGGCCGTACAGCCGGATCGCCTCCGCGACGAGCTGCCCGACCGGCCGCCGCACCGGCGGCAGCGGCTCGGGCAGCGGCCGCTCCCGCCGCTCGCGTCCCCCTCGCCTCGCCACGCGCTGGACCGTAGCTCCGCCGGGCGCCGCCCGGCCCGGCGGCCACGCCTACGTCGTGCCCGCGCCGACCCGTCGGCCGCTGACGACCGGGCGGTCGGCCGCGGCGGCCCCGCCGCTCAGCAGCGGCCGGTGCCGGTCATCCGGCCCGATCCGACCCCACGAGCGACGTACTGAGCCGTCCGCTTCCAGCGCGCGGTGTTCCCGGCGCGGCAGAGCGACCAGAAGTCGTAGGTGCCGTAGGCGCGGTCGCCCGCGCGGTTCAGCCGCATCGTCCCGGTTACGCCGGCGTACCCGTTCGCCGTGCGCATCAGCTGCGCGCGAAGCCGCCCGGCGCCTGCGCCGGCACGCAGCTGTGCGTTCACGCCGAATCGGAGCGCGTCGTACGCGGACAGCGCCAGCGCGTCGGGCTCGCGGCCGAGGCGCGCGCGCGCACGTCGGATGAACGGCTGCGCGCGGCGGCGCACCGCAGCCGGCAGCCCGACGGTCGGGCTCGGGTAGCCGACCCGCTGCGCGAACGCCGCCGCCCGCCGGTCTCGCTGGAGGCGCGTCGACAGGACGACGCCGTCGCTGCCGTACCAAGGAAGCGATGTCACCGGCGTGACGGTTCCGGCCGCGTGGAAGAGGTCGACGACCTCGTCGAAGGCAGCGAGATAGACGGCGACACGGCGCGCGCCCGCGGCGCGGAGCGCAGTCGCCTGCGAGACGATCGCGGAGGTGACGGGCCCGAAACGCGGGTTCGTCTCGGCATACGACACGCCGCGGCTGACCGTTCCGCCGGTGCGCGTGAACAGCCGGCGGACGGAGACGGCGAGCCCCCGGTTGCCCGGATCGCGCCGCCAGACGGGCACGACGCCGTCGACCTGGTGGCGCTTCAGCAGCGCCACGACTGCCTCCGCCTGGCGGACGTCGTCGGGGACGACGCGGAAGACGTTGTCGCCCGGGATCGCGAGCGAGTGAGCCGTGCTCCCCATGCTGATCACGATCACGCCGAGCCGGCCCGCCTCCCGCCGGACGGCCGCCACACCGGAGCTCGTCGGCGGCCCGATCACGATCCTGGCGCCCTGGCGCGCGAGCATCCGCACCGCGCGGCGTGCGCCCGCGGGAGTGCCGCGTGTGTCGACGATGCGGAGGCGAACGCGCTCCTCGGCGCCCCGGCGCCTCAGCGCCGCGTTCGCATCGGCGGCCGCGAGCCGAAGCGTCACCCGGCTACCCCGGCCGAGCGACGTCCAGCCGGCGCTCAGGTCGAGCGCGGCTCCGACCACCACCTCGCCGGTGCCGGCGGAACCCGCGGGCGACGCGGGTCCGGCGGCGAGCGTCGCGCGGGCAGGCGCGCCCGGCGCCGACGCCGCGCCTCCGGCCGCAGCCAGGACGGCGACCGAGCAGACGACGGCCGGCAGCCTGGCCCGCCCTCGTGGCACGCGCACGGAGATCACCCTACGGCACGCGCCGGCGCGTCGTCAACGGGGGGGTCCGGCCGTCGTCGGAAGTGCCGTGCTAGCGTCGAGCCCCTGGACGGGCGGCTGCACCCCGCGAAGCGGCGCCTACGCAGCGGACTCGGAGCCGCGCTCGTCCTGGCGGCGGCCGGCCTCGCCGGCTGGGCGACCCCCCAAGCGAAGCCGTGGGCTCAGGCGACGGTGGAGCCGGGCACGGCGGCCGCGCCCGCTCGCGCGGTCGCGCGAAGCGGGCAGCCGGCGCCGCTCCGCGGGCGCGTGGTGGTGATCGATCCCGGCCACAACGGCGACAACTACCGCCATCCGGCCGAGATCGGCCGCTTGGTCGACGCCGGCGGCTTCCGCAAGGCCTGCGACACCACGGGCACCGTGGACGCGACCGGGTACACCGAGGCGGCGTACACGCTCGACGTCGCGCGGCGCCTCGCCCGCCTGCTGCGGCGACGCGGCGCGCGAGTCATCCTCACGCGTACCAGGAACGACGGCTGGGGCCCGTGCATCGACGAGCGCGCCGCGATCGCGAACAGGGCCCGGGCGGACGCGGCGATCTCGATCCACGCCGACGGCGCAGCGGCGGCCGGCCGCGGCTTCCACGTCATCTACCCGGCGCCGGCTCGCGCCCGCAGCGCCCGGGTCGCGGCGCGCTCGCGCCGCCTCGCCGTCCGCGTGCGGGACGCGTTCCACGCGATGACCGGGGCGCCGTACTCGACATACGCCGGCCGGGCCGGGCTGCAGGCGCGCGACGACCTCGGCGGCCTCAACCTCTCGCGCGTCCCGAAGGTGCTCGTCGAGACCGCGAACATGCGCAACCCGAGCGAGGCGAGACGGCTGCGGCGACCGGCCTACCGAGAGCTGCAGGCGCGCGGGCTCGCGCGCGGGGTCACCTCGTTCCTCCGCGTGCGCGAGTAGCGCGATCTCGAGGCCTCGGCGGATCTACGCGCCGCGCATGTCGGACTCGTGCTCGGTGTAGAGGGCGGTGTCGCCGAGCGCGTCGAGGATCTGCTTCTCGGTCCGGGCAACCATCTCGCCGGCGAAGCTGTCGCGCGGGACACCGAGCTCTTCGAGCTCGCCATGTGCGCGAGCCAGCAGCCGCGCAGCCTCCTCGAACCGCCCCCCGCTCGCCTCGGCGGCCGCGAGACCCTGCAGCGCATGCGCCACGTGCTCGCGGAACCCGACCTCCCCGAAGCACACCCGCGCCTCCTCGAAGGCGCGCCGTGAAGCTCGATGCTCGCCGAGCTCCTGGCGGACGAGGCCGAGGCCGAGGAGCGCGAACCCAATGCCGCCGGGGTCCCCGTTCCGCCGGTGCGTTGCCAGCACCTCCTCGAACAGCGCCGTCGCGGTCTCATGGTCGCCCGACTCGAATGCCACATGCCCGAGATTGAGCTTCTCGACGAGCGGCTCCAGCCCGAGCTGCTCTTTGAGCTCGAGGGAGCGCTGGTGGTGGAAGCGGGCGGCCGCGCGGTCTCCCTCCGCGTTCGCCACGATCCCCAGGACGGTGTGGCCCCCGAGCTCGTACCACTCCGACGCCGCGTCGACGGCGACCGAAAGTGCGGCCCGTGCGAGATTTTTGGCGCGTTCGAGGTCGCCCCGGCTCCAGGCGAGACCCGCTCCGCCGTAGAGCGCCCGCGCGCGGACCGCACTTGCCGGCCCCTCGCCCGAGGCAAGCGCTCGCTCGATCCACTCGAGCCCCTCCGCGGCGGGACCGCGAACCCACCAGTACCGCCACATTCCGCCGGCGAGCCGAAGCTCGAGCTCGGCCTCGCCCGCCTCGACGCAGGCGGCGAGCGCAACGCGCACGTTGTCGACCTCCGGATCCAGCCGGGACAGTGCGCCGCCCGCCCTGCGTTCCTCGAGCTCGACGGCCTCGACGAGCTCGGCGAGCGACGCCGCCATGGCGAGCTCCGTGGCGTTGCGCTCGTCTCCCAGCTGCTCGAGCGCGTACTCGCGGACGGTCTCGAGCATGCCGAAGCGGGGCTCGCCGGCACTCGCCGACCGCTGGACGAGGTGATCGTCGACCAGTGCCGCCAGCGTGTCGAGGTCGGCCCCGCAGACCGCCTCCGCCAGCTCGAGCGTCGCACCGCCGGGAAACACGGCGAGTCTCGCGAAGACACGCTTCGCGCGCTCGTCGAGCAACCCAACGCTCCAGTCGATCGTCTCGCGGAGCGTCCGCTGGCGCGCGGGGAGGTCGCGCGGGCCGCCGGTGAGCACCGTCAGCCGGTCGTCGAGGCGCTGCCGCAGCGCGCGCGGAGGGAGCATGCGGATCCTGGCCGCCGCCAGCTCGACTGCCAGCGGCAGGCAGTCCACGCGCCGGCAGATCTCGCGCACGTCGTTCTCGTTTTCGCGTGTAGGCTCGAACGCGGGGTCGACGAGCTGGGCGCGCTGGACGAAGAGGTCGAGGGCTTCGTCTTCGGGCAGCGGCGCCACCGGGAAGACGCGCTCGCCCGAAACGTGAAGCACTGCCCGGCTCGTCGCGAGCACCGTCAGCCGCGGAGCGCGGGCGAGCAGCCGCGCGAGGAGCGGCGCCGCCTCACGGACGTGCTCGACGTTGTCCACGACGAGGAGGAGCTCCCGCGCCGCCAGCGCCTGGGCGATCGCCTCCTCGAGGGGCTGGTCGGCGTTGGGCGATACGTCGAGTGCGTGGGCGATCGCGGCCGGCACGACGCCCGGGTCCCGCAGCGGCGCGAGCTCGACCAGCGCGGCCCCATTCGCGAAGGCCGGCGCAGCGGCCCGCGCCGCCTCGAGTGCGAGCCGGGTCTTGCCGCTGCCGCCGGCGCCGGTCAGCACGAGCAGCCGCGCGTCCCGCCGAGCGAGCAGCTCGCCGAGTTGCGCGAGCTCGCGCTCGCGCCCGACGAGCGGCGTCGGCGGCAGCGGTAGGGAAGCGGCCGCCGGTGTCTCGTCCCGGCTCGCCTCCAGCGCCGGGTCCTGGCCGAGGATGCGCCGCTGGAGCTCGCGCAACGCGGGCCCGGGATCGAGCCCGAGCTCGTCCCGCAGCCGCGCCCGCACCGTCGTGTAGTGCTCGAGCGCGTCCGACTGCCGCCCGGCGCGGTAGAGCGCCAGCATCGCCAGCTCCTGCAGCCGCTCACGGAGCGGCTCCGCGCGCGCGAGCGCCACGACCTCCCCGAGCACCTCGGCGTGTCCGCCGAGCTCGAGCTGGGCGTCGATCCGCTCCTCGACCGCACAGAGCCGCAGCTCCTCGAGCCGCTCCGCCTCCGCGTGCGCGACCGGCTCGTACGCGAGCTCCCCGAAAGCCCGCCCGCGCCACAGTCCGAGCGCCTGCTCCGCCAGCGACGCGGCGAGGGCGGGATTCCCGCTCCGCCGCGCCGCGGCGCTCTCGGCCAGCAACCGCTCGAAGCGCGCGGCGTCGAGCGCGCCCGGCGCGAGCTCGAGGGCATAGCCGCCGGGCCGCGTCAGGAGCGAGGCGCCCTCGGGGAGCGCCTTGCGCAGCTGCGAGACGTAGATCTGCAGAAGCTTCCGCGCCGAGACGGGGGGTTCCGCGCCCCACACGGCCTCGACGAGCTCGTCGAGGCCGCAGGACTGCCCGCCCGCGACGACGAGCACGGCCAGCAGCCGCCGGTGCTTCCGGGGGAGCGCGACTGGACCGTCGCCGTCGACGAGCTCGACCGGCCCGAGCACGCGCACGTCCGCCGCAGCCACCGCCTCCATTCTGCTCGCCGCCCCGGCGCCTGAAAAGGGGGCGCTATACCAGAGCTAAACCGCGTCGGGCGACCGTCCCAGCCATGTCGTACGCGTTCGTGGAGGACGTGGCCGCGAGCTGGGAACGCTACGCGCGGTTCGCGGCCGCATTCGCGGGTCCCTCGCCGCCCGGCCTGATCGTGCACGTCGCCGGGCCGACGGACGAGGGCTTCCGCATCATCGGCGTCTGGGAGAGCGAGGCCGACTGGCTTCGTTTCCTCCGCGACCGCCTGGACGGGGCGCTCTCCGCCCCGCCCGCGCTGCTCGCGCCGCCGGCCTTCCGCTCGCTGCGACCCATACACGTGGTCTTCGGACGGAGGGAGGAAGGGAGATGCGGAATAGATTGAGGAAGACGAGCCGGTGGATGCTCGCCGTCTCGGTGGCGCTGCTCGCGATCACGGCGGTCGGCGGCACGGCGCTCGCGGGGCATCTGGCGAGCGAAGTCAAGAGCTACACGGGGTGCCTCGTGACGAGCAGCGGGACGCTCGTCAAGATCAAGGAGGGCGACACGCCTGCGGCCGCGTGCACCTCGGGCCAGGTGCAGGTCCACTTCTCGGGCGGGGACATCACCACGATCTCGGTCACGGGCGGCCTGACGGGCGGGGGCTCGAACGGCGAGGTGACGATCGGCCTCGACCCGAAGTACAGCCTCCCGCAGGGCTGCTCGGGCGCCACCAACGTCGCGAAGTTCGACGGTACGGCATGGGTGTGCGCGATGGACAACGACACGCACTACTTCGCCGGCACCGGGCTCGACCTCAACGGCAGCTCGTTCAGCATCGAACCCGGCTACCGCGTCCCCGGCAAGTCCTGCGGCACGGCCGGCCACTTCGCCCGCGGCTTCGACTCGAACGGAGACATCCAGTGCTCGGCGCCCGCGGCGAACGGCCTCGAGGTCTGGCAGAAGGCTCGCGCGTACCCTGCCGTGACGGTCGTGAGACTTCCGAAGGGAGAAGGGGTCGACGTCCTCATCATGCCGTTGCCGGCTGGCACGTTCCTCCTCACCGCGGTCGCAGAGCTGGAGAGCGAGAGCGGGGACGACGAGCTTCATGTGACGTGCTTCCTACGCAATGGGGCGTTCAGCCCGCTTCCCGTTCACAACTCGACGGTCGACATCGGTGACGGGAGCAACCACCCGCGGAGCACCGCGGTCGTGCACGGTGTCGTCACCCTGGCGAGTGCCGACAACGTCAGGTTCACGTGCAGCAGCCACTTCGGCGACGGCGATCCCGACCAGGTCTGGGGCGCGACCGTCACCGCCGTCAAGGTCGGGACGGTTCACACGCCCTAGCACGCCGCGCGCGATCGGTTCCGTGGCAGGCGGCCGCCTTCGGGGCGGCCGCCTGCGTGTTCGGCACCCGCGCGAAGCTCGGCCACGTCGCGGTGGCTGAGCGGCAACGGCGGTCAGGACCGCGCGATCGCCTCGCGTGCCGACGCGACCGCGCGGGCCGCGACCTCGATCGCCGCGCGCGCGTCCGACGGGTCGAACGCCTCGCTCGCGTCGGCGCCGGGCGGCAGACCGTTCGGGCAGCGCGTAGCGGCTCGGCGAGCCGCTCGCGCAGCCGCACGCCGACAGTCGGGGCTACAGTCGTCGGTGTGGCGACGCCGGCCGAGACCGCCCTCGACGCGGGCGAGCGCCGGGCGCTGGCGCGGTTCGTCCGCTTGCTCCGCGACGAGTTCGGCGGCGACCTGCGGTCGGTCTGGCTCTACGGCTCGCGCGCACGGGGCGAGCGGCACGACGAGTCCGACGTCGACCTCCTGGTCGTGCTCGCGCGCACGGCGACGGACGACCACTGGCGCGCCTCCCGGCTGGCGTACGAGGCGGCCGAGGCAGAGGGCGTGAGCCCCGTCTGGTTCGCGGTCCAGATCTATACGCCCGACGAGCTCGCGCAGCGGCGGAGGATCCGCTCCTTCTTCATCCAGGAGGTCGACCGCGACAAGGTCGTCCTCCACGGCGAGCCGTGAGCCCACGGTCGGAGGAGTTCATGGCGATGGCGCGCGAGCGGCTGGACGCGGCGCGGCTCGTCCTCGAGGCGGGGTTCGAGGAGGGCGCGGTGAGCGCCGCCTACTACGCCATGCTCTACGCGGCGCGGGCGGCGCTCAGCGAGGAGGACCGGAACGCGCGCACGCACCGCGGCACGTGGCAACTCTTCCGCGAGACGTTCGTCGAGCCCGGCCGCTTCGACGCCGACCTGGTCGCCGCGGCACAGCGAGCGCAGGGTGCTCGCGAGGGCGCCGACTACGACGCCCGCCGGGTCTCCGCGGAAGACGCGGAGCGCCTCTGCGCGGTCGCGGAGCGCTTCGTGGCCGCGATCGACGAGCTCGCCGGCTGACTGCGCCGGCGTGCCCGACGTCTCGCGCGTGCGCGGGGCAGGTCGGGCTCGGAACCTCGACTCAGCGGCGGCCGAGCAGCCCCAGCGACAGCCGGCGGCGGCGGTCCGCCCGGCGGCGCTCGCGCTGCGCCGCGGCGTCCATCCGTTCGAGCCACCGCGCGTACATCGCCTCGATCCTCGTCCGGCCATCGGGCCGCTCTGCCGCCGCTCGCTCAGGCCGCGGCCGGCTCCGCCACGTCGGTCCGCTCGAACACCGGCTCGCCCTCGCGTGCGTCGAGCAGCACCGTGTCGCCGTCGGCGAACTCGCCCTCGAGCAGCTTGAGCGCCAGCGGGTTCTCGACCAGCCTCTGGAGCGCTCGCTTGAGCGGCCGGGCGCCGTAGGCAGGGTCCCAGCCGGCCTCGGCGACGAGCTCCTTCGCCGCGTCCGTCAGCTCGAGCGCGAGACCGCGGTCGGCCAGGCGCGCGCGCAACCGGCGGAGCTGCAGCTCGACGATCTCGCCCAGCTGCTCGCGGCTCAGCCGCTCGAAGACGACGATCTCGTCGATCCGGTTGACGAACTCGGGCCTGAGCGTGGCCGTCACCTCGTCGCGCGAGCGCAGGTTCGAGGTCATGATCACCACCGTGTTGCGGAAGTCGACCGTGCGGCCGTGGCCGTCGGTCAGGCGACCGTCGTCGAGGATCTGCAGCAGCACGTCGAACACCTCGAGGTGCGCCTTCTCGATCTCGTCCAGCAGGACGACCGAGTAGGGACGGCGGCGCACCGCCTCCGTCAGCTGCCCGCCCTCCTCGTAGCCGACGTAGCCGGGCGGCGCGCC
>JACVRR010000005.1 GCA_014534345.1 Thermoleophilia bacterium | reverse complement strand
GGCGGCGGCGAGGTGCGCCGGCCGCGCCGCCCGCTACGGCTGCCGCCGCGCATTCCCCTTCGGGATCCGGAAGAGCGCCTCGTAGATCTCGCGGGCGGCCGGCGCGGCGGCGTCGGCGCCGAAGCCGCCGTGCTCCACGAGGACGACGACCACGTAGCGCGGGTCCTGGTGCGGTGCCCAGGAGGCGTACCACGAGTGGTCGTTGGGCGACGGCGGCACCTCCGCCGTCCCCGTCTTCCCGGCGACCTTCACCGGGAAGTCGGCGAACACGCCGTACGACGTGCCCCCCGGCAGGTTGGCGGCGGCGTAGACGCCCTCCCGGATCGCGTGGACGCCCGGCAGCGAGACGCGCCTCGCCTTCCAGCGGAACCGCTTGCGCCGCTTGCCGGACAGGTCGTACAACCCTTCCGCAACGTGCGGCTGGACGACGCGGCCGCCGTTCGCGAGCGCCGCGTACGCGACGGCCATCTGCAGCGGCGAGGCCGTCAGGAAGCCCTGCCCGATCGACAGGTTGATCGACTGGCCGGGGTGCCAGGTGGGGTCGTCCAGGGTGTTCCGCACCCACTGCGGGGTGGGGACGATGCCCGCCGCCTCGCCGGGGACGTCGACGCCCGTCGGCGCGCCGAGGCCGAGCCGGCGCGCCCAGCGCTGGATGTCGAGGCTGCCGCGCCGCTGGCGCTCGTAGAAGACCGCTCCCAGCCGGTAGAACCAGGTGTCGCACGAGTACTTGAGCGCGTCGCGCAGCCTGAGCGACGCCTCCATCGGCGCCGCGTTCTTGAACTCGCGGCCGCCGTACCAGTACGTGCTCGAGCAGTAGATCGTCGAGCCTGTGTCGATCAGGCCGGCGGCGAGGGCGGCCTGCGCGACGATCGGCTTGAACGTCGAGCCCGTGGGATACGTGCCCGCGATCGCCCGGTTGAGCATCCGGTCCTCCGACGAGAGCACCTGCTCGAGGTAGTCGGGATCACGGGCGGCGGCGACCTGGTTGAACCCGGGGGCGGTCGCGAGCGCGCGCAGCGCCCCGGTGCGCGCGTCCATGACCACGGCCGCGGCTCCCCGCGCGTCCCACTTGCCCCGCCGGCGCGCACCCGTGAGCGCGTTCGTGATCGCGCGCTCGGCCGCGCGCTGGATGCGGATGTCGATCGTCAGCCTGAGGACGCGGTTCGGCCGCGGCTGCTGGAGGATCGTCAGCGGGCCGATCGGCCGGCCGCGGGCGTCGACCGCGACCCGGGCGCGGGCGAGGCCCAGGTTCAGGTAGCGGTCGTAGCGCGCCTCGACCCCGGACTGGCCGATCACCTCGCCCGGACGGCGCCGCGGCCGCCGCTTCAGCTGGTCGGCGTTGATCTCGCCGAGGAGGCCGAGGAACTCGCCCCCGATGCGCCCCTGCGGGTAGCTCCGCTGCGGATACGGGGCAGCGCTCACGCCGGGAAAGGCACCCGGCCGCTCGTCGAGGTACACCGCGAGCGCCCGCTCGGCCCGGGGGATGATGACGGCGGGCGCGTGCGGCGCCCGCAGTTGCTCGCGCTCGATGCGGCGAAGCAACCGGGGCAGCGGGACGCGGGACAGGCGCGAGAAGCGCCGCAGGACGGCGCGGCCCTCGGCGCTCGGATGCCAGCGGCCGCGCTCGTCGAGCGCGCCGAGGGCGTCGGCGTCCGCCGTGACCGAGACGCGTCCGTCCGTGCCGACGAGGAGCCGGCCCTCCGCGTCCTCGATCGCGGCGCGCGGCGCGGGCAGGCGGACGTGGCGGAAGACGTCCCGCTTCGCCTCCGCGGCGAGGCGCGGGCCCTGGACGAGCTGCAGCGACCACAGCCGGAGCCCGAGCAGAGCGAAGAGGGCGAACGTGACGAGCCCGAAGGCGCTCACCCGGAGGTAGAAGTCGCCGCTCCGGAAGAAGCCGGCGTCGGCGACCGAGATGGGCTGCACGAGCGGGCGTGAGCCGATCCGCACGGTGCGGCGCGGTGCCGGAGGTCGCAGCGAGGAGGAGGACACGTGTCAGGCCGGGCCCGGACTTCGGAACACGCCGCACTTTAGCGCCGATTGCGGCGCGTTCCCGGCCGGGAGGCCTGGCTCAGCGCGGCCGGTCGCGCCGCAGCGCCCGCTGCCGCGCCCGCCAGCGCAGCCGCTGCTCGCGCTGCAGGCGCTTGCTCCGGCGCACCTCCAGCGCGCGCAGCTCGCGCTGGAGCTTGCCGTAGCTCGCCAGCCGCTCGCGCGAGAGCGAGCCCGTCTCGACGGCCTCCAGGACCGCGCACCCCGGCTCGTGGACATGGCCGCAATCGCGGAAGCGGCACGCCTCCGCCAGCGCGGCGACGTCCTCGAACGTCCGGTCGAGCGACTGCTCCCCGGCCCACAGCTGCACCTCGCGGAGCCCGGGCGTGTCGAGCAGGACGCCGCCCGTCGGCAGGACGACGAGCTCGCGGTGCGTGGTCGTGTGCCGTCCGCGCTCGTCTGCGCGAAGCTCGCGCGTGCGGAAGTGCTCCTCGCCGAGCAGGCGGTTGGCCAGCGTCGACTTGCCCACGCCCGAGGAGCCGAGCAGGACGCCGGTACGGCCCCCGGCCAGGCGCGCGGTGACCGCGTCGACGCCTTCGCCGGTGACGCTGCTGGTGACATGGACGGGCACGCCTATGGCGACCGACTCGACCGCCGGCAACGCCTCGGTCTGGTCGGCGGCGAGGTCAGCCTTCGTCAGCACGATCACCGGCTCGGCGCCGCTCTCCCAGGCGAGGATCAGGTAGCGCTCGAGGCGGCGCGGGTTCAGGTCGCGTCCGACGGCCGCGACGAGGAAGGCGACGTCGACGTTCGCAGCGAGCACCTGCTCGCGCGCGCGGCGCCAGGCCTCCTTGCGGACGATCGCCGTGCGGCGGGGCAGCACCGCCTCGATCAACGACCGGCGCTCGCCCGGCAGCGGCCTGGCCGCCACCCAGTCGCCGACGGCGGGCAGGTCGTCGTCGCCCAGCCGGCCGGCCGGCATCCCCCCGAGGGGCCCGTCGTCGGTGAGCAGGACGCAGGGGCCGTGGTGCCGGATCGCGACGCGCGCCGGCACGAGCCCGTCTCGGTTGTACGGCTCGAACGCATCCTCCCAGGACGCGTCCCAGCCCAGCGAAGCTCGAAGCAAGAGAGGTCTCCTCTGGCGTGGTGAACGGCGGAGCCGCGCCCTCGGCGCGGCGCGGAGGAGCCCCGGCGGCGTGCTAGGCGGCGCGCGCGGAGGCCCCGGCGGAATGGAGCTCTGTCATCGCTCGGAACCTCCTCTCGTCGCGCGTTACAGCGGCCGGGGACAGGGTAGAGCAGCGGGCGGGTGCGGTCAACGCGCCGGGAAGTCCCCCCGCCCCCGCCTCGTTGGGAGGGACATGAGACTCGAAGGCATCCACCACGTCACGGCGATCACGGGAGACGCGCCGCAGAACGTCGACTTCTACGCGCGTGTGCTCGGCCTTCGCCTGGTCAAGAAGACGGTCAACCAGGATGACCCAACCGTCTACCACCTGTTCTACGCCGACGAGCTGGGCAGCGCCGGCGCCGACATCACCTTCTTCGAGTACCCGGGCGCGCGGAACGGGCGTGCGGGCGCGGGGATGGTGCACCGGGTCGTCTGGCGCGTCGGCTCCGAGGAGGCGCTCGACTTCTGGCTCGACCGGCTGGCCGCGGAGGGGATCGCGTCCGACCGCGAGGGCGGCTCAGTGCGCTTCGCCGACCCCGAGGGGCTCGAGCTCGAGTTGCGCGTCGCCGAGAACGCTGACGAGCCGCTGGTCGCGCGGCACCCCGAGATTCCGCCCGCGCTCGCGCTGCAGGGCTTCGACGGCGTTCGCGCGTTCTCGCTCGACCCCCGCGCGAGCCGGCGGTTCCTCGAGGGCACGCTGGCGTTCGAGCCGCGCGACGGCGACACGTGGGAAGTGCGCGGGGATCGTCGCGGCGGCTTCTACGCGTACGACCCGGCACCGGGGCCGGGCGTCGGCGGGGCGGGGACCGTGCACCACGTGGCCTGGGCGTCGCCCATGGGCGAGCACGAGGCGTGGCGCGACCGCGTGCGCGCGGCCGGCGGCGGGCCGACGGACGTGATCGACCGCTTCTACTTTCGCTCGATCTACTTCCGCGAGCCGAGCGGCGTCCTGTTCGAGATCGCCACGATCGGGCCCGGGTTCACCGTCGACGAGCCGCTGGACACGCTGGGCGAGGCGCTCTCCTTACCGCCGAACTACCGGCACCTGCGCGACCGGCTCGAGGGCGTCCTGACGCCGCTGCCGACGACGCGCGAGCTGGCCGAGCGACGCTGATGGCAGCGCGGCTGGTCAGCCGCGTCCGTCCGGCGACGGCCGATCCCGAAGGCGCGCTGGTGCTCTTCCACGGCCGCGGCGCGGACGAGCTCGACCTGCTTCCGCTGCTCCAGGTGCTCGATCCCTCCCGCCGCTTCCTCGGCATCACTCCCGGCGGCCCGCTCGCGCTGCCGCCCGGCGGGCGGCACTGGTACGTCGTCCGTGAGATCGGCTACCCCGACGCCGAGACGTTCTCGACGAGCTTCGAGCGCGCGTCGCAATGGCTCGACGCGCTCGCGACCGAGACGGGGATCCCGCCCGAGCGGACCGTGCTCGGGGGGTTCTCGCAGGGGGCGGTGATGAGCTACGCGGTCGCGCTCGGTGCGGGACGGCCGCGGCCCGCCGCGATCGTGGCGTTCAGCGGCTTCGTCCCCACGGTGCCGGGCTTCGAGCTCGATCTCGAGCCCCCGCTGCCGCCTGTCGCGATCGGGCACGGCCGCTTCGACCCGGTGATCGGCGTCGAGTGGGGGAGACGCGCGCGCGACCTGCTCGAGGACGCCGGGGCGGAGGTCGTGTACCGCGAGTCTCCGCTGCCGCACGCGATCGACCCTCGCTTCGCGGCCGAGCTGGCGTCGTGGATCGAGCGGGCGGTGCCCGCGGCGTCGCGCCCGGCGGGCTAGACGACCGGCCGCGCCGCGCTCGCCGCGCGGGCGAGGAGGCGGACGACGGCCGGTGTGCCGCGCGGCTCGCGCTTCGGCGCCGGCGCGCCGACGATCAGAGCGACGCCCGCGACGATCACCGTCCCGGCGACGAGCGTCCGCACGGTGACGCCCTCGCCGAGCACCAGCCAGCCGAGCGCGACCGCGACGACGGGGTTGACGTACGCGTAGGTGGCGACCAGCGACGTCCGCGCCGCGCGGAGGAGCCAGACGTAGGCGCTGAACGCGAGCAGGGAGCCGAAGACCACGAGGTATGCGACCGCGCCGAGCGAGCGGGCCGAGAACCCGGCCGGGTCGACGTCGGCCAGCTCGCCCGACGCGGCGCCGAGGACGAGGAGCAGCGCGCCTCCGGCGAGCATCTGCAGCGCAGCGGCGACGAGCGGACGGCGGGGGAGCGCGGCGCCGCGCGAGAGCAGCGACCCGACCGCCCAGCCGACGGAGGCGACGGCGAGGACGAGCCCGCCCACCGGATCGACGTCGCCGCGCGGGTCGACGAGGATCGCGACGCCCACGAAGCCGATCAGCAGGCCGGCGATCGCGCGCCCGCTCAGCCGGCGGCCGAAGAGGACACGGTCGAGGACGACGATCCAGAGGGCGACGGACGCGACGATCAGCGCGGCGACTCCCGACGCGACAGTCTGCTGGCCCCAGACCACGCCCCCGTTCCCGATCACGAACAGCGGGCCGCCGGTGGCGAGCGCCGCGAGCCACTGCCGGCTGCCGACGCGGTCGTCCTCGCGGTCGCCGAGGCGCGAGGCCACCGCGTACAGCAGCGCGCCCGCGACGAGAAAGCGCACGCCCGCGGTCAAGAGCGGCGGCATGGTCTCGAGCGCGAGCGCGATCCCGAGGTAGGTGGACCCCCAGACGACGTAGACGACCGCGAGCGCGCCGGCGACCGCCAGCGTGCGCCGCGAGGGCGCGACCGGCACGGCTACCGGCGCGGCTCGTCCAGGCGCGAGTCGGCCCCGAACAGGACCGCGAGCGGACCGACCACGAGCAAGAACACGATGACGACGAGTTCCATGCCCTCAGTGTCGCGGGTGCACGGCGATTAGGGCAAGTCGGCTAGCATCTGATATCGATCATGGAACCTGATCGCTGGCTGGGCGTCGAGCTGCGCCATCTGGCGGCGCTGCAGGCGATCGCGGAGGAGGGCTCCTTCGGGCGCGCGGCGCGGCGGCTCGGGTACACGCAGTCGGCGGTCAGCCAGCAGATCGCGACGCTCGAGCGGATCGTCGGCGAGCGGCTGCTGGAGCGGCCGGGCGGGCCCCGGCCCGTGTCGCTCACCGAGGCCGGCCGCCTGCTCCTCCGCCATGCGGAGGCGATCGTGGCCCGACTCGACGCGGCGCGCGCCGACATGGAGGCGCTGTCCACCGGCGCGGCGGGGACGCTGCGGGTCGGGACGTACCAGAGCGTCGGAAAGCGCCTGCTCCCGGCGCTGCTCCGCCGCTTCCGCGACGCGTGGCCGGACGTCGAGATCCGGCTCACCGAGTCGTCCAACGACGAGGAGTTGCTCGAGCTCGTCGAGCGCGGCGAGCTCGACCTCGCCTTCGTGATCTACCCGCTGGTCGACGGCCCGTTCGAGGTGCGGCAGCTGATGCGCGATCCGTACGTGCTCGTCGTGCCGGCGGACTCGCCGCTCGCGGAGCGTCACCGGCCGGTGTCGGTGCGCGAGGTGGCCGAGCTGCCGCTGATCGGCTTCCGCCAGTGCCGAAGCCTGGTGCAGGTGCAGTCGTACTTCCGCGGCCGCGGCCTCGAGCTCGACGTCGTCTTCCAGTCGGACGACAACGGGACGGTGCAGGGGCTCGTCGGCGCCGGCGTCGGCTCGGCGCTCGTCCCGCGGCTGACGATGGACGAGCACGAGGAGCGGACGGTCATGCTCGAGCTCGAGCCGCGCGTGCCCCCGCGGCTGATCGGGATCGCCTGGCATCGCGACCGCTACCGCTCCCCGGCCTCGCGCGCCTTCGTCGAGACGGCCGCGGAGCTCGCCGCCGAGCTGGAAGCCGCCGCGAACTCGGCCGCTGCCCCCGCCGCCGCCTGAGCCCGGCGCTCACCGCGAACGACCACCGTGTCCCCTTTGGACACGTCTGGTGCCAGGCACCAGTCATGGCTGGAACAGACCTGGTCTCCGCTTGGCGCTGCGACCGAGGTGGCGCGTTGCTGGGAGAGCCCGCGTCCGGTGCCAGGCACCGGTCATGGCCGGCGCGGACGATCAGCGGCCGGGCGGGCGCAGGACGGCGAAAGGGTCGGTCACCTCGAGCTCGCGGGAGCGGAAGCGGAACAGGCCGGCCGGCCGGCCGCCCGCCGGGCCGGGGTCGCGCCGCGCGCCCGTCGCCTCGAGGACGCGCCGCCGGACGAGCACCCGCTGCAGGTTCGTGGTCGAGACGTGGTGTCCCATCGCCGCCGCGTACAGGTCGCGCAGCTGCGCGATCGTGAACTCGTCGGGCGCGAGCGCGAAGCCGAGGTTCGTGTACGAGAGCTTGGCACGCAGCCGCTCCCGCCCCGCGAGCGTGATCGGCCCGTGGTCGAACGCGAGCCGGGGAAGGCGGTCAACCGGGTGCCAGGCGGTGTCCTCCGGCACGGCCGGGTCGACGCCGACGGGCGCGAGCCCGAGATAGGCGGTCGCGAGCTGCCACTCGCCGGGGACCCGCTCCGGGTCGCTGCGCGTCTCGAGCTGCTCGAGGTGGGAGAGCTCGCGCACGTCGACCTTCGCGGCCAGGTGCCGGCGGATCGACGCCTCGAGCGTCTCCGTCGGCTCCAGGTAGCCGCCCGGGAGCGCCCACGCGCCGGCGTACGGCTCGCGGGCCCGCTGCCAGAGGAGCGCCTGCAGCCGCCCGCCGCGCACCTGGAGCACGACCGCGAGCGTGACGTGCGTCGGCCGCTCGCGCCCTGCGGCGGAAGCTCTCGCCTCGGGGGCGGAAGGGCTCGTCGGCTCGCGCACAGTTTCGGCCCCTGAGGCGCAAACTACCGTCCGCCGCCCGGCGGCGCCAGAGGACTAGGCAACCGCGGCACGCTCGTCCAAGCTGTCATGCGCGGCGACGTGCCGCCAGTGCGGCCAGGAGAACCCCGCCGGCTTCCGCTTCTGCGGCGCGTGCGGTGCGCCGCTGGCGCGCGAGGCCGAGCGCGACGTGCGGAAGGTCGTGACCGTCGTCTTCTGCGACGTCACGGGCTCGACCGCGCTCGGCGAGAAGCTCGATTCCGAGGCGCTGCGCGGCGTGCTGGCCCGCTACTTCGAGGCGGCGCGGAGCGTGCTCGAGCGGCACGGCGGCACCGTCGAGAAGTTCATCGGCGACGCGCCGTCATGGCGATCTTCGGCGTCCCACACGTCCGCGAGGACGACGCCGTCCGCGCCGTCCGTGCCGCGGGCGACCTGCGCCACGCGCTCGCGGCGCTCAACGAGGAGCTCGAGCGCGGCCCGGGCGTCCAGCTGGCCGTGAGGATCGGTGTGAACACCGGCGAGGTCGTCGCGGGCCCCGGGGCGACGTTCGCCAGCGGCGACGCGGTGAATATCGCCGCGCGTCTCGAGACCGCCGCCGAGCCGGGCGAGATCCTGATCGGCGAGCTCACGCACCGGCTGGTGCGCGACGCCGTCCGCTTCGAGCGCGTCGACGGGCTCCGCGTGAAGGGCAAGAGCGACGCAGTCGTCGCGTTCCGGGTGCTGGACGTGCTCGCCGACGCACCTGCGTTCACGCGGCGACTCGACGCGCCGTTCGTGGGCCGCGAGCGCGAGCTGGCCGCGCTCGAGGACGCGTTCGCCCGCGCGCGCGACGGGCCAGCGTGCGAGCTCGTCACGGTGGTCGGCGAGCCGGGGATCGGGAAGTCACGTCTCGTCCGCGAGCTCGTGGCCCGCGTCCGCGACGAGGCGCGCGTGGCCGTCGGCCGCTGCCTCCCGTACGGCGCGGGGGTCACTTACCGCCCGCTGGCGGACGTCCTCGAGCAGACGGCCGGTACAGACGTCCTCGCCGGGCTGGCGGACGTGCTCGGCGAGGCCGAGGACGCGTCGCTCGTCGCCTCTCGCGTCGCCGCCGCGGTCGGCGCGGCGGACGGCGGCGGCCCGCCCGAGGAGACGCAGTGGGCCGTCCGGCGGTTGCTCGAGGAGCTGGCCCGCGACCGCCCGCTCGTCGTCGTCCTCGACGACGTCCACTGGGCCGAGGAGGCGTTCCTCGACCTGATCGAGTACGTGGCCGGGTTCGCACGCGACGCGCCGCTGCTCCTCGTCTGCGGTGCGCGCCCCGAGCTGCTCGAGCAGCGTCCTGCCTGGCGCGGGACGACGGTCGGGCTGGAGTCGCTCCCTCCGGACGACGCGGAGTCCCTCGTCGAGCGGCTCCTCGACGGCGCCGCCCTCGCGGAGGACCTGCGCGCGCGGATCCTCGCCGCGGCCGAGGGCAACCCGCTGTTCGTCGAGCAGATGCTGGCGATGGCGCGCGAGGCGGAGGACGGGGACCTGCCTGTCCCGCCGACGATCCAGGCGCTCCTCGCCGAGCGGATCGACCGGCTCGAGCCCGTCGAGCGCGTGGTCGCCGAGTGCGCCGCCGTCGAGGGCCGCTTCTTCCACCGCGGCGCAGTCGCCGAGCTCATGCCGCAATCCGCGCGGCCGGCCGCCGCCTCGTCGCTCCTCGCGCTCGTCCGTAAGGACCTCGTCCGGCCGGACCGCGCGACGTTCCCGGGCGACGACGGGTTCCGCTTCGCGCACATGCTCGTCCGCGACGCCGCCTACGAGTCGCTGCCGAAGGCGCGGCGGGCCGAGCTGCACGAGCGCTACGCGCGCTGGCTCGACCAGCACCCGGCGAGGGCGACGAGCTCGTCGGCTACCACCTCGAGCAGGCGTCCCGGTACCTCGGCGAGCTCGGTGTCGCCGACACCCGCGGGCTCGGCCACGAAGCGAGTCGGCGCCTGGGACAGGCGGGGCTGCGCGCGAGCGAACGCTCCGACGCCGCCGCGGCGCGGAACCTCCTCAGCCGTGCGTCGACCTTGCTCGCCGCCGACGACCCGCTCCGCGCCGAGGTCCTCTCCGAGCTCGCGCTCGCGCTCGCCGCGGGCGGTGCGATCACCGAGGGCGACGCGCTGCTCGCCGAGGCCGAGGCGCTCGCGTCAGCCGGCGACGCGGGCGTCCGCGCGCGGGTCCTGCTCGCCCGCACGCGGTGGAGCTACGCGGCGGGTCGGCGCCAGGACGCTGACCGGCTCGAGTCGGAGGCAACGGCGCTGCTCGCCGAGCTCGAGGGGCGTACCGACGACGTGGGTTTCGCCTGCGCCTATCACGTCCTGGCGGATGTCGAGTCCCAGCGCCAGCAGCTCGCGCGGGAGGAGGAACTGCTGCGTCGCGCGCTCGAGCACGCGCGCCGAGCTGGGGCGTCGCATTGCGGCCGACATCCTCCACGACCTGCTCTCCGCGCCGACCTACGGGTCGACGCCGATACGCGAGGCCGTCGGGCTGGTCGAGCGTGTCCGCGAGCTGGCGGTGGACGAGCCGCTCGCCGAGATGCGGGCGCTCCGCCACCTCGGGCGGCTGCGCGCG
Organism: Thermoleophilia bacterium; assembly: GCA_014534345.1. Classification (GTDB taxonomy): domain Bacteria; phylum Actinomycetota; class Thermoleophilia; order Gaiellales; family Gaiellaceae; genus JACVRR01. The sequence continues at coordinate 36,130 of JACVRR010000005.1, read as the reverse complement.
AAGCTCGGGGACTTCGACGAGGCGCGGCGGCTCATGGAGCAGGGGAGGGTGCGCCTTGCGGAGCTCGGCTTCGAGGCCGGCACCTTGGTGACGCTCGTGTCGGCAGCAGACATCGAGCTGGACGCGGGCGAGCCCGAGGCGGCCGAGCGCCTTCTCCGCGAGCTCGGCGAGGCCGGCGACCTCGGGCGTCGCGGCATCGTCGAGCTGCACTACGCCACAGCCCTCGCCGAGGCGCTGATCGCTCAGGGGCGGTTCGCCGAAGCCGAGCGCTTCGTCGACCTCGCGGCGCGCGTCCGGCCCGACGTCTACTCGTGGCGCCTCCTTCGCGCACGCGTCCTCGCCGCCCGCGGCGAACTCGAGGAGGCAGAGGCGTTGGTGCACGAGGCGATCGAGCACCTCGACCGAAGCGACCGGCTCGACGCCCGCGGCGACGCGCGCGTCCATCTGGCCGAGATCCTGCGCCTCGCCGGCCGGTACGAAGAGGCACTCACCGTCCTCGACGAGGCGCTCGCCCTCTACGAGCGCCGCGGCAACCTCGTCGGCGCCGACCGCGCGGCGGCCCTGGTACGCGAGATCCGCGCAAGCGCCCCAGCCTGATCCCCGCGAAAAGTGCAAAGCGCCAGCGAGCACTTTTCGCGGGTAAGACCGCGGCCGGCGCTGAGGCCGGCCGCGGTCTGGGTGGGGAGGACGGCGAGGCGCTACTTGAACTTGGCGCTCGCCGTCGCGCGTGCGGTCTCGTTGCCTGCCTCGAGGAGCCGCACGACGATCGTGTTCGGGCCGCTCGCGTAGTTCGCCGTGTCGAAGCCGAACGTCCAGGACTGCAGGCCGGTCGCGAGCTTCCACGCGTCGGTCTTCGGCGCGCTGTTCTTACTCACGATCTGCCACTGCACCTCGGCGTTCTCGACCACGGTGAACGTCGACGACGCGACCTCGGACCTCGTGCCGTCCATCGACGCCCGCGCGTACACGGTGTGCTCGCCGAGGGCGAGCTTCCCGAGCGGCGCGCTCCAGGTTCCGGACGCCGTGTCGAGGTTCGCCTCGATCGGGTTGGCGAACGACGGGTCGTCCACCGACACGTCGACCCGCTTGGTGGTCGGGTGGCCGCCGGCACCGGTCGGATCGGAGCCGAGGTTCGGGAACGCGACCCGGCCGCCGGCCACGATCTCGCCCTCGGTCACGCGCGACCCGTTCGCGGGCTCGTCGATCGTCGCCCCGAACTCGAGGCCGCTCGGCGGCATCGGGCCCGGCGTGATTGAGATCCGCGAGGCGTGCGCCCCTTCGACGCCGAACGCCGTCGAGCGCGTGCCGAGGAACTGCACCTGGAACGTCAGCTGCTCGCCGGTGAAGGCCGGCCGCGTCGTGTCGAACGACCAGGTGTACTTCGTCCAGCAGGCCTCGCCGAGCGTCGCACACGCGACGCCGGCCGCCCCGCTGCCCCGCACGACCTGGAGCGGGCCGCGGCCCTCGCCGAGCTCGCGGTCGGTGGCCATCAGCACGCCGGTCGGGCGCACCAGCGAGGGCGTCTCGGTGGTGATGTAGAGCTCGACGTTCACCCTCGAGCCGGCCGGGAGCGGCGCCGACAGGGTGCCCTTCGACGGGAAGATCCCGATCGGGCGGTACGCGGCCGGGACGCTCGTGATCCGGCTCTCGAAGCACGGCTCGAGATCGCCCGAGCTATTCGTCTGATCCATGAACAGCTCGTTGTTCGTCGCGCCGCAGCCCGTCACGCCCGGTGCCGCGCTGACGACGCGGTGGAGGTAGAACGCGAGCGGGTTCGAGCCGGCCGGATCGTTCTCGTACGAGAGGTCCGCCTGCGCCGCCGCGGCCGCGCCGAGCGCGGTCAAGACGCCCGGCACGGTGGTCAGGTCGACGTTCGGCATCACGAACGAGGACGGCAGCGGCGAGACGTCGGTGTTGCCGTCGCCGTCGCGGTCGTAGCCGCCGTACAGATGGTCGCGGATGCCGCGGTCGAGCGCGAAGAAGCTCTCCTCGAACGGTCGCTCGGGCATCAGCTCGCGGCCGAGCAGGACGTCGATCGCCCGCTGCGCCGACTCCGGCGTCGCCGCTCCCCAGCCCTCGAAGAGGACGTTCGCCTCGCCGAGGTACGGCGCGGTCGCCGGGTACGGATACGGCGACATCGCGTTCCCTTGGTTGAGCGGGAACGCCGTTCGCAGGATCGCCTCGCGGAGCTCCGCCCGGGTCAGTCTCCCGTCGGCGAGGAACTCGCTCTCGGCGATCGGCAGGCCCTCGGCGATCACTTGGCCGGGCCGCTGGCCGACGGCCGTGTCGCCGAGCGCTCGGCGAACCGCGGTCAGCACCGTTCCGAACACGCCGGCGGTGTACGGCGTCGCCGCGGACGTGCCGCCGAACGCGCACTGGCCCACGGTGCCGGTCCGGCACGCGGACGGCAGGTTGCCGTCGCCCCAGGCCGAGATGTGCACCGGGATCGCGTCGCCGACGATCGCCCGCTGGTTGTCGCGCCGGATCGCGCCGACGATCACGTTCCAGTCCGGGCCGACCTGCTGCGAGCCGTACGAGGCCTGCGGGACGTCGAACGCGTTGCCGACGCCGTTCCCGGCCGCGAACAGCACCGTCTGACCGCGCTCGACCGCCGTCTTGCTCGCGCGGTTCCCGCCCGCCACGAGCCCGAGCGGCGCGCCGCCGACCGTGCCCCAGCTGTTCGAGTTCAGGTCGACCCACGGCAGCTGAGCGGCAGCGGTGAGACCGTCGGTCAGGCCCTCGGTGACGACCAGCAGACAGGTCGGGCAGTAGCCGTAGCGGTTTCCAGCGGACACCGAGGCGGAGCCGCTGCCGTGACCGTTGTCGTCCAGGATGGGATGCGGGTCGTCGCTCGAGGTGGCGCCGGTCGAGCCGCCCGAGTCGATCGCGCCGACGATCTTCGTCCCCGGGATCCAGTACAGCTTGCCCGGCTCGATCGTCGTGTTGCCCGTCCAGATCGGCCGGTCGCGCTCCGGGTAGTAGCCCTGGCCGAGCGTGACCGGCAGCGCCTTCGCCTCCTTCGGATAGCCGTTCAGGTACTCGGAGGGGTGCTTCGTGAAGTTGTTCGTCAGCCGCAGGACGTCCGGGTCGGGGTACGTCTCGGCGGAGAACTCGAGGTGGTACGGGTTGATGCCGGTATCGGCGATCGCGACGACGGTCAGCGCGGTGGTCTCCGCGGCAAGCCGGGCCGCGTCCGCCACGAGCACCGACGTCGTCTCGCGCCGCTCGAGGCCCTTCGCGTCGGTTGCCTTCACCGTGACGATGTGCTTGCCCTCGCCGAGGTTCGCCGTCACGTCGACTCCACTCAGCTCGTAGACGCCGTCCCCGTCGGTGTCCCACCCGACCGAGAGCGGTGCCGTCCCACCGGCCACCGTCCCGTCCAGCGCTTGCTTGTCGCCGAGCGCGAAGCGGTACGGGCCGCCCGACGACACCTGCGGCCGCGGGTCCCCGCCGGTCAGCACGGCGTCCACCGTCACGCGGACTTCGTCGGCTGCGGTCGCGTATCGCTCGACGCGCGCCGTCCACGTCCCCGGCTCGGGATTCTGGATGGTCGCTTCCTCGCGCGTGTTCGGGACGAACAGCCCCGGGAACGCGCGCTCCTTGCCGGACGGGTCGAGGAGCTTGAGGTCGTAGTCGTTCGTCGCCACGAGGTGCGTCATGACCGCCTTGATGCTGGCCGTGTCGGGCGCGACGGTGAACGGGAAGTCGAAGTGGGTCAGGCCGAGCGCGCCCGGCGTCGGGTCGAGTTGCGTCTTGTCGAGGACGCGCTGCGTCGTCGGCTGGTAGACGACGAACTTGACCGTGTCGGTCGCGGTCGCGCCGGCGCTGTCGCGGATGGTCAGCGTCGCGGTGTGCGTGCCGACCGGCGCGCCGTTCACCTGAGCGGTCGGGGCGTCGGTGGCGGCCAGCGTCCCGGCCGACGTCGACCACGAGAACGTGTACGGCTCCGCGCCGCCGTAGCCCGCGCCCAGCAGCGTCGCCGGCTGGCCGGCGGCCACGAACGCGCTGTCGCCGGCATCGGCCACGAGCGGCTTCGCGGCCGGCTCGGTGGACGACGTGTCGCCGCCGCCGATCGCGCCGGCGCGCCCGGCGACGGTGACCGCGCCCGAGACGGGGTTCTTCACCTTGCCGCCGCTGACGGTCTGGCCGCCGACGGTGTCGATCGTCACGCTCGCGCTCGTCGCGGTGAGTGCCGTCCCACACAGCACCAGCGCGCCGAGCGCGACCGAGACGAACCGCAGGCTGCGGAGCCTCGACAGAGTCCTTCCCATGCTTTACCCCCTGGTAGGTCGCCTAGATCGGGCGAAGAGCCCGGAAAAGGTAGCCCGTATTTCCCCGCGCGCCAGAGTCCGAAACTAGGAGTTTCGAACAGGAAAGCGTGCCGTCCTTTACCGACTGATTTATCAGTCAATCCGATTGATTCCTCAATCAACACCACCGCCGGCGAGCCCGGCGGCGCCGCTACCGCAAGGGTCGCCGTTTCGTTGCGCTCCCGGGGAGGGACGAACCGATCGCGGCACGAGGAGAAGCGGTGGCACTGCGCGCGGAACGGAAGCTCACGGAGGCGGAGGCGCTTCTCTTCGTGGAGCCGAACTTCGGGACCGCTGCCGTGCTCCGGCCGGACGGGTCGCCGCATCAGACGGTCGTCTGGGTCGACTGGGACGGCGAGCGGCCCCTCTTCAACACGGCCGAGGGGCGGGCGAAGCTGGAGTACCTCCGCCGCGATCCGCGCGTCTCGCTGCTCGTGGTCGACCGTCACGACCCGTGGCGCTGGGTGTCGGTGAGCGGTACCGCCGACCTCGTGGAGGAGGGCGCGGAGGAGAGCATCCACCGGCTCGGAAGGCGGTACCGCGGCTGGGATCGCTATCCCCTGAAGCCGGGCGAGAAGCGAGTGATCGTCCGCATCCGCGTCGAGCGGGTGACCGCGTACCGGGTGTAGTCGGCTACCGTCCCCGCCCGTGCGAGTGACCGTCTGCGACGTCGGGCCGCGCGACGGCCTGCAGAACGAGCGGGACGTCCTGTCCCCCGCGAGCCGTGCGGAGCTGGTCAACCGGCTCGCCGCGGCCGGCCTGCCGCGCGTCGAGGGGGTCAGCTTCGTCGACGAGCGGCGCGTGCCGCAGATGGCGGGCGCCGAGGAGGTGGTCGCGGGGATCGAGCAGCGCGCGGGCACGGAGTACTCCGGGCTCGTCCTCAACGAGCGCGGGTTCGAGCGCCTGCTCGCGACCAGCCTCGATCGCGTGAACGTGACGCTCGCGGCGACCGAGTCGTTCAACCGCCGGAACGCGAACGCCACCCTCGACGAGGCGCTGCGGCACGCGACGGCGATCCTTGGCCGCTCCGACCGGCCGACGACGGTCACGGTCAGCGTCGCCTTCGGCTGCCCATTCGAGGGCGAGGTCGACCCCGACCGGGTCGTCGGCCTGGCGGCGCGGCTCCCCGCGGACGAGGTGGTGCTGGCCGACACGATCGGCGTCGCGACGCCCGGGCAAGTGAAGGAGCTGGTGGAGCGCGTCGGCGAGCTCGGACGACGGGTGGGCGGGCACTTCCACGACACGCGCAACACCGGAGTCGCGAACGCCTGGGCCGCGCTCGAGGCGGGCGCGACCATCCTCGACGCGTCCGTCGGCGGCCTCGGCGGCTGCCCGTTCGCCCCGCGCGCCACCGGGAACGTCGCGACGGAGGACCTCGTCTACCTGCTGGAGCGCGAGGGAGTCGACACGCGCGTCGACCTCGACGCGCTCATCGGCGTTGCCGAGTGGGTCGAGCGGCTGCTCGAGCGCGAGCTCCCTGGACGTGTCTACCGGGCGGGCACGTTTCCGGCGCGTATGGCGAGCGCAGCGCGCGCATCCTGACGGCTCGGTCACCGTCCGGCGGGGTCGGCGCGAGCGCGCGCGCGATCATGTCGGGGAACTCGCCGCTGTTCACGGACATAGGAAGGGAGATGGAGCCGCCGAGCGACGACGTGCTCTGGAGGCGCGCGGCCGCGGGCGACGCCGGCGCGTTCGGCGACCTCTACGAGCGCCACTGCCGCGCGGTCTACAACTACCTGTTCCGGCGCCTCGGCGACTGGTCGGACGCCGAGGAACTGACCGCCGTCGTCTTCCTCGAGGCTTTCCGGCGCCGGCGCGACGTCCGAGTCGAGAACGGGAAAGTGCTGCCGTGGCTCTACGGGATCGCGACCAACCTCGTCCGGAATCGACGACGGTCGCTCCGGCGGCAGCGGAACGCCCTCGAGGGCATGGACCGGGCAGAGCCGTCGTCGGACGGGAGCGCCGACGCGCTCGCGCGCGTGGATGCCGAGCAGCGGATGCGCGCGCTGCTTCGGCTGGTCGGCCGGCTCCGCAAGGATCAGCAGGACGTTGTCGCGCTCTGCATCTGGTCGGAGCTGAGCTACGAGGAAGCAGCCGTCGCGCTCGACGTCCCGGTCGGGACGATCCGGTCACGCCTCGCCCGTGCGCGGGCAGCTCTCCGGGAACTCGCCGACGCGAACGGACATGAACTGGGAGACCCCGACGCCAGGAGTGTCGTTCTGTGAGCGCGCGGCAGTTGCTTCCCCCCGAATTCGACCTCCCGCCCGGCAGGAAGCTCGAGCAGCGACGGCTGCTGGAGGCCACCGTGGCCCGAGGAACGGCGGCGTCGGCGTTCGCGCGGCCGCGCATGATCGTTGTCACAGCGGCTCTGGCGCTCGGCGTCCTGCTCGTGACGCCGGCTTTCGGCCTCCGGCAGAAGCTCGTCGACGTGTTGTCTCCGCAGTCCCTGGGGCCCGTGTTCGGCAAGCGCGACCAGGCGACGAGTGCGCGCGGCGAGTCGACACGGCCACCGAGCGAGGCAACGAGGCCGCAGGGCAAACGGGTATCGGTCCCCGGCGACTCTGCTGTCGAGCGCACGGCGCGCGCCGAGCGCCCGCCGAGCGCCCGTCGCCGCCGGACTGCGCGACGCCCTCTCTCCCCGCGCGGTGCGGGCGCGGGCGGCGTCGTCGCAGGCGAGCCGAAGCTTCCGACCGCCGCTCGCGGCCGGCGATCGGCCGACCTGTCCGTCCGGCAGACCGTCTCGGAGCATCCGGTCCAGATCGGGCACGAGCTCACGCGCTGGGTGGTCGTACGCAACCGCGGCCCCCACGCGGCCGCCGGCGTGGTCCTCCGCACGTCGATTCCCGCCGGTGCAGCAGCGCCGGTGGTGACGACGCAGCGCGGAACGTGCACGACCGGCCCGACCGAGGCCGTCTGCACCATCGGCGCGGTCGCGCGCGCGCGAACCGTGACGGTGAGGATCGTCGCGCGCGCGCCGGTCATGCCAACACGGCTCGTGGCCACGGCAAGCGTCTCCGCCCGAACGTCCGATCCCCGCAGCGCGAACGACGCAGCCACGGTGACCACCCTCGTTCGCGGCGGCTTCGTCAGAGGTCGCGGCCTCGTCTCCTACCGGACCGGCGTGACGACGGAGGTGGACGTGGACGCGGTTGCCACTGTCGGCCTCCGCGGCGAGACCGGCCGGGGAATCTTCTCCTACCGGTCTACAGGACCGTGGGACATCTTGATCTCCGGTCGCGTCACCTGCCTGATCCTCGGCGACGACGGACGGGTGGCAAGCATCGCAGGCGTGGTCGACGTCGCCGCGTACGGACCGTCGTCTCTTGAGTTCGATCCGATGGACACCGTCTCGGTCGGGGCGGGAGCGCGGCTCGGATTCGTCGACACCGGTGCGGCGGGAGCCGGCGACCGTCTCGGCCACGCGTTCGGCTTCCCGCCGCTGGCCAGGTGCCCGACCGCGTCGGAGCCGCCGTTCTTCCCGATGACCGGGCCCGGGGGACTCGACGTGCTGACCGAGGGGGACTTCGAAGTCGGGTTCGCGACGCCCTAGCGAGATTCACGGCGCCGTCCTCCCTGCGCGCTCGAGAGCCTGCCGGTTGACCGCGGTGACTACGGTTCGGGCGTGAACCGGCTCGCCGACGCGACCAGCCCGTACCTGCTGCAGCACGCCGACAACCCGGTGGACTGGTACCCGTGGGGGGACGAGGCGCTCCGGCGCGCGCGAGACGAGGACAAGCCGATCCTGCTCTCGATCGGCTACGCGGCGTGTCACTGGTGCCACGTGATGGAGCACGAGTCGTTCGAGGACGCCGAGACGGCCCGGCTGATGAACGAGCACTTCGTCTGCGTCAAGGTCGACCGTGAGGAGCGGCCCGACCTGGACGCGCTGTACATGGACGCCGTCGTCGCGCTCACCGGCCACGGCGGCTGGCCGATGACCGTCTTCCTGACGCCCGCGGGTGAGCCGTTCTTCGGCGGGACGTACTTCCCGCCCGAGCCGCGCCACGGGCTGCCGAGCTTTCGGCAGCTGCTCCTGGCGGTCGCGGACGCCTACCGGGAGCGGCGCGGCGACGTCGCCCGGCAGGCGCGCGCGCTGGTGGACGCCGCCGGGGCGTCGGCGCAGGCCCGCGCCTCCGCCCAGCCCCTGACCGAGAGCCTGCTCCACGACGCGGTCCGCGCGCTCCGCCGCGGGTTCGATGCTCGCTACGGCGGCTGGGGGCGGGCGCCGAAGTTCCCGCCCCACTCGACGCTGGAGCTGCTCCTCCGCTACCACCGCAAGACCGGCGACGAGGAAGCGCTCGCGATGGCGACCGCGACGCTGGACGCGATGGCCGAGGGCGGGATGCACGACCTGGTCGGCGGCGGCTTCCACCGCTACTCCGTCGACGAGCGCTGGCTCGTGCCCCACTTCGAGAAGATGCTCTACGACAACGCGCTGCTCGCGAGCGCCTACCTGCACGGCTGGGCCGTGACCGGCGAGGACCGCTTCCGCGAGACCTGCGAGCGCACGCTCGGCTACCTGCTGCGCGAGCTCCGCCTGCCCGAGGGCGGGCTCGCCTCGTCGCAGGACGCCGACACCGAGGGCGTCGAGGGCCTGACCTTCACGTGGACGCCGGAGGAGCTCTCCGCTGCGCTCGGGGCCGAGCGCGGCGACCTGCTCGAGCCGTTCGAGCACGGTCGCTTTGTCCTGCGCGGCGCGCTGTCGAAGGACGAGCGCGAGCGGCTGCTGGCCGTCCGCGCGGAGCGGCCGCAGCCCGCCCGTGACGACAAGGCGATCGCGGCCTGGAACGGGTTCGCGCTCGCCGCGCTGGCGGAGGCGGCGAGGCGGCTCGAGCGCCCGGACTTGCTCGGCGCGGCGGAAGAGCTCGGCGCGTTCGTGCTCGGCCCGCTCTCGCTGCCCGACGGCCGGCTCGCGCGCAGCGCGCGCCGAGGGCGGACGAGCGGGCCGGGCTACCTCGAGGACTACGCGGCAGTCGCGCACGGCCTCTACGAGCTCCACCTGGCCACCGCCGACCTGCGCCACCTCGAGGAGGCGCGGCGGCTCGCGCTGCTCGCGGTCGAGCTGTTCGCCGACCGGGAGCGGGGCGGCTTCTTCCTCGCGCCCGCGGACGGCGAGGCGCTCGTCGCGCGGCCGAAGGAGCTGGACGACAACCCGACGCCCTCGGGCGCGTCGCTGCTCGCCGAGCTGCTGCTCCGGCTCGCGCGCGTCTGGGGCGACGACGAGCTGGAGCGCCCCGCCGTCGCGCACCTGCGGCTCGTCCGCGACCTCCTGCCGCGCTCGCCGCAGGGCTTCGCCTACGCCCTCTGCGCGCTCGACCTGCATCTCTCGCCGCCGCGCGAGCTGGCGCTGGTCGGTCCGGCGGACGCGCCCGTCGCACGCGCGGCGCTCGCCCCGTACGATCCGGCCGCCGTCGCCGCCTGGTCACGCGGTGCCGACGACGAGCGCGCGCAGGCCGTGCCGTTGCTCGCCGGGAAGGGCCTCGTGGACGGGCGCGCGGCGGTGTACGTCTGCGAGCGCTTCGCCTGCCGCGCGCCCGTCACGGAGCCGGAGCAGGTCTGGAACGGAAAGGGAGGCCGATGACGACGATCGCGACCGGTGCCGAGCACGTCAGCTGGGATCTGTCCGACCTCTACGCCGGCGACGACGACCCGGCCCTCGAGGCCGACCTGGAGGACGTTCGCGCGGCGGCCGCGCGGTTCCGCGAGCGCTACCGGGGCCGCGTCGGCGAGCTCGACGCCGCCGACCTGGCGGAGGCCGTCGCCGAGCTCGAGCGGATCGAGGCCGCCCGGGTGCGCGTGCGTTCGTTCGCGTACATGCACTTCTCCGAGGACACCGAGGACCCCGCGCGGGGCGCGCTGCTGCAGCGGGCGCAGGAGTGGCTGGCCGCCCTCGAGACGGAGCTGCTCTTCTTCACGCTCGAGTGGACGGCGCTCGCCGACGAACGCGCCGCGCCGCTGCTGGCCGCCGGCGAGCTCGAGCACTACGCGCACTTCCTGCGCTCGCTCCGCCGCTACCGCCCGCACCTGCTCAGCGAGCCGGAGGAGCGGATCATCGCCGAGAAGGCGGTCTCGGGCCGCACGGCGTGGGCCCGCCTCAACCAGGAGCTGCTCAGCTCGCTGCGCGTCCGGCTCGACGACGGCGCGCGGTCGCTCGACGACGCGCTCAGCCGCCTGCAGTCGGCCGACCGCGACGAGCGGCGGGCGGTCGCCGCCGCCGTCACCGAGGCGCTCGAGCCGGGGCTGCGGACGCGCACCTCGGCGTTCAACGCGGTCCTGCTGGACAAGGCGATCGACGACCGCCTGCGCGCGTACCCGCACTGGCTCGCCGACCGCAACCTCGACAACGAGGTGGACGACGAGGTCGTGGACACGCTGATCGACGCCGTCGTCGGCCGCTACGACATCCCCCGCCGGTTCTACGCGCTGAAGGCGAAGCTGCTCGGGCTCCCCCGCCTCGCGCACTGGGATCGCTACGCCCCCGTCACCGGTCCCGCCGACCCGGTCTCGTGGAGCGAGGCGCGCGACCTCGTCCTCGAGGCGTTCCACGGCTTCTCCGCCGAGGTCGGCGGCACGATCGAGCGCTTCTTCGACGGGAGCTGGATCGACGCCGGCGCGCGCCCCGGGAAGGTCACCGGCGCGTACTGCATGACGCGCATCCCGGACGTCCACCCGTACGTCCTGATGAACTTCACGGGCGACCGCCGCTCGGTGCTGACGCTCGCTCACGAGCTCGGGCACGGGCTGCACGGCGTCCTGGCCGCCGAGGCGGGTGTCCTCAACTCGCAGACGCCGCTGACGCTGGCCGAGACGGCCTCCGTCTTCGCCGAGGCGCTCACGTTTGGCGCGTTGCGGCAGCGTGACGACGACCCGCGCCGCCGGCTCGACCTCCTGATCGGGCGTATCGACGACGCCATCGCGACGGTGTTCCGGCAGATCGCGCTCAACCGCTTCGAGGACGCGGTCCACCGCGAGCGCCGTGAGGCCGGAGAGCTCTCGCCCGACCGCTTCGGCGAGCTGTGGCTCGAGACGCAGGGGGCGCTGCTCGGCGACGTCGTCGAGTTGGGAGACGACTACCGGCCGTGGTGGAGCTACATCGGCCACTTCGCGCTCTCGCCGGGGTACGTGTACGCCTACGCGTTCGGCTACCTGTTCTCGCTCGCGATCTTCCGGCGGTACGAGCGCGAGGGCGAGGCGATGGTCGAGCCCTATCTCCGTCTGCTGCGAGCGGGCGGCTCCGACGCGCCGGAGCGCCTGGCGGCGATCGTCGGGCTGGACGTGCGCGCGCGCGGCCTCTGGGACGACGGGCTGGCCGCGATCGACGACGTCGTCACCGAGGCGGAGGGGCTCGCCGCAACGCTGTAGCGGTCCCGCGCCGCCGCGACCCCCGGCCGGCTTCGCGGCTACGGTTTTGCCTGGGTTTCACAAACCCGGGGGCAGCGATCTCGTCAGGGAGAGACATGGCCAGGGTGTCGCCGTTCGCGGCCGCGGCCGCGCTCCTCTCCGCGATCGCGCTCGCGGCCGCGACGCGTCCGGAGCCGGTCGGGGCCCTGTCGAGCCAGCCGCCGCCGAACCTGGTCGTGTTCATGACGGACGACCAGACCGTCGAGTCGCTGCGCGTGATGCCGAACGTCCGGCGGCTGCTCGCGCGCGAGGGGACGACGTTCGAGAACGCCTTCGCCTCCTTCCCGGTCTGCTGTCCGTCGCGTGCCACGTTCCTCACCGGTCAGTACGCCCACAACCACGGCGTGATGAGCAACCACCCGCCTCGCGGCGGGTCGCAGAAGCTCGACCACCTGAACACGCTCGGGCTGTGGCTGCAGGCGGCCGGCTACCGGACGGTCCACCTCGGCAAGTACCTGAACGGATACGGAAGGGACATCTCGCCGCTCGTCCCGGGCGCCTGGAGCGAGTGGTACGGCTCGCTCGACCCCTCGACGTACAACTTCGTCGACTACGACCTGATGGAGAACGGCCGGCGCGTCCGCTACGGGCCGAGCGTGACCATGTACCAGACCGACGTCTACGGGCGGAAGGGCGCCGACTTCGTCCGTCGGCTCGCCGGGCGGCCTCAGCCCTTCTTCCTGTTCGTCGGGTTCCTCGCGCCGCACGTCGGCCGGCCCGTCGACCCGGACGACCCCGCGCGCTACACGACCCCCTCGCCGGCGCCGCGCCACCGGGACGCGTTCGCCTCCGAGCCGCTGCCGCGCCCGCCGTCGTTCAACGAGCTCGACGTCTCGGACAAGCCGCCTGGCGTGCGCCGCCGGCCGCGGCTGTCTCGCGCTCACGCGGCTGACCTGCGCGAGCTGTACCAGCAGCGGCTCGAGTCGCTGCTCGCCGTCGACGAGGCGATCGCCCGGGTCGTGGCGGAGCTGCGCCGCACGCGCACGCTGGGGCGGACGCTGATCGTCTTCACCTCCGACAACGGCTTCATGCACGGCGAGCACCGGATCCCGCAGGGGAAGGTGGTGGCGTACGAGCCGTCCGCCCGCGTGCCGCTGATCCTCCGCGGCCCCGGCGTCCCGCGGAACCGCGTGCAGCGCGACCTGGTGACGAACGTCGACATCGCGCCGACGCTCCTCGAGGCGGCGGGCGCCGACGCCACCCGCCTGCTCGACGGGCGCTCGCTGCTGCCGCTGGCCGCCGACCCCGGGCGGCGGCTCGGCCGCGACGTGCTGCTCGAGTCGGGCGTCTACAGCGGGATCCGGACGCACCGGTTCAAGTACGTCCAGTACGTCGGCGGCGCGCGCGAGCTGTACGACCTCCAGAGGGATCCGCACGAGCTACAGAGCCGGCATCGCGACCCGGCGCTCGCCGGCATCCGCGACGAGCTCGCACGGCGGCTCCGGCTGCTGCGCACCTGCTTCGGCGAGAGCTGCTCCGTCGCGCCGCGCGTCCGCCTGGCCGTCGCGGGGGGCGAGTCGTGTGTCACGACGGACGCCGCGGCCCGGGTCGAGGGCGACGTGCGGAGGCTCGCGACCGCCGAGTTCCGGCTCGCCGGTCGGCGGCTGCGCGTCGTCCGCCGCGGGCCGTACAGCGCGCGCGTCCCGGCCGCGCAGCTCGGCCCCCGCAACCAGCTGCTCCGCGTCCGCCTGCGCTACCGCGACGGCCGCGAGCTGACCGTCGACCGGCTTCTGCGCCGCTGCTAGTCGGAGCAGGGGGGAGGCGACGGTTCCCCCGGGCCCGCCGGGGGTTTTCACCGTCGGCGACGGGGGGTACGCCGGTCGTATGGGAATCGGAGCAAGCCTGGTCCTCATCGCTGCCGGCGCCATCCTCATCTGGGCCGTGGAGGCGGACGTGAGCGGGGTCGACATCACGACGATCGGCTGGATCCTGCTGGTCGTCGGGATCATCGGCGCGCTGCTCTCGCTCGTCTTCTGGTCGAGCTGGGGCGGCTGGGGCGGACGCCGCACGGCCGTCTACCGTGACGAGCCCGTCTACCGCGACGAGCCGCCGCCGCCGTAGGCGCGAGGGACCGAACAGCACAACATCCGCCGCATCGCCGTCGTCTCACCGGACGACGGCGATGCGACCGCTGCGCGACACGCGCCCCCGGGGCGGGCGGGTCGATTCCGCTCGCGTAAGCTGAGGCGATGGACGCCGAGCGCGAGCGCCTGGACGAGCGCGAGCGGCACGAGCGCGCCGCCGCGATCGCCGGGCGTCTGCTCGCGAACGTGGAGACGGTCGTCCACGGGAAGACGCGCGAGATCAAGCTCGTCCTCGCGGCACTCGCCTCGCAGGGCCACGTGCTGTTCGAGGACGTGCCGGGCACCGCGAAGACGGTGCTGGCGCGGGCGGTCGCGCAGAGCATCGACGGCGCCGTGCACGCCCGCATCCAGTGCACGCCCGACCTGCAGCCGACGGACGCGACCGGGCTCTCCGTCTACAACCAGAAGCTCCGCGACTTCGAGTTCCGGCCCGGGCCGATCTTCGCGAACGTGCTGCTCGTGGACGAGATCAACCGGGCGATGCCGAAGACGCAATCCGCGCTGCTGGAGGCGATGGCCGAGCGGCAGGTGACGATCGACGGCGTGACCCGGCGGCTGCCCGAGCCGTTCCTTCTACTCGCCACCGAGAACCCGATCGAGCACGAGGGGACGTTCCCGCTCCCCGAGGCGCAGCTCGACCGCTTCTTCCTGCGCACCGGGCTCGGCTACCCCGCGCTCCACGACGAGCAGCGGATCGTCCGCGAGCAGCGCGGCGGCCACCCGCTCGGGCGCCTGCAGCCGGTGGTCACGGTCGCCGACGTGCTCGAGCTGGAGGCCGCCGTCGAGGGCGTCTACGTCGACGAGCTGCTGGAGGCGTGGCTGATCGGCCTCGTCCGCGCGACCCGGGAGCTCGACGAGGTCGCGATCGGCGCCTCCGTCCGGGGAAGCCTTGCGCTCGAGCGGGCCGCGCGCGCCTGGGCGCTGCTCGACGGCCGCGACTACGTGACCCCGGAGGACGTCGAGGAGCTGTTCCTGCCCGTGATCGGCCATCGGATCATCTTCGCGCCCGGGTTCTTGGTGGAGATGCGGCGGATCGGCCGCGAGGCGGCACTCGCCCGCTTCCGCGACGCGTGCTTCGCCCGCGTCCCGCGGCCCGACCCCGAGGGCGGCGAGGTCGTGACCCTGCCGGCGCGGCGCCCGTAGCGGGACGGCGCCGGTGCCGCGGCACGAGCTCGTCTTCCCGCTCGTCCCGCGCCACCGGCTGCTCGGGCTCGCCTTCGGCGCGATGCCGAGCGCGCGCCGCGGGCTCGGCTCCGACATCGCCGGCTCGCGCCCGTACCGCCCGGGGGACGACGTCCACGCCATCGACTGGAACGCCTCCGCCCGGCTCTCCTCCGCGCGCGGAACGGACGAGTTCGTCGTCCGCGAGCGCTACGCCGAGGACGCGCCCCGCGTGGTCGTCGTCTGCGACCGGCGGCCGGGGATGGAGCTCTTCCCGCCCGGGCTGCCGTGGCTGTCGAAGCGGGAGGTGCTGCACAGCGCGGGCGAGCTGATCGGCGCCAGCACGGCGCGCGTGCGCGGGTTCGTCGGCTACCTCGACTACGCCGAGGGCGAGCCGTTCTGGCGCCCGCCGCGGAGCCAGCGCGAGGCGGGCCGGCTGGAGGAGAGCCACCTGCTCTACCCGGCGTTCCGCGCGCCGGAGGACAACGTGGAGCGCGCGCTCGACTACCTGGGAGAGCGGCGACGGGCGCTGCCGGCCGGGACGTTCGTCTTCGTCCTCTCCGACTTCCTCGCCCCGCCGCCGCCCGAGACCTGGCTGCGCGCGCTCGAACACCGCTGGGACGTCGTGCCGGTCGTCATCCAGGATCCCGTCTGGGAGCAGAGCTTCCCCGACGTGGGCGGGATCGGGATCCCGATCCTCGACGCGGCGACGGGGCGCGTGGAGACGCTCCGGCTGAGCGGTACGGAGGCGCGCGCGCGGCGGGCGCACAACGAGCAGCGGCTGCGCGCGCTCCGCGAGGGTCTCGTCGCGCTCGGCCTGGAGCCGATCGTGCTCTCCTCGCCCGATCCCCGCGAGGTCCTCGAGGCCTTCCTCGAGTGGGCCGACCAGCGGCGCTACCTGGCCGGGCGGGAAGGGCGGTTGACGGCGTGAGCCGCCGCACAGGAGCGGTGCGCGCGGCCGGCTCGCGAACGACGGTCGCCGCTACCGCGGGGGCCGCCGTCGTCGTCGCGGCGGCCGTCGTCGCGGCCGTCCTGCTCCTCACCGCCGGAACCTCCCCGGACGACGAGGGGCCGCGCGAGCTGCGCGTGGCGACCGACTTCGACCCGCGCACGCATCTCTTCGGGGATCCCGTGGCGGCGCGCGTGCACGTCGAGCTCGACACGCGGCGAGTGGACCCGGCCGACGTCCGCGTCCGCGCCCGGTTCGAGCCGTACTCGGTGATGAGGCGCGAGCGGGACGTCAGCCGGGCGGGGAGCCTCGTCGTCCTGCGCGAGCAGTTCACGCTCCAGTGCCTGATCCCCGCCTGCACGCCGCGCGGCTTCACGCTCGAGCTGGCGCCGCCGCCCGTGCGCGTCGACTACCGGCTCGGCGACGGCGCCCGGCGGACGGCGAGCACGCCCTGGCCGAGCTCGTGGGTCGCGACGCGGATCGTGGACGCCGACGTCCCGTCGGGCGCCGACCCGCGCGTCCCATGGCCGTGGCGGTACCCGCGCGTGCCGCCCGCGGTCTCGTACCGCGTGGCGCCGACAGTGGCGGCCGCGGTCGCATACGGGACGGCCGCGCTGCTGGTGCTCGCCGCCGCGCTGCTGCTCGCGCCCGAGGTCCGCCGTCTCCTGGGGGTCGCCGTTCGCCGGGAAGATCCGCTCGCGCGCCTGTCGCCGCCCGAGCGCGCGCTCGCGCTGCTCGAGGGGGCGCTCGCCGCCGGTGCGCCGGCGGAGCAGCGGAAGGCGCTCGACCGGCTCGCCCGGGAGCTGCGCCGGCGCGGCGACGAGGACCTCGCCGGCGCCGCGCGCCGGCTCGCGTGGTCAGCCGCTACCTCCGGCGACGAGGTGCGCGAGCTGCGCGTCGCGGTCGCGCGGGCGCTGGGAGCGCGGACGTGAGCGCCGCGGCGCCGCCCCGTGCAGGACGCCGCGCCGCCGCTCGCGTGCTCGAACCGGGTGTCCGCATCCCGCTCGCGGACGCGGCGTCGTTCGCCGGCGCGCTCCGCCGGCTGCGGCTCGTCCGCCTCGTCCTGGCCGGCTGCCTCCTCGCGGTCGGCGGCGGCGTGTTCCTGGCCGCGCGCGGCCTGTCGGCGCCCGAGGCCGCGCTCGTCCCGCCCGGGTCGAGCGGCGTCGTCGTCCTGGACGTCTCGTCGAGCATCGAGGCGGCGACCTACGAGCGGCGCGAGGCGTACCAGAAGACGGCGCGCGCGCTCGAGGAGGCGGCCGCGAGCGGCGGCCGCTACGGCGTCGTGCTCTTCTCCGACGTCGCGTACGAGGCGCTGCCGGCGACGGCGCCGAGCACGGAGCTGCGCGCGTTCCAGCGCTACTTCCTTCCGCTTCCGCGGGACGCCCGCGCGCGGCCCTTCCGGACGATGCGGCTGGCCGGGTCGCGGTTCGCGGCCAACCCGTGGACGCACGCGTTCACGGCGGGGACGCAGATCTCGAACGGGCTCCGGCTCGCGCGGAGGGTGCTCCGCCGCGACGGCGTCCGCGACCCCGTCGTCGTGCTCGTCAGCGACCTGAACACCGACGACTCGGACGTCGCGCCCCTGAGCAAGGTGGTGCTCGAGTACGGCCGTCAGTCGATCCCCCTGCGCGTGGTCGCCGTCGGCGCGTCCGAGACCGACACCGAGTTCTTCCGCCGGCTCACCGCGCGCGCGGGCGTGGTCGTCGACCCGGAGCCGCTGTACAGCCGGGGACGTGCGGGCGAGGCGGGCACGGCGGCCTCGCCCGTGCTCCTGGTCGCGCTGGCGGGGCTCCTGCTCGCGCTGCTCGCGCTCAACGAGCTCGCCTGCGCGCGGGTCGGCTGGCGGCGGAGGGCGGTGACGGGGTGACCGGGCGCCGGGTCGCTCGCGCGCTGGCGGGGGTCGCGGCGATGGTGCTGGCCGTCGGCGCCGCGGTGCTGGCGGAGGAGGTCCGCCGCTGGCCCGAGCGGATCGAGGCGGGCGACGCCGCGTTCGCCGCCGCACCGGCTCGCGCCCGCGCCTGGTCGCGCCCGGAGCGCCGCTCGGCCCGCCTCGCCGGCGACCTGCTCGCGGTCGAGGACGACCTCGCCTTCCGGCGAGCGCTGCAGCTGATCGCGCACGGGCGGGTGGAGCGGTTCGTGCTCGCGAGCAGCTGGGTGCGGCTGCTGGCGGAGGCCGAGACGGTGCTGGCCGCGCTGGAGGAGGACGCGCGCGACCCGCGCCGGCGCGCCGCGGCGGCGAACCTGCTCGGGATCGTCTACTTCGACGGCGCGCAGGCGAGCACGACCCGGCGGAGCGACTTCCTGCGCGCGAGCATCGCGGGGTGGACGCGGGCCTCGCGACTCGATCCGCTCAGCCCGCACGCGAAGTACAACCTCGAGCTGCTGCTCACGCGCCTGGAGGAGGACCGCACGCGCGCCGGACGCCGGCGCGGGTCCCTCGGCGGCGGCCCGCTGGGCGGCGACGACGCCGGCCTGCGGCTCCCCGGGGAGGGGTACTGACCGCGCTCGAGTTCGCCACGCCGGTGGCCGCGCTGGTCGCCCTCGCGGTCGCGCTCCCGCTGGCCGCGCTCGCGGCGATGTCTGCGCGCGCCCGGCGCGTCCGCGCCGTCCTGGGCCTGCCGGCGCCACGCCGACTGGCGGCGGCGCCCGCCGTCGTCGCGACGTGCGCGCTCGCGGCGCTGCTCGCCGTCGCGGCGGCGCAGCCCGTGGTCGCGGCGCCGCAGCCGACCTTCGTGCGCTCGGACGTCGAGGCGCTCTTCGTCGTGGACACCTCGCGCTCGATGCTCGCCCGCCCGCGGGCCGGCGCGCCCGCCCGGATCGACCGCGCGCGCGTGCTCGCCCGGCGGCTGCGGCGGGAGATCCCGGACGTCCGCGTCGGCCTCGCCTCGCTCACCGACCGGCTGCTCCCGCACGCGTTTCCCACCGCGGACCCCGACGTGTTCCGCGCGGCGCTCGAGCGCAGCGTCGGGGTCGGCCGGCCGCCGCCCCAGGAGCTGCGGCGGCACGCGACGATCTTCACGCCGCTCGAGTCCGTCGTCACCGGGAACCTGTTCCGCGCGGGGATCGCCCGGCGGGCGCTGGTCGTCCTGACCGACGGCGAGGCGCGCGAGCTCGGGACGGTCGGCGAGCTGCGGGCGGCGCTCCGGCCCGCCCGGCCTCTCGCGATCCTCTTCGTGCGCGTCAGGGCGCCCGACGAGCGCGTCTTCCGCCGTGACGGCCGCCCGGAGGCGGCATACCGGGCGGACCCGACGACCGGACGCGCGCTGGCCGAGTTCACCGCCACGCTCGGCGCGGAGCTCTTCGCGGAGCGCGAGGCCGACGCCGCCGCCGCGGCGCTCCGGCGCGCAGTCGGCACCGGCCCGCGCCAGGCGGCCGGCGAGCGGGAGCAGCCCCGCTCGCTCGCCTCGCACGCCGCCGCCGCGGCGCTGCTGCCGCTGCTGTTCCTGCTCTGGACGCGAAACCGGGCGTAAGCTCCCGCGCGTGGACGGCCGCGAGCTCCTGGACGCGCCGCTCGCGGGCCTCTGCGCCGAGGCGCGCCGCGTTCGCGACCGCGGCTTCGGCCGGGTCGTCACGTACTCGCCGAAGGTCTTCGTCCCGCTGACCACGCTCTGCCGCGACGTCTGCGGGTACTGCACGTTCGCGCGCCCCCCGCGGCGCGGGGAGCGGGCGTACCTGCCGCTCGAGGAGGTGCTCGCGATCGCCCGAGCGGGAGCGGCGGCCGGCTGCACCGAGGCGCTGTTCACGCTCGGCGACAAGCCGGAGCTGCGCTACCGCGTGGCGCGCGAGGAGCTGCGCGCGCTCGGCTGCGAGACGACGCTCGAGTACCTCGCCCACGCGGCGGGCGCCGTCCTCGACGAGACGGGTCTGCTGCCGCACCTCAACCCTGGGGTGCTGAGCGCGGCCGACCTCGCCGCGCTGCGGCCGGTCAGCGCCTCGATGGGGATCATGGTCGAGACGACGGCCGAGCGGCTCGGCCGGCGGGGGGGACCCCACTACGCGTCTCCCGACAAGCTGCCCGCCCGGCGGCTGGCGACGATCGCGGCCGCGGGCGAGGCGCGCGTGCCGTCCACGACCGGGATCCTGATCGGGATCGGCGAGACGCGGGCCGAGCGGCTCGGGGCGCTGCTCGCGATCCGCGAGCTGGGCGACCGCTACGGCCACGTGCAGGAGGTGATCGTCCAGAACTTCCGCGCGAAGCCCGGCACGCGGATGGCCGCGCATCCCGAGCCGTCGCTCGAGGAGCACCTGTGGACGATCGCCGCCGCGCGGGTGCTGCTGGGCCCGGAGTGGCACGTGCAGGCGCCGCCCAACCTGGCCTTCGAGGACTTCCCGCGGCTGCTCGAGGCGGGGATCGACGACTGGGGCGGCGTGTCGCCGGTGACGGTCGACCACGTCAACCCGGAGGCGCCCTGGCCGGCGCTCGAGCGGCTTCGCTCGGCGACCCGCGCGGCCGGGTACGAGCTCGTCCCGCGGCTGCCCGTGTACCCGGAGTTCGTGTCGCCGGAGTGGGTCGACGCGCGGGTGCTCCCCGCCGTGCTGCGCGCGGCGGATGCGGAGGGGTACGGGCGCGGCGAGCGCTGGGCGGCCGGTGCCGACGTGTCCGTTCCGGACTGGGCCGTTCGGGACACCGTCTCAGGTGCCCCTGGCCTCCTCCCCACGTCGAGCCTATCCGGGAACGGTGCGCGCAGGCGTCGCAGGACCGTGCCGGAAGCGTCACGATCGGTCGCCGAGCCGCTCACGAAGGTGCGTGGTGGCGTCGACCTCGACGAGGACGACGTCGTCGCGCTCTTCCGCGCTCGCGGCGGCGACCTGCGCGCCGTGGTCGCGGCCGCCGACGCGCTGCGCCGCGAGGTCTGCGGCGACACGGTCACCTATGTGGTGACCCGCAACGTCAACTACACGAACGTCTGCTACTTCCGCTGCGGCTTCTGCGCCTTCTCGAAGGGGAAGCTCGCCGAGAACCTGCGCGGCGCGCCGTACGTCGTTCCCGTCGAGGAGATCGTGCGCCGCGCGCGCGAGGCGTGGAGTCGCGGCGCCGTCGAGGTGTGTCTGCAGGGCGGCATCCACCCGGCATTCACGGGCGAGACGTACGCGGAGATCTGCGCGGCGGTGAAGCGGGCGCTCCCGGAGCTGCACGTGCACGCGTTCTCCGCGCTCGAGGTCTGGCAGGGCGCGGCCACCCTGGACGTCCCGCTGCCCGACTACCTGAGGCGGCTGCGCGCGCTCGGACTCGGCTCGCTGCCCGGGACGGCCGCGGAGGTGCTGGACGACGACGTCCGGCGCGTCATCTGCCCCGACAAGGTGACGAGCGAGCAGTGGCTCGACGTGCACGAGGCGGCGCACGGCGCCGGCCTGCGCTCGACGACCACGATCATGTTCGGGCATGTGGACGGACCCAGGAGCTGGGCGCGCCACCTGCTCCGCCTGCGCGAGCTGCAGCGGCGCACGGGCGGCTTCACCGAGTTCGTCCCGCTGCCGTTCGTGCACATGGAGGCTCCGATCGCGCTGCGCGGGCGAGCGCGCCCCGGCCCCACCTTCCGGGAGGCGCTGCTGATGCACGCGGTCGGCCGGCTGGCGCTCCACCCGTGGATCACGAACGTGCAGGCCTCGTGGGTCAAGCTCGGCGCGGCGGGCGCGCAGGCGGCGCTGCGGGCGGGCGCAAACGACCTGGGCGGGACGCTGATGAACGAGTCGATCTCCCGCGCGGCCGGCGCCGCCCACGGGCAGGAGATGCCGCCCGAGCGGATCGAGGAGACGATCCGCGCGCTCGGGCGGACGCCGCGCCAGCGGACGACGCTGTACGGCGAGCCGCCCGCGGAGCAGACGCGCCGGTCGTACGGCGCGCCGCCGCTCGCGCCGCCGGTCAACCCGCGCGTGAGCGACGCGCGGCTGAAGGCGCCCACCCGCCTCGTCCGGCCCGGCCTCGTCCCGACCGCGCGACAGACGTCGGCGCGCGAGCGTGCTAGCATCGGCGGGACGATGCGTACGCAGCTTCTCGAGTAGCGCAGGGAGCCAACGCGGCGACGCCGCGGCGACTCCCCATGAGCCTCTCGCAGCCGAGAGGCTTTTTTGTACCCGAAAACGGCGAGGGTGCGGAGGGTGACGATGGAGCAATACGACCCACACCGGATCGAGCGGAAGTGGCAGCAGGTCTGGGAGCGCGAGCGGGCGTTCGCGGCACCGGACCCCGCCCCGGGCGAGGAGTCGGGCAACGCGTTCTACATGCTCGAGATGCTTCCGTACCCGTCTGGCGAGCTGCACATGGGGCACGTGCTCAACTACACGCTCGGCGACGTCTTGACCCACTTCCGGCGGCGCACCGGCTGCACCGTCCTGCGGCCGATGGGCTACGACTCCTTCGGGCTGCCCGCCGAGAACGCGGCCATCAAGGCGGGCGGGCACCCGCGCGAGATCGTCGAGCGCAACATCGCCGCGATCGGCGTGCAGATGCGGCGCATGGGGTGGGCGATCGATTGGTCACGCGAAGTCTCCGCGCACGAGCCCGAGTACTACCGCTGGACTCAGTGGTTGTTCCTGCGCTTCCTCGAGGCGGGCCTGGCGTACCGGAAGGAGGCGCCGGTCAACTGGTGCCCGAACGACCAGACGGTCCTCGCGAACGAGCAGGTCGTGGACGGACGCTGCGAGCGCTGCGGGGCCGAGGTCGAGAGCAGGCGACTTGCGCAGTGGTTCTTCCGCATCACCGAGTACGCCGACGCGCTGCTCGAGGACCACAAGCTGATCGACTGGCCGGAGCGAACGAAGGCGATCCAGCGGAACTGGATCGGCCGCTCGGAGGGCGCGGAGCTGCTGTTCCGGATCGAGGAGCTCGGTGAGGAGATCCCCGTGTTCACGACCCGTCCGGACACGCTGTTCGGCGCCACGTTCTTCGTGCTCGCGCCGGAGCACCCGTTCGTGGACCGTGTCACCTCGGATCAGGTGCGGAAGTACGCCCGCCGCGCCGGTGCGAGGCCCGCCGAGGAACGGGCAGCGGCTGAGCAGAAGACCGGGGTCTTCACCGGACTGCATGCGATCAACCCGGCCACTGACGAGCGCATTCCCGTCTGGGTCGCCGACTACGTGCTGATGGACTACGGCACGGGCGCGATCATGGGCGTGCCCGCGCACGACGAGCGCGACTACGCGTTCGCACAAGAGTTCGGCTTAGCCGTGCGGACGGTCGTGGCGCCGGCCCGCGGCGAGCCGCCGGAGGCGGGCGCGTTCTCGGCCCACACGGAGGACGAGGTGCTCGTCGACTCGGGGCCGTTCACCGGTCTGCGGGCGCCCGAGGGCGCGCGGGCGATCGTCGAGTGGCTGAGCGAGCGCGGTCGCGGGCGCGCGGCCGTGAGCTACCGGCTGCGTGATTGGAGCTTCTCCCGCCAACGCTACTGGGGCTGCCCGATCCCGGTCGTCTACTGCGACGCGTGCGGGATCGTCCCGCTGCCCGACGACGAGCTGCCGCTGCTCCTGCCCGACGTGCACAACTACCGGCCGAAGGGCGAGCCGCCGCTCGCCTCGAAACCCGACTGGGTCCGGACGGCGTGCCCGCGCTGCGGCGACGCCGGCCGGCGGGAGACCGAGACGATGGACACCTTCGTCGACTCGTCCTGGTACTTCCTCCGCTACTGCGACCCGCACAACGACGAAGCGCCGTTCGAGCGCCGGCTGGCGGACTTCTGGATGCCGGTCGACCAGTACGTCGGCGGAATCGAGCACGCCCCGGTGCACCTCCTGTACTCGCGCTTCTTCGTCAAGGCGCTGAACGACTTCGGCCTGCTCGGCGTCCGCGAGCCGTTCCAACGCCTGTTCCACCAGGGGTCGGTGAACTACGGGGGCGCGCGGATGTCGAAGTCGCGCGGCAACGTCGTCTCGCCCGATGCCGTGGTCGAGGCGCACGGGGCCGACGCCGCTCGCCTGTACATCCTCTTCATGGGCCCCGCCGACCAGGCGATGGAGTGGACCGACACCGGCATCGACGGTGTTTCGCGCTTCCTGCGGAAGCTGTGGCGCGTCACGCTCGAGGCGGCGGCGGGTCCGGCCGGGGGCGACCGCTCGGCGACCCCGCTCGTCCGCAAGGCGCACGAGACGGTCGCGAAGGTGACCGACGACATCGCCAGGCGTTTCCAGTTCAACACGCCGATCGCGGCGGTCATGGAGCTCGTCAACGAGCTCGCGCGGGATCCGCGGGCCCCAGGGGCGCGGTTCGCCGCGGAGACCGCCGTGTCGCTGGTCCAGCCGTACGCGCCGCACGTCGCCGAGGAGCTGTGGGAGCGGCTCGGCCACGAGCGCCTCTGGGAGGCGCCCTGGCCGGTCGCCGACCCGGAGCTGCTCGCGCGCGAGACGTTCGAGCTGGTCGTGCAGGTGAACGGGAAGGTGCGGGACCGGCTCGAGCTGCCGACGGCGCTCTCCGAGGAGGAGCTCGTCGAGGCGGCCAAGGCGTCGCCGCGCGTGCAGGCGTTCCTGGACGGCAAGGCGATCCGCCAGACGGTCGTCGTCCCGGGCCGCCTGGTCAACCTCGTGGTCGGCTAGCGCGCCCCGCGTCACGAAGTCGGCACGGACCCGTCACCGTCCCGCGACGGCTTCGTTGTCAAGATAGACGACATGGAAGCGCTCGCGCTCTCGCGCCGGCACGTCCTCCTTGCCGTCGGTGTCGCCGCCATCCTGCTCGTGCTCGCCGGCCGCTACGTGGGCGGCTCGGGCGCCGCGGCCGGCGGCGGGGAAACCGCGCGCGCGCTCCCGGTCGCCGCCCCGCGGGAGCAGCGCTTCGTCGTCCATGTCGTCGGCGCCGTCCGCCGGCCCGGTCTCTATCGCCTGCGCGAGGGAAGCCGGGTCGCCGACGCGGTCGGTCGCGCGGGCGGGGCGACGCCGAAGGCCGATCTCGCGCTGGTCAACCTGGCCGCGCCCGTGGCCGACGGGACGCAGATCGTCGTCCCGCGCCGAACGCCGCCGTCGGCGGGCGGCGGCACGGGCGGGGGAGCGTCCGGGACCGCCGGCCCGGTGCACCTCAACACCGCGACGCTCGAGGAGCTGGACGCGCTGCCGGGGGTCGGCCCGGTCACCGCGCAGGAGATCATCGACTACCGCGAGCAGCACGGCGCCTTCAGCTCGGTCGACGACCTGGACGCGATCCCCGGGATCGGCCCGAAGCGGCTCGAGCAGCTGCGCGAGGTCGCCGCGCCATGACGGCGTTCCGGCTCGTCGGCGTCCCGCACGTGCTGGCCGCGTCGCTGTGTGCGGGCCTCGCCGCCGCGAACGCCGTGCGCGTGGACGCGTGGACCGCGCTCGTCATCGCGCTGGCCGCGGCCACGGCCGCGCTTACGCTCGGTCCGCGCGGACGGCTGGCGCTGCTCGCGGCAGCCCTCGCCTCGACGGGCACCGGCTGGGCGAGCGCGCGCCTCGACGCCCTCGACCGCAGCGTGCTCGCCGCCCGCGTCGGCGAGATCGCGCCCGCCGAGGTCGTGGTCACCGGGCCGGTACGGCGCGGGACGTTCGCCCTGCGTGCCCCGGCCGAGGTACGCCGCTTCGGACGGCTCCTCGTGCGCGAGCCGGTCTTGCTGGAGCTGCCGCGCGGCCGCTCGCCGCCCCAGGGCGCACGGCTGGAGCTCGCGCTGCGCCTGAAGCGCCCGCGCGAGCGCGAGGGCCGCTTCGACGAGGGCGCCTGGCTCGCGCGCCGTGGCGTCCACGTCGTGGCGGTCGCTGCGACGCGCTGGCGGGTCGTCGGCAGGCGCGGTGGGGTCGCCGGCGCGGCCGACCGGCTGCGCCTGGCGATCGCCGCCAACGTCGCGCCCGGCGTCGGCGGGGCGCGGCGCGCGGTGATCGCCGGAGTCGTGCTCGGCGAGGACGAGGCGCTGCCGGCCGAGCTGCGGGACGCGTTCCGCGCCTCGGGGCTCTACCACCTGTTGGCCGTCTCGGGGCAGAACGTCTTCTTCATCACGTTCGGGGCGATGGCGCTCGCGTGGCTGCTTCGCCTGCCGCGCTGGCTCGCCGAGCTCGCGGTGATTGCGGCGATCGCGGCCTACGTGCTCGCCGTCGGCTGGCAGCCCTCGGTCGTTCGCGCCGGCGTGGCCGGCTGCCTGGCCTCGCTCGCCTGGCTGCTCGCGCGCCCGCGCGACCGCTGGCACTTCTTCCTCGTCGGGGCGATCGTCCTGCTCGCCTGGAACCCGTACACGCTGCTGGAGCCGGGCTTCCAGCTGTCGTTTGCGGCCGTGGCGGCGATCTTCCTGCTCGTGCCGCCGCTCGAGCGGCGACTCGCGGGGTATCCGGTCCCGCGGCCGCTCGCGGTCGTGGTGGCGGTGTCGGCCGCTTGCGGGCTGGTGACGGCGCCGATCCTGTGGCTGCACTTCGGCGCCGTTCCCCTGTTCACCGTCGTCAGCAACGCGGCGGCCGCGCCCGTCGTCGGCCCGCTGCTCGGTCTCGGTCTGGTCACCGCGGCCGTCGCACCGGTGCTCCCGAGCGCGGCGGTCGCGCTTGCCTGGGTAAACGGCTGGCTCGCCGCCTACCTGTCGGCCTGCGCGACCGTCGTCGCGGCGCTGCCGTTCGCGCAGGTCAGCTCGGGCGCCGCGTTGCTCGCCGTCGCTGGGGCGCCCGCGATCATCGTCGCGCGGCGGAGGGTTCCGCCGGCGCATCGGCTGCGCGCCGCCGTGGCAGCGGGCGCGATCGTCCTCTTCGGCGTCGCCTGGAAGCTCGCGCCCGACGGCGCCGTCCCGCCGCCGAGTGGGCTCCGCATCACGTTCCTCGACGTCGGGCAGGGCGACGCCGTCCTCGTGCAGACGGCGAACGCGGCGCTCCTCGTCGATCAGGGACCGCCCGACGCCGAGGTGGCGTCGCAGCTGCGCCGCCTCGGCGTCCGGCGGCTCGCCCTGCTCGTTCTCACCCATCCCCAGCGCGACCACATCGGCGGCGCGGCCGAGGTCATCGACCGCATCGCGGTCGACCGCATCCTCGACCCGCGCCTGCCGGTGGCGAGCGCGGACGAGCGCGCCGCGCTCGCGGCCGCGCGCCGGCGCCGCGTGCCGATCGACGTCGCGCGCGCCGGAATGGAGTACCGGGTCGGGCGGCTGCGCGTCCGCGTGCTCTGGCCACGCGCCCCCAGCCCGCCGGGCGACGACCCGAACCGGCACGCCGTCGTCGTGCTCGTGTCCTACGGCGCCGTCGACGCGCTCTTACCGGCAGACGCCGAGTCCGACGTGACCTACCCGCTCCGACCCCCGCCGGCCGAGATCCTGAAAGTCGCGCACCACGGCTCGGCGGACGACCGTCTCCCCGATCTGCTCGCCCTGACGCGCCCGCGTGTCGCCGTGATCTCCGTCGGCGAGGAGAACGACTACGGCCACCCGGCCCCCTCGACGCTGGCCGCGCTCGCCGACGCGCCGGCGCTCGCGGTGTACCGGACCGATCGCGACGGGCGGGTCGTCGTCGAGTCGGACGGCCGCCGAATCGCGGTCGCGACGGGGCGCTGACGTAGCATCGCGGCGCGTGCCGAGCGAGTTGAAGGCCGTCTACCTGATCGTCGGGGCGGATCGCCCGAAGGTCGCCCGCGCGCTCGCGCGGCTGCGCGCGCGCTTCCCCGAAGGCGCGGTCGAGCGCCTCTCGGCGCGCGACGCGAGCGGCGCGGACGCCGTCGCCGCCTGCAACGCCCTCGGGCTGTTCGGCGGGGGCTCGCGGCTCGTCGTCGTCGAGGACGTCGAGCGCTGGAAGGCCGCGGACGTTCGCGCGCTGGCCGACTACCTGGCGACGCCGTCACCCGACACGGTGGTCGCGCTCACCGGCGAGGCGAAAGCGGACGGTCCGCTTGCCAAGGCCGTGCGCAAGTCCGGCGAGGTGCTCGCCTACGACGTGCCGAGGAAGGCGCTCGCGCGCTGGGTCGGCGAGCAGTTCGAGCGCCTCGGCGCCCGCGCGGACGCCGCCGCCTGCCGGGCGCTCGTCGAGCTCGTCGGCGACGACCTGGTGGCGCTCGGGGGGGAGGCGGAGAAGCTGGCGACGTGGGCGGCCGGAGACCCGATCGCGGCCGAGGACGTGCAGGCGCTCGTGGCCACCCAGGCCGAGGACCCGTTCGCGCTGACGGAGGCGTGGGGTCGCCGGGACGTCGCCGCGGCGCTGACCGCGTGCGAGGCCGCGCTCGAGCGGTCGGGGCGCCCGCGGCGCGACGAGGTGCACCGTCTCGCGGGCGCGCTCGCCCGGCATGTCGCTCGCGTGGCGGCCTGTCAGCGGCTGGCCGCCGACGGCGTCACTGCGCGCGAAGCCGCCGGGCGGCTGAGGCTCCGCCCGTACGCGGCGGTCAAGGCGTTCGAGCACGCCGCTCGCTACAGCGAGGAGGAGCTCGCCGACGCGGTCGTGCGCCTCGCGGCGCTCGACCACGGCCTCAAAGGCGGGAGCCGTCTGCGCGAAGAGCTGCAGCTCGCGCGGACGCTCGTCGAGGTGACGGCCGAGCAGACCGCCGCAGCCGCACCTACGACGAGCGGCTGAGCAGCCGAGCCGCGCTCGCCTTCCGGCGCGCGGCGGTGTTCCGGTGGAGCGCGCCGCGGGCGGCGGCCTTGTCGATCCAGCGCATCAGCGCGCGGTGCTCGGCGGCGGCAGCGGCCCCGTCGCCGTCCTCGACGGCGCGCTCGAGGCGGCGGAAGAACGTCTTGATCGTGCTGCGGTAGCGACGGTTCTCGAGCCGCTCCCGCTCGGCGCTCCGGACGCGCTTCTTCTGCTGCTTGATGTTCGGCATCGCGAGAAAACGCCCGCAGTCGCGGGCGCCGAGAGGGTAGCACAGCGTCGGACAGCGCCTCCCTCGCACGCCGCCACGGGGACCCGGCCGGGGGGCCGCCACTCCTCCTCCCCGCTGTCGAGCCTACCGGCGAAGGGCGCGCAGGTGTGTGCCGGGGGCGTGCCGAAGGTGCGCCGGTGATGGACGATACTCGCCCCGTGGAGGAGCGGTTCCCTCGCCGCCGGCTGGCGCGGTCGACGGCGATCGTCTCGCTCGCGACCGCGCTCTCCCGGGCACTCGGCCTCGTGCGCGAGATGGTGACCGCCTACTACTTCGGCGTTCGCGGGCCGATCAACGCGTTCACCGTCGCGTTCCAGATCCCGAATCTCGTCCGGATCGTGATCTCCGACGCGGCGCTCTCGGCCGCGTTCGTCCCGGTGTTCAGCGAGCTGCTCGAGAAGGGCGATCGCCGGCGCGCGTGGCGCGTCGCGTCGACCGTGCTCTGGCTCCTGCTGCTCGTGCTGGGCGGCGTCACCGCCCTCTTCGTCCTGGTCGCGCCGTTGGTTGTCCCCGCGGTGATCGCCGAGTACGACGACCTCGCGGTCACGCTCGCGCAGCTGCTCTTCCCGATCGTCGTCCTGCTCGGCGTCTCCGGGATCGTGGTCGCGATCCTCAATAGCTACGACCACTTCACCGTTCCCGCGCTGACGCCCGTCGCCTGGAACCTCGTGATCATCGCCGGCCTCGTGCTCGGCGTCCCGCGCGTCGAGGCCACCGAGACGAAGCTCTACCTCTATGCCGCCGTGATCGTCCTGGGGACGCTCGTCCAAGTGCTGCTCCCGTTTCCATGGCTGCGGGGCCGCGACGACCGCCTGCGCGTCGTCGTCGACTGGCGCGACCCGGCCGTGCGGCGCGTGTTCGTCCTGATGCTCCCCGTCACGCTCAGCCTGGGCCTGATCAACCTCAACCAGGTGATCGGGACGTTCGTCGCCGCCCGCTGGATCGACGCGACCATCGCGCCGACCGCGATCGACAAGGCGTTCCGCCTCTACATGCTCCCGCAGGGGATGTTCTCGGTCGCGATCGCGACGGTGCTCTTCCCGTCGCTCGCGCGGCTCGCCGCGCGCGCCGACGTCGACGGCTTCCGGCGCACCGTTGGGCGCGGGCTGCGCCAGATCGCGTTCCTGCTCGTGCCCGCGAGCGTGGCGAGCGCCGTGCTCGCGGAGCCGATCGTCCGCGTGATCTACGAGCGCGGCGAGTTCGAGCCGGACCAGACGCCGGTCGTCGCAGCCGCGCTCGCGGCCTTCTCGCTGGGGCTCACGTTCAACGGCGCCATGCTCCTGCTCAACCGCGCGTTCTTCGGGCTGCAACAGGCGAGGACGCCGACGCTGGTGGCGGGCGCCAACCTGGTGCTCAACACGGCGCTGTACGGCGCGTTCTACCGCGTGGGCGCGTGGGGAGTTCCGCTCGCCATCTCCCTCGCGAACGTCGCCGGCGCGGCCGCGCTGCTCTGGCTCCTCCGCCGCCGGATCGGCTCCATCGAGCTCCGCGAGACGGCGGCGGCGGTCGCCCGCATCGCCGTCGCCGCGGCCGGGTCGGGCGCGGTCATGTACGCCATCGCGGTCGGGGTGGAAGCGTCGCTCGGCCGCGGCCTGGTCGCGCAGCTGGCGACCGTCGCCGCCGCGCTGGCCGCGGGCGCGGCGTCCTACGTCGCGCTCTGCCGCGTGCTCGGGGTGCGCGAGCTGCAGGCGCTACTCTCGTTGCGCCGCCGCGGCGGGTGAGCCCATGGACCAGGACCGCATCCGGAACTTCTCGATCATCGCCCACATCGACCACGGCAAGTCGACGCTCGCCGACCGCATCCTCGAGCTCACCGGGACGGTGAGCGGGCGGGAGATGCGCGAGCAGCTACTCGATTCGATGGAGCTCGAGCGCGAGCGCGGGATCACGATCAAGGCGCAGGCCGTGCGGGTGCCGTGGAAGGGCTACGAGCTGAACCTGATCGACACGCCCGGCCACGTGGACTTCACCTACGAGGTGTCCCGCTCGCTGCAGGCGTGCGAGGGGGCGCTGCTGGTCATCGACGCCGCCCAGGGGATCGAGGCCCAGACGCTCGCGAACGCGTACCTTGCCATCGAGAACGACCTCGAGATCGTGCCGGTCGTGAACAAGATCGACCTGCCGCAGGCCGACCCGGACGGGACGGCGGCGGAGGTCGCCGAGCTGATCGGCGACACCGCCGACCACGTCCTCCGCATCTCGGCCAAGACGGGCCAGGGCGTCGCGGAGGTGCTGGACACGATCGTCGAGCGGATCCCCGCCCCCGCGGGTGACGCGCACGCGCCGGCTCGCGCGCTCGTCTTCGACTCCTCGTACGACCAGTACCGCGGCGTGGTCGCCTTCGTCCGCGTCGTCGACGGCAGCTTCCGGGCGCGCGAGGCGGTGCGGGCGATGGCGCAGGGAACGCGCTTCGAGGCCGAGGAGGTCGGCTTCTTCTCGCCGACGATGCGCGCCGCCGAGGTCCTCGAGACGGGCGAGGTCGGCTACGTCGTCACCGGGCTGAAGGACGTCTCGCGTCTGCGCGTGGGCGACACCCTGACCTCCGAGCGCGCGCCCGCCGGCGAGCCGCTGCCGGGCTACAAGGACGTCAAGCCGATGGTCTTCGCGGGGCTGTTCCCGACGGACTCGGACGACTACCCGGAGCTGCGCGACGCGCTCGAGAAGCTGAAGCTGAACGACGCCGCCCTGTTCTACGAGCCGGAGACCTCCCAGGCGCTCGGGTTCGGCTTCCGCTGCGGCTTCCTCGGCCTGCTGCACATGGAGATCGTGCGCGAGCGGCTGGAGCGCGAGTTCGACCTCGACCTGCTCGTCACGGCGCCGAACGTCGCCTACCGCGTGACGACGCCGACCGGCGAGGTCGTCGAGGTGCACAACCCCGCCGAGATGCCCCCCGAGCGCGAGGCGGTCGACGAGCCGTACATCCGCGCGTCGGTGATCGTGCCCAAGGAGTACGTCGGGTCGGTGATGGAGCTGTGCAACGACCGGCGCGGCAGGTTCGACCACCTCGAGTACCTGTCGGAGGAGCGCGTCCTGCTCGTCTACGAGCTGCCGCTGGCCGAGATCGTGCTCGACTTCTACGACCAGTTGAAGTCCCGCACGCGCGGGTACGCGAGCTTCGACTACGACCTGGTCGGGTTCCGGCCGAGCGAGCTCGCGCGGGTCGACATCCTGGTCGGGGGCGAGCCGGTCGACGCGCTCTCGCTGATCGTCCACCGCGACGCCGCCCACGCGCGCGGGAAGGCGCTCGTCGAGCGGCTGCGCGAGGAGATCCCGCGCCAGTACTTCGACGTCGCGATCCAGGCGGCGGTCGGCTCGCGCGTGATCGCCCGGGAGACCGTGAAGGCGAAGCGGAAGGACGTGCTCGCCAAGTGCTACGGCGGCGACGTCACACGCAAGCGCAAGCTGCTCGAGCGGCAGAAGGCGGGGCGGCGGCGGATGAAGCAGGTGGGCGCGGTCGAGGTGCCGCAGGAGGCGTTCCTCGCGGTGCTCAACCTCGGCGACGGCAAGCGGTAGCGGCGTGGGCGCCGTCGACCACGCTCCGCGTCCGTCCTCGCCGGGCGAGCAACGGGCACCGGCGCCTGCTCCGCCCGAGCTGCGTCCCGCGAACGTCTCCCACCTCTACGTCCACCTGCCGTTCTGCGCCCACCGCTGCGGCTACTGCGACTTCGTCACGGTCGTCGGCCGCGCGGAGGAGCACGACCGATACGTCGACGCCCTCCTCGCCGAGCTCGAGCTCGAGCGCGAGCTGCTCGCCCGGCCGCTGGAGACGCTGTACCTCGGCGGCGGGACGCCGACGCTGACCCGCACCGGCGCGCTGCTGCGCCTGCTCGCCTCGCTGCCGCCGGCGGCCGAGGTGACCGTCGAGGCGAACCCCGAGACGGTCACCTCGCCGCTCGCGCGCGCGCTCCGCGACGGCGGCGTGACGCGGGTCTCGCTGGGCGCGCAGAGCTTCCGCCCCGACCTGCTCGCGACGCTCGGGCGGCGGGCCGGCGCCGCCGACGTCCGGCGCGCGGTTTACGCTCTCCGTGATGCCTCGTTCGACAACATCTCGCTCGACCTGCTGTACGGCATCCCCGGCCAGAGCGCCGCCGATCTCGACGCCGACCTCGCGCAGGCGCTCGCCCTCGAGCCGGAGCACCTTTCCTGTTACGAGCTCGAGGCGAAGCCGGGCACGCGGTTCACGCACCGGCACGGGGCCGAGCTGGGGGCGCAGGCGGAGGCGCTCGAGGGGTACTTCGAGCACGTCGTCTCGCGCCTGACCGCTGCGGGCTACCGCTGGTACGAGACGGCGAACTTCTGCCGTGCCCCGAGCGTCGCGGGCGGGCGCGACCTGAGGGCGCGGCACAACCTCGCCTACTGGCGTGGGCGCGACTACGTGGGGCTCGGCATCGGCGCGGTCTCGACGGTCGGAACCAGGCGCTGGCGCAACCGGCCGAGCCTTCGCGCGTACGTCGGTGCGCTGCTGCGCGGCGCGCGCCCTGCGCGCGAGTTCGAGGAGCTGCCCGGCCCGGTCCGCGAGCGGGAGCGCGTGCTGCTCGGACTCCGGCTGGACGAGCCCCTCGCGCTCGCCGGCCTGGAGCGGGCGTTCGACGCGGCCGGGCTGGCTCGCGCCGAGCGGCTCGGGCTCGTCGAGCACCGGCCGGGGACCGTCGCGCTCACGCGGCGCGGCCGCTTCGTCGGCGGGGCGGTGACGGCCGACGTCGTCGCCTAGCGGGCGGCACCCCCGGGGCGTCTGCCGGGGCGAGTACAATTTGCCTGCAAATGGCCCGCCTGACCGAACGCCAGCAGGAGATCCTCCAGCGGGTCGTCGAGGAGTACGTCGCGACCGGCATCCCGGTCGGGTCCAAGACGCTCGTCGAGCGCTCCGGCCTGCCCGTCTCCCCGTCGACCGTGCGCTCGGAGCTGGCCGAGCTGGAGGCGATCGGCCTCCTCACGCACCCGCACACCTCGGCGGGGCGCGTACCGACCGAGCATGGCTTCCGTCACTACGCGGAACGGCTCCTGGCCGAGCTCGAGCCGCGCCCGCCGGCGTTCCCGCTGCAGCTGACCGGCACGCGTAGCGAGGTGGAGGCCGCGCTCGAGGCGACGACGGAGATGCTCTCGCAGGTGACCCGCCTGCTGGCGCTGGTCGCCGCGCCGCCGCTCGAGGCGAGCGTGGTCCGCCACGTCGAGGTGCTGCTGCTTCAGCCGCAGGTCGTGATGGCCGTCGTGATCACGTCGACCGGCGGCGTGACGAAGCACGTGGTCGCCTTCGACGAGCCGATCGATCCCGGGCTGGCGAAGTGGGCGCACGAGTACCTCAACGAGCAGGTCGCCGGCGTGGCGCTCGGCACGCACCGGCTCCGGCGACGTCTCGGCGATCCCGCGCTCGACGAGCGAGAGCGCGCGTTCCTGGCGGCGCTGCAGCCGGCGTTCGTCGACACCGGCGACCGGCGCGAACGCCGCGTCTTCGTCGGCGGGGCCGCCGGCTTGCTCGACGGCGCCCGCGGTGCCGAGCTCGACGCCTGCCAGCGCCTGCTCCGCGTTCTCGAGCAGCGGGCGACCCTGCTCACGCTCGTCGGGCGCGCGCTCGAGCCGCGGCGGGTCTTCGTCCGCGTCGGGGACGTCGGCCACCCGCAGCTTCGCAACGTCTCGCTCGTCGGCGCGACGTACGGGCTTCCGAGCCGTCCGCTCGGGTCCGTGGGTCTGCTCGGCCCACTGCGGATGGACTACGAGAAGGCGATCCGGTCGGCGCGGGCAGCGGCGCTGGAGCTGTCTTCCTTCCTCGAGGAGGTCTACGCCGACAACTGATCTACGCTTGCGGCGATGGCGACAGCGGAGCGCGACTACTACGAGATTCTCGGCGTTCCCCGCACGGCGTCCGAGGGCGAGATCAAGAAGGCGTTCAGGCGTCTCGCGCGGGAGGTTCATCCCGACGTCTCTGACGCGCCGGACGCGCAGGAGCGCTTCCGCGAGGTCGCGGAGGCGTACGAGGTGCTGTCGAAGGCGGAGACCCGCGAGCTGTACGACCGCTACGGGCGCGCGGGTCTGCGCGGGCGCGGCTACGAGCCCGGTCACTTCGACTTCGGGACGCTGTCCGACATCTTCTCGGCCTTCTTCGGCGACGACCTGCTCTCCGGCCGCGCGACTAACCGCCGCGCCCGTGGAGCCGACCTGCTTGCCGAGATCGAGATCGACCTGGCGGAGGCCGCGACCGGGACGACACGACGGGTCCCGTTCGCTGTCGACACGGACTGTCCGCGCTGCGAGGGTCGCGGCGCCGAGCCGGGTGCGCGGATCGAGACCTGCGCCACCTGCGAGGGGACGGGCGCCGTCCGGCAGGTCGCGCACAGCGTGTTCGGGAGCTTCGTCCGGGCCGAGACGTGCCCGCGCTGTGGCGGTGCCGGCCGCCTCCCCGACGAGCAGTGCCGCGAGTGCGGCGGCGGCGGCCGGGGCGTGGAGGAGCGCGCGCTCGACGTCACGATTCCCGCGGGGATCCACGACGGGCAGCGGATCCGCATCTCGGGCGAGGGCCACTCGGGCAGCCGCGGCGGCCGGGCCGGCGACGTCTACGTGCTCGTCCACGTGAAGCCCGATCCCCGCTTCGTCCGCGAGGGCGACGACATCTTCTCGTCGGTCGAGCTGACGATGACCCAGGCGGCGCTGGGCGCGCGGGTGCCCGTGCCGACGCTCGACGGCGAGGTGGAGATCGACCTGCCTCCCGGGACGCAGCCCGGCGAGCTCGTCGTCCTGCGGGGGCGCGGGATGCCGATGCTGCAGCGGCCGCGCCGGGGCGACCACCGCGTGCTCGTCAGCGTGCGCGTCCCGGAGCGCGTGACACCCGAGCAGCGCCGACTGCTGGAGGAGTTCGAGCGACTCGGCGACGAGCGGACGTACGGCCAGGGCGAGGGGCTTCTCGGCAAGCTGAAGAGCGCGTTCCGCTAGCCGCTCGGTGACGCTCCGCCGGCTCTCGGTCACGGTGTCGCGGGATGCCGCCGACGCCGCCCGCGCCGCCTGGCTTGGGCTCTTCCCCGAGGGGTTCGAAGAGCGCGAGTGCGC
This sequence comes from Thermoleophilia bacterium, assembly GCA_014534345.1. Lineage (GTDB taxonomy): Bacteria > Actinomycetota > Thermoleophilia > Gaiellales > Gaiellaceae > JACVRR01. The sequence continues at coordinate 439 of JACVRR010000005.1, read as the reverse complement.
CACCGGAGTCGAGCTGGTCGCGTACGCTGACCCCGCGGCCGAGCAGCGGGCGCGCGGGCGGTTCCCGCACCTCGTGTCCGCCGCGGTCGAGCCCGGCTGGCAGGAGGGCTGGCGCGCCTTCCACGTCCCGGTCGTCGTGGGACCGCTCTGGATCGGCCCGCCCTGGGAGCGGCCGTCCGCGGCTGCGACGGCGGTCGTGATCGATCCGGGGCGCGCCTTCGGGACGGGCGCGCACGCCACGACGCGGCTCTGTGTCGAGCTGCTCGTCGCCCTCGAGCCGGGGTCGCTGCTCGACGTCGGCGCCGGCTCGGGCGTTCTGGCGATCGCGGCGGCGAAGCTCGGATTCGACCCGGTCGCCGCCATCGACCTCGACGAGGCCGCGGTTGCCGCCGCGCGGGAGAACGCGGCCGCGAACGGCGTCGAGCTCGACGTCCGGCGC
>JACVRR010000131.1 GCA_014534345.1 Thermoleophilia bacterium | reverse complement strand
GTACAAGCTTCCGCCGCGGGTGGTCAAGCAGCGGACCGCTGAGCTGCTCGCGCGGGTCGGCCTCTCCGACCGCGCCGACCAGCGGGTCGAGCAGTACTCGCGCGGCATGCGGCAGCGCCTCCACCTCGCCCGCGGCCTGATCGGCGACGCGAGCGTGCTGTTCCTCGACGAGCCGACGACCGGGATGGACCCGCTCGCCGCGCGGGAGTTCCGCCGGCTGATCGGCGACCTGAAGCACGAGGGGCGGACGATCCTGCTCACGACGCACGACATGGTGGAGGCCGAGACCGTGTGCGACCGGGTCACGCTGATCGACCGCGGCAAGGTGGTCGCGACGGAGACGCCCCGCTCGCTCGGGACGCTGATCTCCCGCTTCCAGCGGATCGACGTCGAGGGGGCTGAGCCGCAGCTGCTCGACCTCGTCGCGTCGCTCCCCGGCGTCGGTTCCGTGACGCCGCGCGCCGACGGGGGCGCCCGGATCGAGGTGAACGAGGAGGGCGCGACTCGCGAGGTGCTGCGCCACCTGGTCGAGGGCGGCGTCATCTCGGTCAAGACCTCGCTGCCGAGCCTGGAGGAGGTCTACGTCCACGTGATCGGCGAGCGGGGGCTGGAGATCTAGATGCGGGCGTTCACGGCGGGCTTCCGGCTGCAGCTGCGCACGATCGGCGCGTATCCCGACGCGGTGATCCCGTTCTTCACCGCGCCGATGTTCGCGATCATCTTCCTGCTCATCTTCGACCACGCCGGCCGCGAGGATCTGACCGCGTACGCCCTGGTTGCGCCCGTCTTCATCGCGCTCTGGTGGCTGGCGCTGTTCCAGGCCGGCTGGGTGATCTCGATCGACCGCTGGAACGAGGTGCTCGAGCTGCTCGTCGCGGCGCCGGGCGGCTTCGCGCAGGCAGTCCTCGGCCGGATCGTCGCCGTGACCGCGGCGGGGGTCGTCTCGTTCGTCGAGGTCTGGCTCGTGGCGCGGCTGCTCTTCAGCGCGAGCGTCGAGATCCACCACCCCTGGCTCTTCGGCGCGACCGTCGTGGCCACGCTCGCGGCGATGGCGGGAACCGCCGTCGTGCTCTCGGGGCTGTTCGTGCTGACGCGGAACGCCGCGACCTTCGGGAACTCGGCCAGCTTCCCGTTCTACGTGCTGGGCGGCATCCTCGTGCCCGTCTCGTTCCTGCCGGACTGGATCCAGCCGCTGAGCAGGGTGGTCTTCCTCTCCTGGAGCGCCGACCTCCTGCGCGGCTCGCTCCTGCCGGGACCGGTGGACGACGCCTGGCTCCGGTTGGCGATGGTGGTGCTGCTCGGCGCCGCCGGCTTCGCGGGCGGCCATCTCCTGCTCTCGTACGTCCTGCAGCGTGTGCGGGCGACCGGCGACGTGGCGCGCCTGTGACGGCCGCGGTCGCCACCGCGCGCGTCGTCCGGCAGGCGATCGCCTGCGGGGCGCGCGACCACTTCGAGCTCTGGACGGTCAAGAGCTGGGTGTTCGGCTGGCTGGTGCGCGTCTTCTCGCAGGTGACGTTCTTCGCGCTCATCGGGCGGATGCTGGAGTCGCCCGCGCAGACGGAGTTCCTGCTGATCGGCAACGCGGTCGTGGTGGCCGGCTCCAGCGCGGTCTTCGCGATCAACAACACGACCGCCGAGCGCGCCTACGGGACGTTGACGCTGCTCGTCGCGAGTCCCTCGCCGCCCGCGGTGGTCTTCACGTCGCGCGGCCTGTACGTCGCGGCCGACGGGGTGCTCACGGCGCTGCTCGCGCTCGCCGTCGTCGGGCCGCTCTTCGACCTGTCCTATCCGTTCCCGCGCGCGCTGCTCGTCATCCCGCTGACCGCGCTGATCGGTCTCGCCGCCTACGCGTTCAGCACGTTCCTGGCGGGGCTGATCCTGCGGAAGCGCGAGGCGAACGGCCTGGTCGTGAACGCGACCATCGTCTCGCTGATGGCGCTCTGCGGCGTCAACGTGCCGATCCAGTTCTTCCCGGCGCCGCTCGAGTGGCTCGCGCACTGCCTGCCGGTCACGCACGGGCTGATCGCGATCCGCGCGACGCTCGCGGGCGGCGACGCGGCGGCGATCCTCGGGAACGCCGGGCTCGAGCTCGCCGTCGGGGCGGCCTGGCTCACGATCGCGCTCACGACGTTCGGCCGCTTCATCGGGCACGGCCGCCGGGACGGCTCGCTCGACTTCGCGAGCTAGGCGGCGCGGAGGAGCGCGTCGGCCTGAGCTTCGAGCGGTGTCGCGCGGAGCGAGCGGAAGAGCGCCCGCGCTGCCTCCGCGGCGGCGGCGTCGTCGCCGGACCGCGCGAGTCCGAGAAGGCACTGCGCGCGCTCGAGGACGAACGGGTACACCGTCCAGCGCTCGGCCGCCTCCCGGTAGAGGCGGACCGCCTCGGCGCGCTCGCCGCGGGCCTCCGCGAGGATCGCGCGAACCGAGACCCCGACGTGGCGGATCCGGGGCGCCGCCCGCTCGTCGCCGGTGATCATCCGCTCGGCGACGTCGAGCGCTCCATGACGAACGCAGACGCGCGCGACGTCCGGGTGCGTCGGTTCTCCAGAGCGGCCGAGGAGCTCCTCGGCGAGCGCGACCGCGGCGTCGCGGTCGGGCTCGACGAGCGCCGCCAGCGACAGGGTCGGATCGACGACCTGGGGATCGCCGACTGCGCGCGCGCGCGGAAGCAGGTCGCGAGCGATCGAACCCGCCTCTTCGAGCTGTCCGCGGTAGAAGAGGACGCGGGCCTTCGAGGCGCGCGCAATGATCAGCGGTTGTCCGTAGCCGCGGCCCTCGGCCTCGTCCTCGACCGCACGCGTGACGTCGAGGAGCTCGTCCCAGCGACCGGCGTCCAGAAGGGCCCACGTCATCTCGGCGCGGCTCCATCCCGCCGACCGCCCACGTCGCTCGTAGAACTCGACCGCGTCGCGGTAGACCGGGATCGCGGCCTCCGCGCCCTCCGACAGCCAGAGCCAGGACCCCAGGTTGTTGAAGCCGATCTCGGCTTCGCGCGTGAGACCCCGCTCGAGCGACGCGCGGAGGGCCTCACGGAGGTCGTCGAGCCCCCCGAGATCGCCCAGATCGCAGCGAGCCAGGCCGCGGAACTGGCGCGAGCGCTCGACGAAGTTCTCGAGACCCAGTCGGCGCGCGAGCTCCATTCCCCTCTCCGCCCAGTCGAGCGCGTCGCGCGACCGTCCGGCGATCGCGTTCCGCCCCGCGAGGAGCGCGTACGCGTGCGCGAGTTCGGGGCCGGGCTCGTGCCGCTCGAGCAGCGCGGCCGCGTCGCGAAGCAGCGGCTCGGCGCGGCCCGTGTCGCCGCCGAGCCAAGTGATGTGCGACAGGACGAGCATCGCCTTCCCGACGCCGACGTGATCCCCCGCCGACCGCAGCTCGGCGATCGCCTCCTCGAGGACGGCGACGTCCTCGGCGACGGCGTCGCCCGAGGCGAGCTCGCGCGACGTCGTGAGGATTCGGCCCCGCGTCGGATGGCCGGGCGGGGTGATCGCGAGCGCCTCGTCGAAGAGCGCGCGGGCCCGGCCGACGTCGATCGCCGCCGCCCGCTCCGCGGCGAGCACGAGGAAGCGCCGCGCCTCGTCCTCGAGGCCCTCCAGCGCGAGCCCGGCGGCGCCGGCGAGGGCGAGCGCCTCGCGGTAGTGGTGGGCGAGGAGCTCGGCGTGGTCGACGACGCGCTCGCCGGCGATGCCTTCGATCCAACGCGCCGCCGCCACGTGCTTCACCGCGCGAGCCGCACGCGGAATCTGCGCGTACGCGACGTCGCGGACCAGGCCGTGCCCGAACGCGAACTCCGCCTGACCCTCGACCGACGACAAGCGTGAGGGACGAACGAGCTCCCGGCGGACCAGGTCGTGCAGCCCCTCCCGCACGGCGCGCTCGTCGAGCCCGCCGACCGCCGCCACCGCTCCTGACCAGAAGACCTTGCCGACGACAGCGGCGTCCTGGAGCAGCGCCTTGCGCTCCGGTCCGAGCGTGTCGAGTCTGGCGGCGATTAGCGCCTGCACGGTTTCGGGAACGGGCACGTCCTCACTCGTCGGGCGCTCGCGCAGCATCTGCACGAACTGCTCGGCGTAGAGCGGGTTCCCGCCCGCGCGCTCGAGCAGCGCTTGCTGGGTCTCGGCCGGCAGTACGGAGCGCTCGAGCAGCGCGGCGATCAGCCGGGAGGTGTCGTCGCTCGAGAGCGGCGAGAGCGAGATCGTCGTCGCGTTGCGCTTGCCGCCGCTCCAGGCGGGATGCAGCTCGTGCAGCTCGGGACGAGCCGTGCAGATCACGAGGAGCGGCACGCCGGCCGTCCAGTCGACCAGGTGCTCGAGGAAGTCGAGCAGCCCAGCGTCGGCCCAGTGGAGGTCCTCCACGACGACGACGAGCGGTCCCTGGGTGGCGACCGCCTCGAGGAACGTCCGCCACGCCGCGAACGACTCCTCGCGCTCGCCGCCGCCGTCGCCCGCGCCGGTGAGCCGTGCCAGCTCGCCGGCGACCCACGCCTTCTCGGCCTCCGACGGCAGGAGCGGCTCGAGGACCTGCGAGAGCTTGTCGCGGACTGTGGCCGGATCGTCCGACTCGAGGATGCCGGCATGCGCCTTGACGATCTCGCCGAGCGCCCACAACGCGATCCCCTCCCCGTAGGGCAGGCAGCGTCCCTGGCGCCACGAGACGAGCTCCTCACGGGCGTCGACGAACTCGCGGAGCTCCGCGACGAGCCGGCTCTTGCCGATCCCCGGCTCGCCGACGAGCGTGACGAGATGGCAGGCAGACTCGCGTAGCGTGCGTGCGTAGACCTGGCGCACGACCTCGAGCTCGTCGTCGCGACCCAGGAACGGCGTCTGGCGGGACGGCTCGAGATCGACGCCGAAACGGCTGCGCGCTCCGAGCGCCCGCCACAGCGAGACCGGCGCTGCCTTCCCCTTCGCGGTCACAGCCTCGAGCGGCTCGTAATCGATCGCGTGCCGTGTCGCCCAGTACGTCTGCTCGCTGGCGACGAGGCTGCCCGGCGGCGCCGACGACTGCAGGCGCGCGGCGGTGTTCACGACGTCGCCGGTCGCGATGCCCTCACCGCGCTCGGGGCGAGCGGCGAGCGCGACGACCGCCTCGCCGGTGTTCACCCCCGCCCGCCCGTGCAGCTCGAGCTCGCTCAGCGCGTCGAGGATCGCAAGCCCGGCGCGGACGGCGCGCTCGGCGTCGTCCTCGTGCGCGACGGGCGCCCCGAACACCGCCATGACGGCGTCACCAACGAACTTCTCCACCGTCCCGCCGAAGCGCTCGATCTCCGCCTTCGCCCGGCTGTGGTAGCGCTGGAGCTCCGCACGGACGTCCTCGGGGTCGGCCATCTCGGACCGCGCCGTGAAGCCCACGAGATCGACGAAGAGCACCGAGACGACCTTGCGCTCCTCGCGCTTCGGCGGAGCAGCGGCCAGTGGCTCGGCGCAAACCATGCAGTACCGGGCACGGTCGGGGTTCTCCTCTCCACAGCTCGGGCAGGCGATCGGCACGGCCGAAGCCTAAGGCGGTTGGGCGGTCGCGACTAGACCGCTAGGGAATCGACTTCCGCGCGTGCTCGCGCGACTGGCGCGCGAGTCGCTCGGCCGCCTCGAGCGCGTGCCCCTGCGCTGCCCACGCGTGCGCCGTGCCCCGCGGCACATTGCGGTCGCGGAAGTGGCCCGCGGCGGTGCGGCAGTGTTGCGCGGCGAGCTCGAGCTCGGCCGCCGCCTCCTCGTAGAGGCGCGCCGCCGCGTCGCGCGGATCCGCGCCCTCCGTCAGTTCCAAACCTTGACGTCGCGGTAGAGCGTGTCGCGCTGGACGGGCGTCTTGCCCAGCGCCCTGATCAGGTGGACGAGCTCCTCCGTGGACGTGCGGTAGGTCGTGCCGGCCGCGGAGACGACGTTCTCCTCGATCATCACCGACCCGAGGTCGTCGGCGCCGAACGCGAGGGCGACCTGGCCGACCTTCAGGCCCTGCGTCACCCACGAGGACTGGATGTGGTCGACGTTGTCGAGGTAGATGCGGCTGACCGCCTGGGTGAGCAGGTAGTCGAACGAGGTCGGCATCGCCTCGCGCGGCACCTTCTCGCCGAGCCGGTTCCCGTCGTCCTGGAACGTCCAGGAGATGAAGGCGCGGAAGCCGCGCGTCTCATCCTGCAGCTCCCGGATCCTGCGCATGTGCTCGATCCGCTCCTCGAGCGTCTCGACGTGGCCGTACATCATCGTCGCGGTCGTCGACATCCCGAGCCGGTGCGCGTGGCGCATGACGTCGAGCCACTCCGCCGAGGTCGTCTTCTTCGGGGAGATGACGTCGCGGACGCGGTCGACGAGGATCTCGGCGCCGCCGCCCGGGATCGAGTCGAGCCCCGCGTCGCGCAAGCGCGAGAGCGTCTCCCAGATCGTCAGCTTCGAGCGGCGGGCGGCGTGCTGGATCTCCGAGGGAGACAGCGCGTGCAGATGGATCCGGTAGCGCGCCTTGATCGAGCGGAACAGGTCCTCGTAGTACTCGACGCCGAGGTCGGGGTGGTGGCCGCCCTGCATCAGCACGCCCGTGCCGCCGATCGCCAGCGTCTCCTCGATCTTCTTGAAGATCACGGGCTTGGGGAGGAGGTAGCCCTCGCGCCGGTCGCCGGGCCGGCGGTAGAAGGCGCAGAAGTCGCAGTCCGTGTAGCAGACGTTCGTGTAGTTGAGGTTCCGGTCGACGATGAAGGTCACGCGGGTCGGGTCGGTCTTGCGCGCGCGCAGCTCGTCGGCGGCGCGGCCGATCGGGACGAGATCGCGCGAGCGCAGCAGCGTGACGGCGTCGTCGTCGGAGATCCGCTCGCCGGCGAGGGCCTTCTCGAGGACGCCGCGGACGCCGCCGTCCGAGCCGTGTCCGAGGGACTGTCCCTCGGACATGTCCGCGACGGTCATGCGGCCACCTCCTCGGCGACGAAGCGAAGCTCCGGGACGCCGGCGAGCTCGCCGGCGTCGCGGGCCAGCTCGAGGAAGGTGAGCAGCCCCGCGCGCTCGCGCGGGCCGAAGCGGTAGCGCAGCTTCTCGAAATAGCGTGCGAGGAAGCCGGGCGGGTAGCCGTAGCGCTCGCTCGCCTCGCGCGCGAGCCGCTCGG
>JACVRR010000150.1 GCA_014534345.1 Thermoleophilia bacterium | reverse complement strand
GTAGGTGCCTCCTCGATCACCGGCCGGCTGCGTTCGGTCGGGCGATTATGGCTTCGCAGTTCCCGCCGTTCAAGCCCCGAGGGGCTAACCTGTCGCGCAGCCTCGCTGCCGAAGTGGCGGAACTGGAAGACGCGCTGGACTCAAAATCCAGTGGGGCTTTGCCCCGTGCGGGTTCGATTCCCGCCTTCGGCATCCGACTCACGCTGCTCCATCCGACCCTGTGACGAAGAAGACGACCGAGAGGTGGCGAAGTTAGCCGCGTGGGCCACCGGCTGGGCGTGCTCACGGGCGGCGGCGACTGCCCCGGCCTGAACGCCGTCATCCGGGCGGTGACGCGCCGCTCGCTCGACCGCGGCTCCGAGGTGGTCGGGGTCCGAGAGGGCTGGCGCGGCCTCGTCGAGGGGCGACTCGTTGCTCTCGGCCCGCGCGAGATCTCCGGCATCCTGCCCCGCGGGGGCACGATCCTCGGCACGTCGCGCACGAACCCGTACCGCTCGGAGGACGGCGTCGAGCGCGCCCTTCGCACGTGGGAGGCGGAGCGGCTGGACGCGCTCGTCGCGATCGGCGGCGAGGATACGCTCGGCGTCGCGGCTCGGCTCCACGAGGAGCAGGACCTCCCCGTCGTCGGCGTGCCGAAGACGATCGACAACGACCTCTCCGCCACGGATTACACGTTCGGCTTCGACACGGCGGTTTCGATCGCGACCGAGGCGATCGATCGCCTGCACACGACGGCGGAGTCGCACAACCGCGTCATGGTGGTCGAGGTGATGGGCAGGCACACGGGTTGGATCGCAGTCACGAGCGGGATCGCGGGGGGCGCGGACGTGATCCTGATTCCGGAGGAGCCGATCACGGTCGAGGAGTGCTGCGACGAGATAAGGAGCCGCCATGATCGCGGCAAGGACTTCTCGATCGTGGTGGTGAGCGAGGGCTACGAGCTCACGTACAAGACGGGCGAGCGCCGCGGCGTCGCACGGGAAGCCACGCCCGTCGACCAGTTCGGACACGTCCGCCTGGGCGGCGTCGGGGACGCGCTCGCGCACGAGATCGAGACGAGGACGGGCTACGAGACGAGGGTGACGGTTCTCGGCCACGTGCAGCGCAGCGGCACGCCCACGGCGCGCGACCGGGTGCTGGCAACACGGTTCGGGCTCAAGGCGGCGGATCTGGTGCACGAGGGCGCGTTCGGGCAGATGGCGGCCCTGCACGGCGACGAGATCGGGGCCGTGCCGCTGCGCGACGCCGTCGCCGAGCTGAAGACCGTGCCGCCGTCCTGGTACGCGGTCGCGCGCGCCTTCTTCGGCTAGGGCGGCGCGCCCGAACTTTCTCGCCCCCGGGCCGTCCTAGCGCACGTGGCGGGCATCCGGGGCCACGTCGATCCGCTGTGGGCCCGCGCGCCCGTCGCGCTCCTGCGCTTCCCGGGCCTCCTCGCCGCCGTCTCGCTCGGGTCGCTGCTCCTCGCGCTCGCCGCGGCAGCCGGGCCGCTCTTCGTCTCCTCGACCGCGAACGCGGCCCTCGAGGACGAGCTCGACGGCTACACCGTCTACGGTGCCGGTGTCTCGCTCCTCCAGGGGTCGATCTCGCTCGAAAAGCCGGGGGGCGACGACGTGCGGGCGCGAATCGAGCGGACGACCGCGGCGCTCGACGAGGCGCTTGCGGACGTGCCGACCCTGCGGCCGTCGGTCACGTCGGTGGTCGGCCCCGTCGTCTCGCCGTCGGCGACGCCGACGCTCGCGGCCGTGCGGCCCGTCCGGCTCGTCGCCCGGGAGGGCGCGCTCGCGCACGTGACGCCGATCGCGGGGCACACTGGCGAGGGCGTCTGGCTCGCCGACGACGCCGCGCGCGGCCTCGGTCTGCGGCCAGGCGACCAGGTCTTCCTCCGGTACCGCAACGCGCCCGTGCGCACCAATGTCGACGGGATCTACCGGGCGCTCTGGAAGGAGGCGCCGACGGCGTACTGGCGCACGCTCGCCGGCCTCATCTACGTCCGCAATCCGGACGCCGGCCCGCCGCCGACCTTCGTCCTCGCCGACGCGAACCTCGTCGTTTCCCTTTCGGAGCGGCTGCGCGGCGAGTTCGTCGACGTCCGCCGCGACTGGCCGCTCGCGACGACGCGGCTTACGCTTGAGGACGCCGAGCCGGTAGGTGCGGCCCTGGAGCGTTTCCACGCGGCCACGCAGGATTCCCAGTCGGCCGTCGCCCGGGCGCTTCGCTGCGCGGGCTGCCCGACCGGCCTCTTCGGTGAGCGGATCGAGTACGCGTCGCAACTCCCGTCGGCGATCGAGACGACGCGCGCGACGGTCGCCTCGCTCCGGGGGCCGATCGACCTCGTCTCGCTCGCCGCCGTGCTCGTCGCGCTCGCCGTGCTGACGACGAGCGCTGCGTTCGCCCTCGCCGGCCGCTCGGTCGAGACCGGGTTCCTCGTCGCGCACGGGTTCGGCCCCGGCTCGATCGGTACGCGCATGGCGCTCGAGGCGGCGCTTCCGGCCGTCGCCGGCGCCGCCACGGGGCTGGGCGTGGCCGTCGTCGTCGTGACCGTCCTGGGACCGGGGCCGCTCGCAGCCGGCGCGGTCCGGGAGGCGGCCGGGACGGCCGCCGTCGCGTTGCCCGCCGCCGTCGCGCTCGTCGGCCTCGTGGCGGCCGGCTTCTTCATGCGCGCGCTCCCCCGCCGCCCGAGTCCGCGGCCGGGCCTCCTCCGGCGGGTTCCGTGGGAGACCGCGGTCCTCGCCGCGGCAGGGTACGCGCTCTGGCGCGTCCGAACGAACGGCGGCCTGGACGCTGCTGCGGGCGACACGGCCCGGCCGAGCTGGCCCGTGCTCGCCTTCCCGCTCCTCTTCATCGCCGGCGGCGCCGGGATCGCCGCGCGCCTACTCAGCCGGCTGCTCGCGCTCCTGCGCGCCGTCGACCTCGGCTGGGGCGCGCTCTTCCTCGCCATCCGCCGCTTGGCCGCCGGCGGGGAGCTCGTCGCCATCCTCGTCACCGCCTGCGCGCTCGCGGCCGGCACCGCTGTCTACGCGCGCGCCGTGGTTCGCTCGCTCGAGGCGACGACCGACGCGAAGGCGAGGCTCTTCGTCGGGAGCGACGTGCAGGGGTTCACGAGCGCGAATCGCGAGATTCCGCGCGGCTTCCCGTTTCCGGCCACGATCGTGACGAAGCTGGAGGGTGCGGCGATCGGGAACGTCTCGGTCGACGTGCTCGCGATCGAGCCGGAGTCGCTCGCCGAGACGGTCTACTGGGATGGGAGCTGGTCCGACCGCCCGCTCGGCGACCTGCTTTCGGGACTCAAGACGACCGCGTCCGGCCGGCTCTCAGTCGTGGCAGCCGGCAACGTGCCGGCCGGGGATCTCCTCGACCTTCAGGGGACCGAGCTCCGGATCCGCCGCACCGGCGAGGCGGAGGCCTTCCCGGGAATGTCGCTCGACCGCCCGCTCGTCGTCGCGGACCGCCGCGCGCTCGCGCGTGCCGTCGAGCAGGCGGGGACGCCGGATCCCGTCTCAGCCGGCCGCGGTGAGACACAGGTGTGGGCGCGCGGCGACGCGCGCCGGGTGATCGCCGCGCTCGAGGCGACGACGGTGCGCCCGTTTCCCGTCGTCACCGCCGACGAGGTCCGCGCGAACCCGGCGATCCGATCCGTGACGCAGACGTTCCGCTTCCTCGGCGCGCTCGGGCTCGCCGCGGCGCTCGCAGCGCTCGTCGGGACGCTCCTCTACGCGCAGGCGCGGCACCGCGCGCGCGTCGTCTCGTTCGCCCTCGCGCGGCGGATGGGGCTCTCGGCAGGGACGCACCGGCTCGCGAACGGGCTCGAGCTCGCCTGGATGCTCGTCGCCGGGACGGCGCTCGGGAGCCTGCTCGCGCTCGCCGCGGCGCGGCTCGTTCTCCCCGAGCTGGACGCTCCCGTCCGTCTGCCGTCGGGCCCGCTCTTCCGGGCCCCCTGGCCGTTCGCCGCCGCGGCCGCGGCGACCGCTCTCCTCACGGCGGCAGCGGCCGGCGCTGCCGGACACGCGCTCGTCCGGCGCGCGAACCTCGCCAAGGTGCTCCGTGCCGACGAGTGACGTCGCGGCCTCGGTGGAGGCCGTCACGAAGACGTACGTGACGGGAAGCGGCCGCGTCCACGCCCTTCGCGGCGTCGACGCGTCGTTTCGCACCGCGACCGTGACGGCCGTCGTCGGCGCCTCCGGGAGCGGCAAGTCGACGCTCCTCCGCCTCCTCGCCGGCCTCGACTTCCCGACCGCGGGTCGGGTGCTCGTCCGCCGCAGCGACCTCGCGCTCGTGCCGCCGAAGGCGGTGCGCGCCCTGCGCCGCTCCGCGGTGGGGTACGTGTTCCAGCGTCCGTCGGACAACTTCGTCTCCTACCTCACGCTCGCCGAGCACCTACGCCTGTCGCTCCGCCGAAGCGAGCACGCGGACGTCGACGTGGACGCCGTCGTCGCTGCCGTCGGGCTGACGGCCAGGCGCGACCGGCTGCCGCGCGAGCTCTCCGGGGGCGAGCAGCAGCGCGCGGCCTTCGCTCTCGCGGTCGCCTCCGGAGCCGAGCTGGTCGTCGCCGACGAGCCGACGGCCGAGCTGGACGAGGAGTCCTCGGCGTCGGTGCTCGCCGTGGCGAGGCGGCTGACGGAGCACGGCGTCGCGCTCGTACTCGCGACCCACGACCCCGAGGTGCGGGCGATCGCGGACGAGACTGTCGTCCTCGAGCACGGGCGGGTCGCGGACGAAACCGCCCGCGCGCGGCCGGCTCCGGTGGCGGCGCCGCGCCGCAGCGCCTCGTCGGCGGTCCTGCGCGCGCAGGATCTCCGCAAGGCGTACCTGCGCGGCGCCGAGCGGATCGAGGCGCTCCGCGGGGTCGACGTCGAGCTCCGCGGCGGCGAGCTGGTCGCGCTCCTGGGCCGTTCCGGCTCGGGCAAGTCGACGCTCCTCGCCCTCCTCGCCGGCTGGGAACGGCCCGGCGCGGGGACGATCGACCGACCCGGCGGGGCCGACGGCGAGCCTTCGTGGCGCGAGCTCGCCGTCGCCCCCCAGCGTCTCGGGCTCCTGGAGGAGCTGACGGTGCGCGAGAACGTGGAGTACCCGGCGCGCCTCGCCGGTGTCGGGCCTGAGGCCTCAGAGCGCGCCGGCGCGCTCCTGACGGCGCTCGCTCTCGACGAGCTCGCCGACCGGGTCCCGGCCGAGGCGTCCATTGGCCAGCAGCAGCGCGCTGCGCTCGCGCGCGCGCTCGTCCTCGCGCCACGCGTCCTCCTTGCCGACGAGCCGACGAGTCACCAGGACGCGGCATCCGAGGGGCTCGTCCTCGGCGCCCTGCGTGCCGCCGCGGCCGCGGGCACGAGTTGCCTCGTCGCGATTCACAACGCGGAGCTAGCGCCGTCGTTCGACCGAGTCGTCGAGCTCGTTGACGGACGGGTCGCGTAGAGCCGCGGCGGCGGTCGCGCGAAAGGGCAACGCGGCCTACTGGAAGAGCAGGAGCAACGCGTCCGTCGGCGCGTAGTCGTCCGTGAGGACCGGCACGTCCCCCGTGGGGATCGGCGCGTCGTAGCGGTCGCGGATCGCGCGGCCGAGATCGGGGGCGCTAGGAACCCGCCGGCGGACCTCCTCCCACCGCTCAGCGAGGAAGGTACGGTCCGGCGCCGCCGCGTCGGTCGCGACAACGATGAGGTTCCGGTACGCGGCGGGCGCGCCGCGGCCGGGCTCGACGACAGGGTGCACGAGCACGGTCGGAAACGCCGCCCGGTACGTCTTGTAGACCGAACGGAAGAGCCGCGACCCCGGGCCGGAGAGGGCACCGATCACGTTC
>JACVRR010000119.1 GCA_014534345.1 Thermoleophilia bacterium | reverse complement strand
GGTTCGCCGCCGCGGAGCGCGACGTCCTGGTAGGGACGCAGATGGTCGCGAAAGGCCACCACTTCGCGGGCGTCGCGCTCGCCGCCGTTGTCGACGCCGATACCGGCCTCGCGCTCCCCGACTTCCGCGCCGAGGAGCGCACGTTCCAGCTGCTGACCCAGCTCGCCGGCCGCTCGGGTCGCGACGCCCCCGGGCGCGTGCTCGTCCAGACCTTCCAGCCCGACGCCCGCGCCGTCGTCCACGCCGCCCGCCACGACGTCGCCGGCTTCCTCGCGGACGAGCTCGAGCGCCGGCGCGAGCTCGGGTACCCGCCCTTCCGGCGGCTGGTGAGAATCGTCGTCGCCGGGCCCGATCCCGAGACGCCGCTGCACGCTCTGGCCGAGCTGCGGGCCCGCCTCGACGGCGTGCCGGCCGACCTCCTCGGCCCCGCGCCACTCGTCCGTCTGCGCGGCCGCTACCGGGCGCAGCTGCTCGGGAAGACCGACCGGCCGCGCGCGCTCGCCGGGCGCGCCGGTCGCCTGCTCGCCGCGGCCGCGCCCGCGTTCCGGCGGGCCGGGCTCACCGCCGTCGTCGACGTCGACCCGCAGAGCGTGTAGCGCCGCCGCGCGCACGAGCGGGGCGCGGCGAGGGGCGCCGTTACGATGGCCGCGTGGCCGGCGAGGTGGCAGGGGAGGTCCGCGAGCAGGCGCTCGACCCCGAGCGCGAGGCGCGGCGCCGCGCCGCGCTGCTGCAGATCCGCCAGTACGGCGACCCGGCGCTGAAGCTGCGCGCGAACGACGTGAGCGAGTTCGACGAGGAGCTCGCTCGCCTCGCGGAGCGGATGCGCCTGCTGATGCACGAGGCGAACGGCGTCGGGCTGGCGGCCAACCAGATCGGGATCCTGCGCCGCATGGCCGTGATCCACTCGGGCGGGGAGGACGGCGAGCCGGTCGCGGTCGTCAACCCGCGCGTGCTCGAGCGCAGCGAGGAGACGGCGGTGGACGACGAGGGGTGCCTCTCGCTCCAGGGCGTCCTGCTCCCGGTCGAGCGCGCGGTCGGGGTCACGCTGGAGGCCCACGACGTGCGCGGCGAGCGGCTCGTGCTCGCGCTCGAGGGTCTCGCGGCGCGCGTCGCGCAGCACGAGCTCGACCACCTGGACGGCGTGCTGATCCTCGACCGGACGACGCCCGAGGCCCGCCGCGAGGCGCTTGCAGTCCTGCGGCCGCGCCTTTGAGCGCGGGGGAGCAGGCTCCCCCCACGAACCCCCCTTGCGAGCACGGGGGAACGCACGGGTTCCCCGTCGGCCGCTCCTTCTGCCCTTGCGGTGGAAGAAACGCCTACGTGCGCTCTCGCCCGAGCAGGTCGGGCTTCGCGCAACGGACGCCTCCCGTCGCACGGCACCTTCGCCCGGCAGGCCTGCGCGGCGGAGGCCGGGCGCAGGCCAGCAACGCCTCGCGGAGATCTCGACGCCTCGCGCACGGCCGGAGTGGGGGGCGCGTTCCTCGCCCCGCATTCCGGCCGGCCGTCCGCCGATTCCCCTGGCTCCGGCCGACGCGGCTCTTCGCGACCTGACCCGGTGTCAGGACACCGTCACGAAGGTGTGACGGGAGTGTGACGGAAGTACATGGATCGATCCCACGAGGCTCGCAACCACGCCGGTTTCCGCCTGTCGCGGGGCCTGGCTCGAAGGGCCATGTCCGGGTGCCGGACACCCGGACACGGTTGCGGGGACACACGGCGACCGCGGCCCCCTCGCGCGTCGCGTGCCGCCGCGCGCGCTGCCGGCGCGTCGGGTCGTCGCTCGCCCGGCACTCCCGTCGCCCGAGGGTGTCAGCTACCCGCACCGCGCGTCTCCCCGCGCGTTGCAATCCTTGGCGGGTGGGACGGATCGGAATCGCGGCGACGGCGCCGCTCGGGGCGGACGTGCTCGAGCGGCTCGCGCGGGAGCACGAGGTCGCGTTCCTGCTCACGCGGCCCGACCGGCCGCGGGGACGGGGGCGGAAGCTCGGGGCGCCGCCGGCGAAGGAGGTCGCGGACCGGCTCGGGATCCCCGTGCTGCAGCCGGAGCGGCTCGACGGGTCGCTCGAGCTGGACGCGGACGTGATCGTCCTCGCGGCCTACGGGGCCCTCGTCCCGGACGCGCTGCTCGAGCGCCATCTCTGGCTCAACGTCCACCCATCGCTGCTCCCGCGCTGGCGCGGCGCGGCGCCGGTGGAGCGCGCGATCATGGCCGGCGACCGCGACACGGGCGTGACGATCATCAAGCTCGTCCGCGAGCTCGACGCCGGCCCGATCGCGGCTCAGCGCGCGTTCCCGATCGGGCCAGAGGACGACGCGGGTGCGGTGTACCGGCGCGCCGGCGAGGTTGCGGCCGAGCTGCTCGCCGAGGTCCTGCCACGGCCGACGTTCCGGCCGCAGCCGGAGGAGGGGGTCACGTACGCGCACAAGATCGGGCCCGACGACCGCCGGCTCGACTGGTCGCGCCCTCCCGAGGCCATCGTCAACCGCGTGCGGGCGCTCTCCCCGCACATCGGTGCGCGGGCCGAGCTCGACGGGCGGGACGTGACCGTCTGGCGCGCGCGCGTCGCCGACGGTCGTGTCGAGCCGCTCGAGGTCCAGCCGGCCGGCCGCCGGCGGATGACGTACGACGAGTTCCTGCGTGGCGTCCGATGAGCGCGGTGCCCCGGGCCGCCGCGGCGTGGGGGTTCGACGAGCGCGGGCGGGTGCCCCTCACCCGTCAGAACTCCGGCGGGCGGCGTTTCGGACCGCTCGGCGGTGGCGTCGAGTCCAGCGACGCCGACGCGGTCCCGGCGCCGCTCCCGAACCTCGCACGCCACTCGCCGGCCGACGCGCGCGACGGTCGCCCGGGCGTCGGCCGGCGCGTCGAGCTGCCGTGACGGTGGCCCCCGCGCGGCGCGCCGCGTACGAGGTGGTGCTGCGCGTCTTCGAACACGGCGCGTACGCCGACCGCGCCTTCGCGACGGCTGCGAACGGGCTCGACGAGCGGGACCGGGCGCTCGCGCAGCGGCTCGCATACGGAACCGTGCAGCGCGTCCGGACGATCGACCATGCGCTCGAGACGCTGGGTCGCCGGCCCGTTGCGCGGCTCGACCGGCCCGTGCGCGCGGCGCTCAGGCTCGGCGCCTACCAGCTCGGCTGGGTCGAGGGCGTGCCGCGCTACGCCGCCGTGAACGAGTCCGTCGAGCTCGTCCGTGGCGCCGGGCTGACGCGGGCGGTCGCGTTCGCAAACGCCGTCCTCCGCCGCGTCGGAGACAGGATCCGGCCGCTGATCGCCGCGCTGCCGGAAGGCGACGCCGCGGCTGCGGCGCTGAGGCACTCGTATCCCGACTGGGTTGCCGAGACGTGGTGGCGGGACTTCGGCCCGGAGGGCGCGCTCGCGCTGATGCGCGCCGAGAACGAGGCGCCGCCGACGGTCGTGCGCACGACGCCGCGCGGTGCGGGTCGCGTCGCGGGCGAACCGCATCCCGACGTGCCGGGCGCGGTCGAGGTCGCGCGCGTGGACCAGGCGGCCCTGGAGGCCGGCCACCTCTTCCCGCAGAGCGCCGGCTCGCAGCTCGCCGGCCTCGCCGTCGGTGCCGTCGCGGGCGATCGCGTGCTCGACGCGTGCGCCGCGCCCGGCGCGAAGACCCTGCAGCTGGCAGAGGGCGCGCACGAGGTCGTCGCCGTCGAGCTGCACGCGGGGCGGGCGCGGGAGCTGGCGGAGAACGTGGGCCGGGCGGGCGCCGAGAACGTCCGGGTCGTGAGCGCCGACGCGCGCGCGCTTCCGTCCGAGCTGACGGGCTTCGACCGCGCGCTGGTCGATGCGCCCTGCTCGGGGCTCGGGGTACTCAACGTCCGCCCCGACCTCCGCTGGCGGGCGCGGCCGCTTCCGGAGCTGCAGCTGGATCTGCTGCGGGCGGCGGCCGGGCGCGTGCGCCCGGGCGGCGTGGTCGTCTACGCGGTGTGCACGCTCAACCGCGACGAATCGGAGGAGGTCGTCGACGCGTCGGAGCTCCCCGTCGACGTCTCGCTGGGCAACGAATGGCCGCGCTTCCGCCACCCGCGCCGGCCCGAGTTCCTGCTCACACTCCCCGACGTCCACCGGACGTCGGGGTTCTTCGTCGCGCGGCTGCGGGCCGCGTGACCTCTCGTCCTCCGGCCGCGGGCGGCTCCGTCCGACACGTCCGGTGCCAGGCACCGGCCACGGCCTCGAGGGACACTCTCCGCCTGGGCACACCTCCCGACTGCCGGGCACCGGGACGTGGCTCCGCAGCCCAGGGCCGCGGCGCGGACTAGCGGCAGGGCCGCGTGGGCTCCAGCCGGAGCGGTCGCAGCGGACGCCCGGTCCGCGTCGCGACCCACTCGTCGTCCACCAGACGGACGGGCGGCAGCACCGCGTCGGCGCAGAACTCCTCGAATGTCGTGAGCTCGATCGCCGCGCGCACGAAGAAGGTCGGCCCGTCGGCCGGCCCAGCGGCGAGCTGGAACCGGTACGAGCGACGTCCCTGGCCCCGCCCGAACTCGGGCGCGGGGGCGTCGTCGTCCACGAGCGCGTCGCCGGGCGGGACGCGCTGTGGCCGGCCGCTGAAGAGGGAGACATGGAACACGACCGGCCCCGTCGCCCGCTGCCCGGGCGCTGCGACGACCACGCCGCGCACGAGCGGCGTCTTCTCCTCCCCGGTCCGCCAGCGCGGGAGGAGGATGGTGAACAGGCTGAAGCCCGCGACGATCGCCGCGACCACCCCCACCGCGAGCAGCGTCCGCACGGCCGGAACGGTAGAGGCGCGCCGCCGGTCCGCCCGCCCGGGTCGTAACATCGGCGCGATGGACTGGCGCGAGCACGTTCGGGAGGTCGAGGTCGAGCCGTCGCTGTACGCGGCCGACTTCGCCCGCCTGGGCGAGGAGGTCGACGTGCTCCTCGACACCGGCGCCCGGGTCTTCCACTGGGACGTGGGCGACGGCCACTTCGTCGAGCCGGTCACGATGGGGCCGATCGTGCTCCGCGCCGTCGCCCCCCGGGTGCGCGCCCAGGGCGGTCTCGTCGACTGCCACCTGATGGTCGAGAACCCGGCTCGCCACGTCCCGCAGTTCGCCGAGGCGGGTGCGGACAGCGTGACCGTCCACGTCGAGGTCGACTGGGAGCCCGCGCGGGCGCTGGCGCGAAGCCGGGGACTGGGCTTCGGGCTCGCGCTCAACCCCGACACGCCGCTCGAGCGCGTCCTACCGCGGGCCGGCGAGCTCGACCTCGTCCTCTGCATGAGCGTGCACCCGGGCTATTCCGGGCAGCGCTTCATCGCCGCGTCCGTCGAGCGCGCCGCGCGGCTGCGTGAGCTCCTGCCCGACCGCGTGCGCCTGCAGGTCGACGGCGGGGTGGGGGCCGAGAACGTCGGCGCGCTGCGGCAGGCGGGCGCCGACCTGCTGGTCGCGGCGAGCGCGATCTTCGGCGGCGGCGACCCTGCCGCCGGCTACCGCGCGCTCGCCTCCGCCGTTGCCTGACCTACTCGACCGCGCGCTCGAGCTGGCCGAGCGGGGACGCGGGGCGACGTATCCCAACCCCGGCGTGGGCGCGGTCCTCGAGCGCGACGGGGAGGTCGTCGGCGAGGGCTGGCACGAGCGGAAGGGCGGTCCACATGCCGAGAGCGTCGCGCTCGCGGCCGCCGGCGAGCGGGCGAGGGGCGCGACGCTCCACGTGACGCTCGAGCCGTGCGACCACCACGGCGCGACGCCGCCGTGCACGGACGCGGTCGTCGCAGCCGGCGTCCGCCGCGTCGTCGTCGGCGCCCGCGACCCGACGCCGGGGCGGCAGGGGATCGAGCGCCTCCGCGCCGCGGGGATCGAGGTCGAGGTCGCCGACCGCTTCGAGGCGCGCCGCCAGAACGAGGCGTGGCGGACGTGGTCTGCTCGCGGCCGGCCGTTCGTGACCTACAAGGTCGCGACCACCCTCGACGGCCGCACGACCGTTCCCGGCTCGCGCTGGGTCTCGGGCGAGGAGAGCCGCCGCCTCGTCCACGAGCTCCGCGCGCAGGCCGACGCGGTCGCGGTCGGGATGGGGACCTTCCGCGCCGACCGCCCCCGGCTCACCGCTCGCGGGGTCGGCGCCGCGCGCCAGCCGCGGCGGCTCGTATTCGGGCGCGGACCGCTCCCGCCCGACTTCGACCTCGAGCTCGTCTCGGCCCCGCTGCCCGACGCGCTGCGACGCCTCGCCGCGGAGAGCGTGCAGTCGCTCCTGCTCGAGGGCGGCGCGACGCTCGCGACCGCCTTCCTCGACGCCGACCTCATCGACAAGCTGCTCGTCTTCATCGCGCCGACGCTCGCCGGATCGGGGCCGCGGCTCCTCGGCGACCTGGCGCGGCCGCTGCCGCTGCGCCGGCTCGAGGAGCGAGCGGTCGGCGACGACGTCCTCCTGACCGCCTACGTCAACGAGCCCTGATCCGCCGCGGCCCACCACTCCAGCCACAGGCGCCGCGAGACCTCGAGGTACTCGCGCCGCTTCGAGACGACCTCGAGGGTGACGGTTCCGTCCCAGCCGGCGTCCCGGAGCGCTCGCGCGACGACCGGCCAGTCGACGGCGGCGGCGCCGAGCGGGAGGTGGAGGTCTCGATCGCCGGGGTTGTCCGACACGTGGACGTGCGCGAGCCGGTCGGCGAACGCCGCTAGCAGGTCGCCGGCGGGGTTCGCGGCGGCGCCGTAGGCGAGATGCGCGTGGCCCACGTCGAGGTGGAACCCAACCTCCGGCGCCGCGGCGAACAGCGGGCCGAGGTCCTCGACGGTGCCGAACGAGCCCAGGTTCTCGACCATCAGGCGCAGGCCGCGCTCGCGCGCCGCCTCGGCCAGCCGTGCGACTGCCTCCGCGTTCCGCTCGCGGAGCTCGGCGCGCGGCACGAGCGGAGGGAGGGCGTCCGGGTGGACGTTGACGAGCCTGATGCCTGCGGCGGCGAAGACGTCGAAGGCGGCGACGAGCGACGCGTGCGCACCCGACTGCAGCTCGGGGAACGGCGAGGCGATCGGCAGGTAGGGCGCCGTGTGGCCGACCGCGCGGAGCCCGAGCGCCTGCAGGCGCTCGCCGATCCACGCGCCCTCGACCGGCCAGGCGCACGGCGGCTCGAGCGTGAGATCGACGAATTCGAACCCCGCCGCGGCGATCCGCTCCAGCTCCGCCTCGAGGGGCCGCCCCGGATGGTTCATCGAGCCGACGAGCACGGCGGCCGATGCTCGCAGACGCGTAGCGTTCACGAGCGTGTTCACCGGCATCGTGCGAGAGCGCGGACGCGTCGCGTCGTTCAACGGGGGCCGGCTCGTCGTGGAGACGTCCGTGGGCGCCGACGTCGGCGACTCGGTCGCGCTCGACGGCGTCTGCCTGACCGTCGTCGACGCGCGCGACGGGACGCTCGCGTTCGACGTCGTCCCCGAGACGCTCGCGCGCGCGAAGCCGTTCCGCGCCGAGGTGAACGTGGAGCCCGCGCTGCGGGCGGGCGACCCGCTCGGCGGGCACTACGTCCAGGGGCACGTCGACGGCGTCGGCCGCGTCCGCTCGCTCGTGCCCGAGGACCGCGGCCGCCGGGCATGGGTCGAGGCGCCGGCCGCGATCGCGCGCTACCTCGTGGAGAAGGGCTCCGTCGCCGTCGACGGGGTCTCGCTGACCGTGGCCGCGGTCGCGAAGGGCGCCTTCGCCGTCGCCCTCGTCCCGCACACGCTGGAGGCGACGACGCTCGGCTCGCTCGCGCCTGGCGACGAGGTCAACCTCGAGGTCGACGTGCTCGCGAAGTACGTCGAGCGGCTGCTCGCACGCTGACACCCTCGCGTCGGCGCCGGCCGACGCACGGTTACGATCCGCGCGATGCAGCGCGCGGCCGCCAGCTCGCCGACGACGCCCTTCGCCGCCGTCGAGGAGGCGATCGAGGAGATCCGGCAGGGCAGGTTCGTGGTCGTGGTCGACGACGAGGACCGCGAGAACGAGGGTGACCTGACCATCGCGGCCCAGTTCGCGACGCCCGAGGCAATCAACTTCATGAGCAAGCACGCGCGCGGGCTGATCTGCCTCTGCCTCACGGAGGAGCGCTGCGACGAGCTCGGCCTCGACCCGATGACGAACCGCAACGAGAGC
>JACVRR010000008.1 GCA_014534345.1 Thermoleophilia bacterium | reverse complement strand
GCGTTGCCGTCGTCGCGGAGGTCGGCGACGAGCACGGCGACCGTCACGTCGCAGACGTTCGCCGCCAGCGCAACCGGGAGCTGGATCGTGTTCCCGGACACGTTGACGTTGACGAGGCCGGTCTGGTTCTGCGCACTCGCCCCTGTCGCGGTTGCCGCGGCCATGACGGTCGCGGCGACGAGCGAGACGATGAGTTTCCGCATGCCGAGTACCCCCTTCTGTCCGAGCCGAAGGCCCGGGTCGTCCTGGCAGACTCGACTCGGCTACCCGCTGACCCGCGAGTCAAACGTAAGGGAAACGTAAACAGCAACGGGGGCGCCGCGACCCGGACCGTCTGCCAGGACGACACCAGGGGGACGCCCCCGGTACGGATGATAGGGCGCTACAGGTCGCGGAGGAAGCGCGGCGGCTCGAGCCGCTCTTGGCCGGCCTCGGCGAGCTCGCGCCGGCGCGACCCGCCGCCGAGGCCCGTCGCCACGACGGTCACCCACACTTGCCCGGTCAGCCGCTCGTCGACGGTCGCTCCGACGATGATGTTCGTGTCGTCCGTCGCCGCCTGGCGGACCACCTCGGCCGCCTCGTGCACCTCGAGGAGCGAGAGATCCTGGCCGCCGGCGACGGAGAGGAGGATCCCCTTCGCGGCGACGACCTCGGCATCGATGAGCGGCGAGCGGAGCGCGCGCTCGGCGGCCTCCTGCGCCCGGTTCTCGTCGGCCGAGGAGTAGCCGATCCCCATCAGCGCCGTCCCTCCGTCGCGCATGATCGTGCGCACGTCGGCGAAGTCGAGGTTGATCAGACCCGGCAGGGTGATCAGATCGGTGATCCCCTGCACGCCCTGGCGGAGGATGTCGTCGGCGACCCTGAACGCGTCGACCATCGAGGTCGAGCGGTCGAGCACCTCGAGCAGACGGTCGTTCGGGATCACGATCAGCGTGTCGCAGGCCGCGCGGAGCGCTTCCAGCCCCTCCTCGGCCGTCCGCCGGCGGCGCGAGCCCTCGAAGCGGAACGGCGTCGTGACGATCCCGACCGCCAGCGCGCCCAGCTCGCGCGCGATCCGCGCGACGACGGGCGCGGCGCCCGACCCCGTGCCGCCGCCCTCGCCGGCCGCGATGAACACGAGGTCGGAGCCGCGCAGCGCAGCCCTGATCGCGTCGTAGCTCTCCTCGGCCGCGCGGCGCCCGACCTCGGCGTCGGCACCGGAACCGAGACCCTGCGTCAGATCGCGGCCGATGTGGATCTTCGTCCCCGCGGCGCTCATGCCGAGCTGCTGCGCGTCGGTGTTCACCGCGATGAAGTCGACCTGCTCGATCCCGGCGTCGATCATCCGGTCGATCGCGTTCAGCCCGGCGCCGCCCACCCCGACGACGCGGATGGCCGCGAGGTACTCGGCGACGTCGGCACGCGGCGCGAGCTGCAGCCGCGGGGCGGGCGCGGGCACCGGGCCCCACCCCCGCGCCGCCGGCGGCTCGGGGTCGGGGCCGGGCGCCGGCGGGCCCGGCTCGGGCAGCGGCTCGGGGTCCGGCTGTGGCAGCGGGGGCACGGGCTCGTCGATGTCGAGCGCCGGCTCCGCGCCCCCGGCTCGCTGGGCGGCGAGTTCGTCGGCGTCTGCCTGGCGGCCGCGGCCGGCCCCCGTCGCGCGGAAGAGCTCCGCGAGCGGTCCCTCACGCATGCTGGCGCGCTTTCGCGCCATCGAGCACCTCCTTGGCGAGGTCGCGGTACATCGCCGCGGCCACGCTCGTCGGGTCGTAGCGGAGCACGGACTGGCCCTTGACGGGCGCCTCCGCGTACCGGATGGTCTTGCGGATCCTCGTGTTGAAGACGAGCTCGCCGAACGTCTCGCGCAGGATCTCGATCGCCTCGCGCGCGTGAATCGTCCGGCGGTCGAACATCGTCGGCAGGATCCCGATGATGTCGACCTCGGGGTTGAGGTTCTCGCGGATCATCGCGAGCGTCGCCTGGAGCTGGACGAGGCCGCGCAGCGACAGGTACTCGCACTGGACGGGGACGATCACGCCGCCCGCCGCGACCAGGGCGTTGATCGTCAGCAGACCGAGCGAGGGCGGCGTGTCGATCAGCACGAAGTCGTAGTCGCCGCGCACCGGCGCGAGAGCGCGCTCGAGCGCCCGCTCGCGGCCGATGAGGCTCGAGAGCGCGAGCTCCGCGCCCGCGAGATCGATCGAGGACACGGCGAGGTCGACCTCGACTTGGTGGATCACCTCCTGGATCGGGAGACGGTGAACCAGCACGTCGAACATCGAGCGCTCGATCTCGTCGGGGTTCAGGCCCTGGCTCATGGTCAGGTTGCCCTGCGGGTCGAGGTCGACCGCGAGCACGCGGAGGCCGCGCTCGCGCAGCGCGACCCCGAGGTTCAGCGTCGTCGTCGTCTTCGCCACCCCGCCCTTCTGGTTGGCGAACGCGATCACGCGCGCCGTTCGGGCGTCCTCGTCGGCCCCGGCCACGTTGGCGGCGGGCGGGAAGAGATCGGTGAGTCGCATCGTCCGTCCTCGGTTTCGGCTCACGGTAGCGGAGTCCTGCCGGCCGCCGGACGCGCGATCGTCACGCTTTCGGCACCCTTCGGTCTCCCACGTGCGCGCGGTTCCCCGTTAACGTGTCAACCGCGGGGAGGAGGCCGGTGGCCCGGGAGTCAACGGTCACGGCGAACGGAGCGTCGCAGACGTGCCGGACGGGGCGCCGCCCGGCGCCCGAGCGCCCGCAGGCCTCGACGCACGTACGGCGGCGGCGGCGACACCACCCCGACCCGCCCGCTCGAACGCTACGCCAGCTTGTACCCGACCCCGCGCACCGTCGCGATCCGGTCGGCGGCGGAGCCGAGCTTGCGCCGCAGGTTGGAGACGTGCGCGTCGCAGGTGCGCTCGTCCGCGACCCAGGCGCTGTCCCACAGGTGCTGCATGATCTGCCTCCGCGTGAACACCCGCTGGGGCTCGTTCATCAGCAGCGTGAGCAGGCGGTACTCGGAGGGCGTCAGCGTCACCGGCGCGCCGTCGACCGTGACCTCGTGGCGGACGAGGTCGACCCGGATCCCGCCGGCCTCCCGCACGACGCCGGCGCCGGCCGCCGCCCGGTCGAGTTCGCGCCGGCGGAGGAGCGCACGGACGCGGCTGGTCAGCTCGGCCATCGAGAACGGCTTGGTGACGTAGTCGTCCGCGCCGACCTCGAGGCCGACGACCGTGTCGACCTCGGCGTCGCGCGCGGTCAGCATCAGGATCGGTACGTCGCTCTCGCCACGGAGCGTCCGGCAGACGTCCATCCCCGACATGCGGGGCAACATCACGTCGAGCACGATCAGGTCGAACGTGTCCTCGCGCGCCCGCGAGAGCGCCCGCTCTCCGTCGGACGCCGACTCGACGTCGTACCCCTCCCGCCGCAGCCCGTAGCTGACCAGATCGACGATGCCGGGCTCGTCGTCGACGACCAGGATCCTCTTGCTCACCGCGGGCGCTCCCTACGCCGCCCGCTGCTCGGCGGCGGGAAGCAGCACGCGGACGGTCGTCCCGCGGCCCGGCGTCGACTCGAGGTCGACCGTGCCGCCGAGCGCGCGCACCGCCTCGCGCACGATCGCCAGACCGAGCCCGAACCCGTCGCGGTCGCGGCCGCCGGCGCGGTAGAACCGCTCGAAGATCGCCTCCCGCTCCTCGGCCGGGATGCCCTCGCCCGTGTCGGCGACCTCGATCGCCACCCCGCCGTTCAGCGGCCGGGCGCGCAGCGCGATCTCGCCCCTGCGCGTGTGCTTGGCCGCGTTGTCGACCAGGTTCGAGACGATCTGCTCGGTCAGCTGCGGCTGCGCAGCGACAGCCAGGTGGGGTGGGCAGGAGACACGGACCGGGACGTCCACGCGCGGCCGCGCCTCCTCGGCTGCCTGCTCGAGCAGCGGGCGAAGCTCGACCGGCTCGAGCCGGAGCGTCTCGGCGCGCGTCTGCGCCCGGGCGAGGACGAGCAGCGCGCGCGCCAGCCGGCCGAGGCGCGCCGACTCCCGTTCGATGTGCTCGAGGAAACGGTCGCGCTCGTCGGGGATCTCCTTCGCTCCGCTCTGGAGGACCTCGACGGCGCCGCTGATCACGGAGAGCGGCGTCCGCAGCTCGTGCGCCGCGTTCGCCACGAACTCGCGCTGAACGCGCTCTCGGCGCTCGCGCTCGGAGATGTCGGTCAAGACGAGAACGGCGGCGCTGCCCTCCGCCCCGGCAGGGATCCCGACGACCGAGTACGCGTGCTCGGCGTCGGGCGCGACGCGCGCGTGCACCGCGGTCGCGTCCGGCTCGAACAGCTTCGCCGCGAGCGCGCGCAGCGAGAGCGCAGCCCACGGGTCGGGCAGCTCGTCCCCCTCGAGCTCGAGCAGCTGCCGCGCGGACGTGTTCGCGTACTCCACGCGCAGCGACGCGTCGACCGTCAGCACCCCCTCGTGCAGGCGCTCGAGCAGGCGATGCAGCCGGTCGCGCTCGGACTCGAGGACGGAGAACG
The DNA here is from genome assembly GCA_014534345.1 of Thermoleophilia bacterium. Lineage (GTDB taxonomy): Bacteria > Actinomycetota > Thermoleophilia > Gaiellales > Gaiellaceae > JACVRR01. The sequence goes on along the minus strand of JACVRR010000008.1, from coordinate 37,086 downwards.
AGTCGCGCAGGCGGACGCGCATCCGGTCGATGATCTCCGCCAGCGCGCCGAGCTCGTCGCCGAACCGCGGCCGGAGCGCGCGCTCGAAGTCGCCGCTCTCGATCGCCGCCGCCGCGGACGCGATTCCGCGCAGCCGCGCGGTGATCAGCGCCGCGACGAGCAGGCCGGCGACGCCGCCGAGAATCGCGGCCAGGATCGCGGCCTGCGTGGTCTTCTCGCGCGCAATCCCGAGCCCGGCCGCGAACTCGGGCCGGCGGGCGTACGCAACGAGCGCGCCCGAGGGGTAGGTCGGCGGGCCGAGCTGCATCGCCACCAGGGTCGCTCCTCCCTCGCCGTACGACTTGACCACCGGGCCCTGCCCGATCAGCGCCTGGTAGCGCGCCTGCCCCTCCTCGGGAATCGACGCGAGCTCGACCTGCGCCGACCGCTCGGGCGTGAGCAGGTTCCCGCCGCTGTCGAACACGAACAGGGCGAGCCGCCGCTCGGTCGCGATCCGGTTCACCGCGCGCCGCAACCCCTGCCTGTCGCCGTCGAGTGGCGGCAGCCGGCGCGCGGCGAAGAACGCGTTCCCGAGCGCGATCTCCTCCGCGTGCTCGCGGAAGGCCTGCTCGGTTCGCCCCGAGAGGATCTGGGCGACGCCGACCGCGGTCACGGCCGTGATCGCGCCGAACGCGATCGCCAGCCAGTACCGCATCCCGATGCCGTAGCGCACCCTCCCTCCCAGTATGGCCGACGCCCCCGCCACGCCTCCGAGGTGTGAAGAAAGCTTGAGATAATCGGGATCCGACATTGAACGGGCCTCGCGATCATCGTCTCCGTGGCTCTCCTCCTCGCCGGACGACTGACCCCGACGAACGTCGCGCTCCTCGACGCCTTCCGCGCCGTCGACCCGACCGCGTCGCTCCTCCCGCTCGAGGATGCCGTCCGCCGCGCGAGGCAAGGCGACACGGTCCTCGCGCGCCTGGACGTCCTTCCCACGCTCGACGGCATCGAGCCGGGACTGCGCGACCTCGAGGCGCTCGCCCGGCGCGGCGTCCAGGTCGTCAACCCGGCCGGCGCGATCCTGACCGCCCACGACAAGCTCGCGACGGCGATCAAGCTGCGGACGGCCGGCGTCCCCCACCCGCGGACGGCGCACGTCGGCGACGAGGGGCTTCTGACGCCGCTCGACTACCCCGTGGTGGTGAAGCCGCGCTTCGGCAGCTGGGGACGCGACGTCGTCCGCTGCCACGACGAGTGCGAGCTCGCGGCGACGATCGCCGAGTTCTCGAGCCGTCCGTGGTTCCGGCGCCAGGGCGCGCTCGTCCAGGAGCTCGTTCCGCCGCTCGGCTACGACCTGCGCATCCTCGTCGCGCGGGGTCAGGTCGTCGGCGCGATCCAGCGCGTGTCGGCGCCGGGCGAGTGGCGGACGAACATCGCGCTCGGCGGGCGCCGGCTGCCGATCGTCCCGCCGGCGGAGGCATGCGCGACGGCAATCGAGGCCGCGGCCACGATTGGCGGCGGGTTGCTCGGCGTCGACCTCCTCCCCACGCGCTACGGCTACACGGTGATCGAGCTGAACGGGTGCGTCGACTTCACGTTCGAGTACTCGCTCCCCGGCGAGGACGTCTTCCTCGAGGTGGCGCGCGCGCTTCGGCCCGTGCCGGTGGCCGCGCTGGCCGCGGTCGAGGCGCTCCCCGGCGGCGAATAGCAGCGCGAGCTCCGGGCGCGGCCCGCGGCGGCTGCCCACCCGCACCCATTTCCACGGCTCGTTCGTTATCTGGACATTGACCTCGACTGAAAAGGGGACCAACGCGTGAGCATCCTGTGGATCATCCTGATCGTGATCTTGGTTCTCGCGCTCCTCGGGTTCTTCACCCGCGGGCGCTGGTAAGTAGGACCGAGAGCCCGTCAAGATAGGCCGCCCGGCGCTTGCCGGGCGGCCCTCCGCTCGGGCATCCTGCGCGGATGCCGGGGACCGACGCCCTGCTCGCCCGCGCGGACGCCGAGCCGAAGCTCCCCCGTCTGGGCGGGATGGCTCGGCCGAACGGGGTCGTGATCGCAAGCTCCCGCTTCTGGGCGTTCGCGACGACCGACGGCCGCCTCTACGAAGGCGCGACGCCGAACCAGCCGTCGCTCGTCCGCGGCATCCCGCTCGTCCGCGGTCTGGTGCGGCTCGGTGCGGCGATGTCGCCGCTGTTCCGCGGGCGCGGCGTCGCGGGCCGGCGCGAGCGGCTCCTCCTCGTGTGCGCGCTCCTCGCGCCGTTCGCGTTCTTCGCGCTCCCGCACTGGGCCGAGGTGGTCGCGGGCGTCGTCATCGCCACCGCCCTGCTCGGCTGGCTGATGCGGGGACGGACGCTCCGCCTGCACGGCGCCGAGCACCGCGCGATCGCGGCCGTGGAGGAGCGGCGGCTGCGCGCGACATGGGAGGGGACGGCGCGGCCGACCCGCTTCGCGCTCCGCTGCGGCACGAACTTCGCCGTCCTCGTCCTGCCCGTCGCCGCGATCGCCGAGCTCGCCTGGCCGCTCCCGTTCGCGCCCTACACGCCGGTGCTGCTTGCGGGACTGACGCTCGCCGTCACGATGGAGCTCTGGCTCGCGATCGAGGGCTCCGGCCGGCGGCTCGCGCGGACGCTCCTGCTTCCGGGTCTCGGCCTGCAGCGCGTGACGACCCGCGAGCCGACGCTCGAGGAGACGCGGATCGCGCTGCACGCGGCGGCGTCCGTGCTGCGCCGCGAGCTCGCCTAGCCGGTAGGGACCGCCCGGCGCGGCGCCGCCTAGGCCCTGGCGCCGACCGGCGCCCGATCGAGCGCCCGCCGACAGTCGTCGAGCGCCTCCTCGGCGCGCGCCGTTCCGCCGGGCTCGGCGCGCACCCACGCCTCCGCCTCGACCAGCAGCGCGCGCACCTCGGCGAGCAGGTGCGGCGCGGTCGCGCCCTCGCGCTCGAGGAGCTCGATCCGTCGCAGCCGCTCCAGCACCGCCCGCGCCTCGTCCACGAGGCGGACGCTAGTCGTCGACCGCGCGCAGGAGAGGGACGCGTTCGTGCCGACTCTGTGTCCTCGCGGTCGCCAGGCGCGTGTAGTACCCGTCCGGCGCGGGCCGGACGCCGAGGAGCGCGTCGTCCAGGCTCGCCAGCAGCTCGGTGCGCTCGTCGTGCAGGAGCGCCTCGACCAGCGCCCGCCTGAGCGCCTCCGCCGCCGCCGCATCCGCCTCCGCACCCCCCGCAAGCGCGCGAAGGCTCGCGAACAACTCCTCCCGCTCGCCCTCCTGCGAGCCGAGCAGCACCGCCGCACGCATCGCCCCGGCCCAGAGCCCGTCGTGTCCGGCGAGCAGCGCGGCGAGCGCCTCCCGCAGCTGCTCGGAGCGAAACGGCTCCGCCTGGAAGAGCGACAGCTCCCAGCGGTCGAGCGCCTCGCCGACCTCCGGGTCGTCGTCGGTCGCCGCGAGGCGGGCGAGCAGGTCGGCTGCCAGCCGCCCGCGGAAGCGGTCGAGGCGCGTCGGCTCGCCGGCCGGCTGGGCGCCCGCGATCGGAACGACGGGGCGGATCGCGTACGGACGGTCGTCCAGCCGCTCGAAGACCACCGGGCCCGCGGCGACGGGGCCCGCGGTCGCAAGCCGGATCGCCGTGACCGCGTCGGCCAGCTCGCCGGGCGCGTCAGGGACCTCTTCGGCACCCGCCGCGAGATCCTGTACCAGCTCGAGCACGGAAACGCGGTCGGGCTCGCGCCCGAACGCGGGCGGAAGGAGGCCGCGCGCCTCCGGCCAGGCGGTCGCCAGCTCGTCGGCGACGGCCGGCCGAACGCGAATGCAGCTGCTCAGCTCGAGCTCGGCCACCCCGACCAGGCCGATCAGCGGCGCGATCGCGGTGTAACGATGGGCGCGCCCGAAGAGCGCGCGCTCGAGCTGCGCGTAGGCCTGGTCGAACGCGACGTCCTCCCAGTCGAGGCCGCCGCAGCCCTCGGCCGTCTGCACGAGGAGCGGGACGAGCACGCTCGCGAGCAGCGCCTCGTCCTCGTCGCCGGCGCGAGCGTGCGCGTGCGCGTGCGCGTGCGCGAAGATCGTCGCCCGAGGCTCCCGGCGCAGCTCCGCGAGCGCGACCCGCGCGTCGTCCCGCCGGGCGAGGTCGGCGACGTGGCGCTCGACGAACGGCCGGACGAGCGGCCGGTACTCGTACAGCGCTGGCCGCCCCGGCGAAACATGCTCCTCGAACGCGAACGGAAGCTCCTCGCCCTCCTCGAGCGCGCGCGCGAGCACGCCGAAGGCGCCGAGGCAGAAGCCGCGCAGCGCGTCGCGCAGGTGTGGGGCACGGACGAGCACCGCCCAGCCGTGTACGCGACCAGGCGCCTCATCCCTCTACGAACCCGGCCGCCGAGGGTGCAGCGGTGGAGCGGGCTCGTCGTCAGCGGACCTGGCTGACGAGGCCCTGTCCGGGGGACGGTCCCCAGGACACGGACCCGCGGGACGAGGAACCACGACGGGGGGCCGCGGGCGCAGAGGGTTCCGCCGCCGCTACTGGCAGTTCGGACACCAGTACGCCGTCCGATTCGCGTCGCCCTGGCCGGCGGAGCGGATCGGCGTGCCGCAGCGCGGGCACGGCCGTCCCGCCCGCCGGTACACGCGGCGCGGCGGGCGGCGGCCGGCGAGAGAGGCGCGCATCAGGCCGCGTGCAGCCGCGAGCGCGCGGCGCAGGTCGTCGTCTGCGAGATCAGCGAGCGGCCGCCACGGCGACACCTCGGCCGCCCACAGCGCCTCCGCGCGCCAGAGGTTGCCGATGCCCGCGACGAGCCGCTGGGCGAGGAGCGCCTCGCCGACCGCCGTCGACGGCGGAGCCGCCCGCAGCCGCGCGACGGCCGCGTCGAGGTCGAAGGCGGGCGCGAGCACGTCGGGGCCGAGCCGGGGCGGGCGCGAGCCGACGAGCTCGAGCGCGGAGCCCCGCGAGAGCACCGCCTCGTGCTCGCGTCCGCGGAGGACGAGCCACGGCCGGCCCGCCCGCGCCGCCCCCGCCCGCTCGAGTCGCCAGCGGCCGTGCATCCCGAGATGGCTCCGGACCACGACGCCGCCTTCGAAGCGGAGCAGCAGGTTCTTGCCGACCGCCTCGACCGCGTCGAGCCGCAGGCCGTCGATCCGCTCGGCGACGCCAGTCGCGGCGGCACGCGGGCTGGGGCTCTCCGCGCGGAGGCGCTCGCCGACGAGCGGCTGAAGACGTTGCGCCGCGCGGTGGAGCGAGTCGCCCTCGGGCACCGGCCTCAGCGTAGTCTGCGGCGGTGGCCCTCTCGCGGGCACGGGCGGCATGGGCCGGGGCGGTGGCGGCGACGGCCTGGGGACTCGCCGAGCCGCTCGACCGGCGCCTGTTCCGCTGCGACTACTCCGACATCGCGCTGCTCGGCAAGTTCGTCACGCGGGGCCGCGCGTGGCCCGCGGCGGGGTTCGCCCTGCACGCGCTCAACGGCGCGGTCTTCGGCCTCGCGTTCGCGGAGCTCCAGCGGCGGACGAACGCTCGTCCGCAACCCCTCGCGCTGGGGCTCGCGCTGGCCGAGCACGTCGCCCTGTACCCGCTCTGCCACTTCGTCGACACGCGGCACCCCGCGCGCGGCGAAGCCGGGTTGCCGCCGCTGCTGCGGAACCGGCGCGCGTTTGCCCAGGCGACGGTGAGGCACGCGCTCTTCGGGCACGTCCTCGGGCGGCTCGCTACGCCGTCGCGCTGATTCCCGGCGGGGCGGGGAGGTGCTCGGCCGACACGACGACGTCGGCCCGCGCGCCCGGCCGGTCGAACTCGAGGTGCAGGCGCTGGCCCGCCAGGAAGCGGCGCGGGTATTCCCGCTCCACGCCGTCGGCGCCGCCGTAACGGGCGAGGTCGAACGGGCGCCGGCGCGCACGCGCGAGCGCGTCGTCGAGCGCGATCTCGATCCAGACGGCGAGGTCGAAGGCCGACCGCCGTGCCCCCGCGAGCAGGAAGACGCCCTCGGCGAGGACGATCGAGCCGGGCTCCACGACGACGCGCCGCTCGCGCGGGCGGTCGCGCTCGTCGGCCACCTGCAGCCGCACGTCCACGCGCTTGCCGCGGCGTGCGGGCAGGAGCACCTCGCGGAAGAGCGCGCCGTAGTCGAAGCTCTCGCGGTAGTAGCCGAGCGCCTGGTCCGCGTTGGCGCGCCGCTCGGCGCGTGGACGCAGGAAGTCGTCTCCGGCCAGGACGACGACGGGGGCCCCGCGCTCGTCGAGCCGCTCGCGGAGCCAGCCGGCGAGCGTCGACTTGCCCGCGCAGTCGACGCCGCTGACGGCGACGGTCGTCGTCCGCCCGAGCGCCTCCCGCCGCTTCAGGACGGCCGCGAGGACGGCGTCCGCGCTCGCGACCGCTCTCGGCATCTAGGGACGCAGGACGGCGCGGCGCGGGCCGGCGACGAAGCCGAGCTCGACCAGGAGCGGCATCACGGCCGTCTCGCCGACCGGCTCGCCGTCGAACCGCTCGACGGCCAGCCGCTTCGCCCCGCCCCGCTTGACGTGGGCGACGATCGCGGCCATGGCCGGGCGCAGCCAGCTCTCGGTCGGCTCGCGCAAGGGGACGAGCGAGCGGCCGCCGCGCTCGACGAAGAGTGCCGCCTCGCCGGCGAGCAGCACGACGTGCGCGCCCGCGACCCGCGCCGCGCGCGCTCCCTCGCGCCGCGGCCATGGAAGCGCGGCGCCGTACGGCTGCGCGGGGTCGGCGGCGGCGAGCACGAGCGCATCCGGCTCCTCGCCGTCGGCAAGCGGTTGCGAGCGCAGCTCGCGGAGACGCTCGACCGCCCCGGGGAGCGCGAACTGCGCCCCGCCGAGACCCTCGACGAAGTAGCCGCGCCGGCAGGCGCCGAGGGTCTCGAGCACCTTCAGCTCGCCGTAGACGGCCCCGTAGCCGCCGGCGATCCCCTCGGCGCGGACGGAGTCGCGGGTCACGATCCCGTGCCGTTCCAGCAGGAGCTCGGCGAGGGCGCGGCGCTCGCCGGCCCCACCTCCGAACAGCCGCGCCGCCAGCGACCAGCGTCCCTGGGTGGCCGTCACGGCCTCGCGGCGCCGGCGGGAGAAGCGCCGCCCGCGTGGCGCGCGCGGCGCCGACGCGGCGTACCGACGCTCGGCGCGGAGCGGCGTCCAGGCGTCGTTGGTCACCTCGCCCGCCCAGACGAGCTCCCAGAGCGCGGGCAGCGCGTCGGGCGCCTGGAGATCCGCCGACTCGAGCAGCTCGAGCCAGAAGAGCGCGCCGCCCGCGAGGGCTGTGCGGATTCGCGCGTGGGCGTCGCCGTCCGGGCTGGGCGCGGCGGCCGGCGGGCCGAGCAGCGGCGCGTCCTCGCGGAAGTAGACGGCCACGCGGTCGAGCCCGGCGCCGACCCAGACCACCTCGCCGGCCGCACAGAGCGCGTCGAGCTGTGCAGGCTGGTAGCCCGGGACGCGGCGCGGGAGCAGGTCGGCCTCCCAGAGCGAGACGGGCAGCGGCAGCGCCTGCAGCGGGACGAGCGCCTCGCGGAGCGTCGCCCGCCGGTCGATCCCGTGCCAGCCGGGGAGGAAGCGAGCCAGGGCGGGCTGCTCGGCCGGCTCGACCTCGCGGCGAAGCCGCGCGAGCGACGCGCGCCGCAGGCGGCGGAGGACGTCGGGGTCGCACCACTCGCGCTCCGTCCCGCCGGGGCGGAGCTCCCCGCGCACCAGCTTCTCCTCGCGCTCCAGCGCGAGCAACTCCGCCTCGACGTCACGACCGAAGCGCTCGCTCGCCTCGCGCGTCGTGAACGGGCCGCGCCCGCGCGCCCAGCGGTGGACGAGCGCACGGCGCGCGGTCGCCGGGTCGGACGGCTCGAGGAACGCGTCGGGCAGGCCGCCCGGCGGCATCGCGCCGAGCGCGTCGCGGTAGCGCCCGGCGTCCTCGGCGGCGATCAGGCGCTCGTCGCCGGCGACGCGCACCCGAACCGCGCGCCGCTCCGCCTCGAGGATGACCGCCTGGGCCTCGTCGAACTCGCCCGGGCGGCGGTCGCCGCGCAGGCGGAGGAGGTCATGCAGATCGTCCGGCCCCCCGGTCGAGGGCTGCAGCGACTCCTCCACCTCGGCCACGGCGTCGGCGTCCAGCAGCTCGCGCAGCTCCTACTGCCCGAGCAGCTCGCGCAGCAGCTCGCGGTCGAGTGAGAGCGCCTGCGCGCGCCGCTCGGCGGGCGGCGTGTCGTCCTCGTACATGTACGTCGCGACGTAGTCGAAGAGAAGCGAGGCGGCGAGCGGCGAGGCCGACGGCGTCTCGACCTCGACGAGGTCGAGCTCGCGCGTCCCGAGAGCGCGCAGGATTCCCTTCAGCGCCGGCAGGTCGAAGACGTCCTGCAGGCACTCGCGGTAGGTCTCCAGCACGATCGGGAACGAGGGGTACCGGCGCGCGACCTGCAGCAGCAACTGCGCCTTCAGCCGCTGCTGCCAGAGCGGCGTCCGCTGGCCGGGACGGCGGCGCGGGATGAGGAGCGCCCGCGCCGCGTTCTCGCGGAAGCGGGCGCCGAAGAGCGCGGTCTCGCCGACCTCCGTCACGACGAGGTCCTCGACGTCGTCGGCGTCGACGAGGACGTCGTCGAGCGCCGGCGGCGCGTCGGCGTCGGGGAGGTGCAGCGCGATCCCGTCGTCCGACCAGATCGCCTGCGCCTCCAGGCCGAGCGACTCGCGCAGCCGCGCCTGGAGCGCCATGGCCCAGGGCGCGTGCACGCGCGCGCCGAAGGGGGTCAGCACGCAGACGCGCCAGTCGCCGATCTCGTCGCGGAACCGCTCCACGACGATCGTCCGGTCGGAAGGAACGGCGCGCGTGGCCGCCTCCTGCTCGCGCAGGAAGGCGAGCAGGTTCCGCGCCGCGCGCTCGTCCAGCGCGTAGTCGCGCTCGAGCGTCGCCAGCGCCCGCTCGCCGGGGAGCGCGGTCAGCGTCCGGGCCGCCTCCCCGATCGCGCGGCCGAGCTCGTAGGGACGGCCGACGCCCTCGCCCTTCCAGAAGGGGACCGCGCCGGGCACGCCGGGCGCGGGCGAGACGAGCACGCGGTCGCGCGTGATCTCCTCGATGCGCCAGGTGGAGGCGCCGAGCAGGAACGTCTGCCCCTGACGCGCCTCGTAGACCATCTCCTCATCCAGCTCGCCGACCCGGCCGCCCCCGTCCACCAGGTGGACGCCGAACAGGCCGCGGTCTGGGATCGTCCCCGCGTTGGTGACCGCGAGCCTGCGCGCGCCCGCACGGCCTCGCACCACGCCGGCCACCCGGTCCCAGACGAGGCGCGGGCGCAGCTCCGCGAACTCGTCGGAGGGGTAGCGGCCGGCGAGCATGTCGAGCACGTTCTCGAGCTGCTGGCGCGAGAGGTCGCGGAACGGGTACGCACGGCCGACGAGCTCGTGCAGCTCGTCGACGCCGAGCTCCTCCTCGGTGCAGATCGCGACGACCTGCTGGGCCAGCACGTCGAGCGGGTTGCGCGGGATGGCGGTCTCCTCGATCTCCCCCGCCCGCATCCGCCGCGCGACGACGGCCGACTCGAGCAGGTCGGCGCGGAACTTCGGGAAGATCCGGCCGCGCGAGATCGCGCCCAGCTCGTGCCCCGCGCGGCCGATTCGCTGCAGGCCGCGCGCGACCGACTTCGGCGACTCGATCTGGATCACCAGGTCGACCGCACCCATGTCGATCCCCAGCTCGAGCGACGAGGTCGCGACCAGGCAGGGAATCTCGCCCCGCTTGAGCAGCTCCTCGATCTCCAGCCGCTGCTCGCGCGCGAGCGACCCGTGGTGGGCGCGGGCGAGCTCGCGCTCGGCCAGCTGGTTCAGGCGCAGCGCGAGGCGCTCGGCGAGCCGCCGGTTGTTCACGAACACGATCGTCGAGCGGTGCTCGTCGACCAGGCGCAGCACCTCGGGGTAGATCGAGGGCCAGATCGAGGCGTGGGTCGGCTCGGCGCTCGTCCCGAGCGTCGCCGTGTCGGCGAGCTCTGCCTGGTAGGGCGGCGCCGTCGCGCCGAGAGCGCGCATGTCCTCCGCCGGGACGACGACCTGGAGGTCGAGCTCCTTCGTGGTGCCGGCGTCCACGAGCCGGATCGGCCGCCCCCCGGCCACGAAGCGGCCGATCTCGGCGAGCGGCCGCTGCGTCGCCGACAGGCCGATCCGCTGCAGTGGCCCGTCCGCCACGCGCTCGAGGCGCTCGACCGAGAGCGCGAGGTGGGCGCCCCGCTTCGTACCCGCGACGGCGTGGACCTCGTCGACGATCAGCGTCTCGACCGTCCGCAGCGCCTCTCGCGCGCGCGAGGTGAGCAGGAGGAAGAGCGACTCGGGCGTCGTGATCAGGATGTCCGGGGGATGACGGAGCAGGGCGGCACGCTCCCTCTGCGGCGTGTCGCCCGTCCGCACGGCGACGCGGAGCTCGCTCCGCAGCCCCGCGAGCGGGCCGCGGAGGTTCCGCTCGACGTCGTAGTTCAGCGCCTTCAGCGGCGAGACGTACAGCAGCCGGAGGCCCGCGCCGGGCGCGGCGGACAGGCGGTCGATCCCGTAGAGGAACGCGGCCAGCGTCTTGCCCGACCCGGTCGGCGCCTGGATCAGCGTGTGCTCGCCGCTCGCGATCGCCGGCCAGCCGAGCACCTGCGCGGGCGTCGGCCCGGCGAACGCGTCCTCGAACCAGGAGCGCGTGCGCTCGCTGAAGACCGTGAGCGGATCGATCCTCGGAGCCTAGCGCCGCAGTGCCTTGACGCACTTCCGGGGCGGGTAGTACCGTCGCCCGCAAGCGAGACGACGGGAGGCAGTCGATGCGTGGGGAACACAGGGGTCTGGGCGAGTTCCTGATCGAGCTCGGCGAGAATCCGGGCCAGCTCCGGCGCTACCGGAAGGACCGACGAGCCGCGCTTGCCGACTCGGGGCTCTCGCCCGAGCACCAGCAGCTGCTCCTGAGCGGGGACGTCAAGCGCATCCAGGCGGAGCTGCAGCGCGAGTACCCCGACGCGAAGGTCTTCCTGCTTCCCGGGTGGGACGACGTCATGTCGGCGTAGTGCGCGCGCAACCGCGCTCGTGGGCTCGCTGACGGTCGTCGGCACCGGCATCCAGCTCGGCGCCCAGCTGACGCCGGAGGCGCGGGTCGCGATCACCGAGGCCGACGAGGTCCTCTACGTCGTCACCGACGCCCTCGTCGCGCTGTGGATGGAGCGGCTGAACCCGCGCGCTCGCTCGCTCCAGGACCTCTACGCGGAGGGCGTCAGCCGGCGCCGGACGTACGACGCGATGGCCGACGAGATCATGGCCGCCGTCCGCCGCGGGCGGGACGTGTGCGCCGCCTTCTACGGGCACCCGGGCGTCTTCGTCGACCCGTCGCACGTGGCGATTCGGCGCGCGCGCGCGGAGGGGTACCCGGCGCGGATGCTGCCCGCCGTCTCGGCCGAGGACTGTCTGTTCGCCGACCTGGGCGTCAATCCCGGGGCGGCCGGCTGCCAGAGCTACGAGGCGACCGACTTCCTCGTGCGGCGGCGAGCGGTCGACCCCTCCGCCGCGCTCGTGCTCTGGCAGGTCGGGATCGTCGGGAGGCTCGACCTCGCACCGGAGGGCGACCGGTCGCGCCTCCCCGTCCTCGTCGAGTACCTGCTCGAGTTCTACCCGCCGGAGCACGAGGCGCTGCTCTACGAGGCGGCTCCGTACCCGGCATGCGACCCGGTGATCGAGGACGTACGGCTCGCCGACGTCGCCTCCGCGCCGGTCGGCCGCCTCGCGACGATGTACGTGCCGCCGAGCGAGCGGCGCCGGCCGGACGCCGCGATGCTCGCGCGCCTCGGCATCCCCGAGACGCACCTGCGCTGAGCGTCAGCGAGCCGCGGCGATCGCGCCGACGAGCGTGCGGGCCCGCGCGGCACCCGCGAGGTTCCCCTTCCGCTCGTAGAGCTCGACCGCGTTCTCGGCGGCCTCGGCCGCTTCCCGCGGACGTCCGGCGTCGGCGAGGACGTCCGCGAGCGTGAGCCACGCGGCTCCCTGCAGGGCGAGCTCGTCCGTCTCCTCGGAGCGCCGGATCGCGCGGCGCGCCAGCGGTTCGGCCTCGTCGAACGATCCCCTGGCGGCGAGCAGGCGCGCCCGCACCCGGAGCCCGACGATCTCCGTCCGGATGTTGCCGCGCCCGGCGCTCTCGGCGGTGAGCGGGAACAGCCGCTCGGCCTCCTCGTAGGCGCCCCGGCGCACGAGCACCTCGGCGAGCTCGTACGCGACCTCGAGCTCTCGCCGCCGGTCGCCCGACGTGACGAACGCCTCCCGCACCCATCGCAACTGCTCCTCCGCCGCGCGGACGTCCCCGGCGCGCAGCTCGACGATCCCGCACATCCAGCGGACGTTCGCCAGCCAGTGGACCGCGCCGAGGTCCTCGAACACCGCCCTCGCGGCCGCCGCCAGCTCGCGGGCACGCTCGAACTGCATGTCCATCGCGTACAGGCCCGCGAGGACGAGCGTCACGCTCGCCTCCAGGGAGCGATCGTCACGGGCCGCCGCGCGGAGCCGCTCGCACTGGGCGATCGCCTCCTCGACCGGAACGGGCCCGTTGTAGAGCGCGCCCGCGAGCCGGCCGCGGATGCGGCCGATCTCGAGCGGGTCGCCCGCGCGCTCGGCGTGGACGAGGGCGCGCTCGAGGAACTCCTGGGCAGCTCCCCAGCGGCGGCGCTCGCGGTGCGTCTGCGCGAGGATCCGCCACGCCCGGGCGAGGCCGAGCTCGTTCCCCAGCCGTGCGAAGGTCGCGACGGCTTCTCCGCCGACGCGGTGCGCGAGCTCCACGGCCAGCGCCGGATCGGTCCGGAAGCGCAGGTCGGCGTCGACGACCCGCGCGTGCATCGCGCTCCGCTCGTCCGACAGCGCCTCCGCCGCCGTGACCGCGTGCGCGAGCACCGACTCCGCCTGGGCCGTCTCGCCCGTCTCCATGAGCGCGATCGCGAGCTCGGGCGCGATCTCGAGACGGCGCGCGTCGTCGTTGCGCAGGAGCACCGTCGCGCGGCGCAGCAGGTCGGCGCTGGTCGGCATGTCGCCGCGCGCGAGCGCCCGCCGCCCGGCCGAGACGAAGAGCTCGGCCGCGCGCACCGCCAGACGGCCGGTCGCGCCGTCGGCCAGACCGAGGTCGGCGCGCGCGTCGTGCGCCTGCTCCAAGTGGAAGCCGAGGATCTCCTCGTACTCGCTGACCCGGCTGCCGATCTGGAGCTCCAGCCAGTCGGCGTAGCGCTCATGCAGCTCGGCGCGCTGCTGCTTCGGCAGCGACCCGTACGCCGTGTCGCGCACGAGGATGTGCGTGAACCGGAAGACGTCCTCGTCGGCCGCCCGCACGGCATCGTCCGGGTCGACGAGGCGGCGGCGGACGAGCGCCTGCAGGTGCCGGCCCACGTCCGCCGCCGACCCGGGTGGAGCAAGGTGGGCGACCGCCGACCAGGAGAACTGCTTGCCCACCACCGCCGCCCGCTGCACGAGGTCGCGCTCAGCGGGCGGGAGACGGTCAAGACGCGCCGCCAGCAGGGCGTTGATCGTCGGCGGCAGGTTGAGCCGCCCGATCTCGCCGGCGAGCTCCCATCCGCCCTCCTGCCGGCGGAGGGTCCCGTCCTCGAGCAGCATTCGCAGCAGCTCCTCGACGAACAGCGGATTCCCCTCGGCGGCGTCCATGACCACGGCCGCCACCTCCGGCGGGACGTCGTCGGACTCGAGCAGGTTCGCGACGAGCTCCCGCGCCTCCGGCTGCCCGAGCGGGTCGACGGTCAGCACCTCCACCGCGACGCTCCCCGTCGCCCACGAGGGGCGCGCGTCGAGCAGGTCGGGGCGCGTGAGGCAGAGCAGCAGGATCGGCACGTCACGCACCCAGCCGACGAGGTACTCGAGCAGGTCGAGCAGCGTCGGGTCCGCCCACTGCAGATCCTCGAGCACGAGCACCAGCGGGCGGTCGGCGGCGACCGTCTCGAGCAGCTTGCGGACGGCCCAGAACACGTCCTCGCTGCGAGCGTTCGTCCCCGTCAGCCCGATCGCGCTGCTCACCGCGGCGACGATTCGGTCGGCGTCGTCCCGACCGGCGAGCAGGCGCCCGAGCGCGGCGTGCACCGCCTGCGCGTCGTCGTCGGGACCCGTCGCGGTGAGCGCGCGGACGATCCCGCGCAGCGGCCAGAACGTGATTCCGTCGCCGTACGCGACGCAGTACCCGTGCGCGACCGACACGTCTGGCGGCAGGCGAGCGATCGTCTCCTGCACGAGCCGTGACTTCCCCAGCCCCGCGTTGCCGACGACGGTGACGAGGCGGCAGCTGCGCTCGGCGACGGTTCGCCGGAACGCGTCCTCCAGGCGCTCGCGCTCGCGGCCGCGCCCGACGAGCGGCGACTCCTGACGGAGGACGCGCGGCGCGCCGCTGACGACCTTCTCCAGCCGCCAGGGCTCCACGGGCTTCCGCTTGCCCTTGACGGGGAGGGCCTGCAGCGGTCCCGCCTCGATCGCGTGCGACACCAGCCGGTACGTCTCCTTACCGAGCAGCGTCTCCCCCGGCTCGGCGGCCTGCTGCAGCCGCGCGGCGACGTTGATCGGGTCGCCGGTGGTGATCGTGCCGTCGGGGGAGTCGCTGGTCACGACCTCGCCCGTGTTGACGCCGATGCGCGCCTCGAGCCGAACGCCCCATGCCTGCTCGAGCTCGGCGTTCAGCGTCCGCAGCGTCTCGTGCATCTCGCGCGCGGCGCGGACTGCGCGCAGCGCGTCGTCCTCGTGGACGACCGGCACGCCGAAGATCGCGAGCACGGCGTCGCCGGCGTACTTCTCCACCGTCCCGCCGTGGCGCTCCAGGATCGCGCGCATCTCGTCGAAGTAGCGGAACAGCAGGCGGCGCAGGGTCTCGGGGTCGAGCCGCTCGCCGAGCTCGGTGGAGCTGGTCACGTCGGCGAACAGCGCGGTGACGGTCTTGCGGGAGAACGTGGAGGGCGGCGGGCCCTGGGCGACCGCGACCGCGGCACCGCACGCGGGGCAGTAGCGCGCGTCGTCGGGCGTCGGCGTTCCGCAGTGGCCGCAGATAGCCACGTCCGGAGTGTAGGTGGCTGTTTTCGACGAATCCAGCGCGCGTACGATCCGCACCCGTGACCTACTCGCTCGTCGCCCGCGACGCCGAGACGGGCCAGCTCGGCGTCGGCGTGCAGACGAAGGCGTTCGCCGTCGGCCGGACCGTCCCGTGGGCGTTGGCCGGCGTCGGCGCGGTCGCGACCCAGTCCGTCAGCGAGCGCAGCTACGGCCCGCTCGGCCTGGCGCTGCTCGACGCGGGCCGCGCGCCCGACGAGGCGCTCCGCGGCCTCCTCGCGGCCGACGCGCTCGCCGAGGTGCGGCAGGTCGCGATCGTCGACGCGGAGGGGCAGGTGGCCACCCATACGGGCGCAGGCTGCATCCCCGAGGCCGGACACGTCGCCGGCGAGGGCTTCAGCGCCCAGGCGAACATGATGCGGAGCGCGGAGGTGTGGCCCGCGATGGCGGAGGCCTTCACGGCCGCGGAGGGGACGCTCGCGCGCCGCCTGCTCGCCGCGCTCGACGCGGCCGAGGCCGCGGGGGGCGACTTTCGCGGGCGACGGACGGCGGCGCTGCTCGTCGTCGGCGGCGAGCGCACCGGCGCGCCGTGGGATGCGGAGGTGGTCGATCTCCGGGTGGACGACCATCCCGAGCCGCTCGAGGAACTGCGGCGCCTCCTCGACCTCGAGGAGGCGTACCGGCGCCTGGGCTCGCACTCCGGCGACCTCCCCGACGAGGAGCTCGCGGCCGCTCGCTCGGCAGGCGTCGGCGAGGCGGACCTCGCCTGGTTCGCGGTCTCCGCGGCGGCGCGAGCCGGCGACCTCGAGGAGGCGCGCCGCCGGCTGGAGCACCTGGTCGCGGTCGAGCCCCGCTGGCAAGGCGCCTGGGCCGCAGTCGCCGCGCTCGCGGCGCACGAGTAGCATCCGCGCACGTGGCCGGCGACTCCGACCGCCTGTGCTTCACGCACGACGACGAGGCGAACGAGCTGCTCGCGCGCGACCCGTTCGCGCTGCTCGTCGGGTTCGCGCTCGACCAGCAGGTGTCCGTGCCGACGGCGTTCGCGGGTCCGCTGAAGCTGCAGCAGCGGCTGGGCACGCTCGATCCGCGCGAGCTCGCCGCCGTCGAGCCGGACCGGCTGGAGGAGGCGTTCCGGCAGAGGCCGGCGATCCACCGCTTCCCCGGCGCGATGGCGCGGCGCGTGCAGGAGCTCGCCGTCCACGTCGCGGTCGAGCTCGACGGCGACGCGCGGCGGCTGTGGGCCGACGCCGGGAGCGCCGACGAGCTGCGCCGGCGGATCGAGGCGCTGCCCGGCTTCGGCGAGATGAAGGTGAAGGCGCTCGGCTCGGTGCTGGCCAGGCGGTTCGGCGTCGCGGCGGCGGAGCCGCTCGTGCCCGACCGTCCGACGCTCGGGGACGTCGATTCCGTCGAGGCGCTCGAGGAGTACCAGGCGGCAAAGCGCGCGTACAAGGCGTCGTCGCGCGCGTAGCCGCCCGCTGAACGGCGGTCCCTTGCCCCGGCGTCCGCGCTGGAGGATGATCGCCCCGACGTCGCACAGAGGAGGCTGCGGATGCCCTACGCCTGGTTCAGTTTCTCGACCGCGTCCACGCCGGCGGGGAGGCGGTGTCGCGAGGACCCGCGCGGCTGCCGCGACGAGCTGGTAGCCGACCTCGGGTCGTGCGGAGCAACGCTCGTCGAGCTCTACTTCGACGCCGACGCGAACGTCGCCCGGGCGCTCGTGCGCGACCTGGACCGGGATCCCGTCTGCAGGAAGGCACTGGTCGTCAAGTGGGGCGCGAGATACCGGAAGCTGCTGACCGTCGACGAGGCGGCGCCGGCGTTCGATCACGCCAGGAGGCTGGAAGGCGAGCCCGGGGCCGACTTCCGCGGGCCAGAGCCGGAGGCCGAAGCCGAAGCCGAGTAGCTAGACGGCGATCGCCAGCAACCCCTCCGCCTCGGCGACGTAGCGCGCGGCGCCGACCCGACGGTAGAACGCGAGCGCCGCGTCGAGCTCGGCGCGCGCCTCGTCGCTCCGGTCGCGCGCGAGCAGCCGGTCGGCCGCGAGCAGCCGCGCGTGCGCTTCGTCGGGCAGGCTGCCGATCTCCGCGTACATCCCCGCCGCGCGCGCCGGCTCGCGGTCGGCGAGCGCCTGCGCAGCCTCCGTCCAGCGCGTTCGCGGCGCGGCCAGCAGCGGCTGGAGGAGGTCGTCGTTCCGGCCGAGACGCGACACGGCGAACGCCAGATCGGCCGTCCAGTACGAGCACCCGTTGACGCCGCTCTCGCGCCAGACGCGGAGCAGCTCGTCCGCCTGCTGCCACGCGTCGTCCGGCCGGTCCACGGCGGCGAGGACGTGCGCGCGCAGCGCCAGCGCGGGAAAGAGCGCCTGCACGAAGTTCGCTTCCCGGACGAACTCGACGAGGATCGCCAGGTCGTCGAGCGCCTGCTCGAGCGGCCCGCGAGCGAGCGCGAGCCACGCGCGGACGAGGCGAGCCGACGGCTCGAAGTACAGGCGCGGCGCTCCCGCCTCCATCGCGGCGAGCAGCTCCTCGGCGAGGGCCGCCGCCGGGTCCCAGGCGCCGCGCCAGTAGTCGGCCCACAGCCGCTCGGCCGCGACCATATGCCTCGCGGCTGCGTCCCCGAACCGCTCCGCCGCCTTGCTCGCCTCTGACTGGACCTCGACCATCCGCCGCAGGTCACCGAGGTCGGCCAGGCTCGTCCCGAGGTTCAGGTAGGCCCGGATGACCTCGGGCGAGTTCGCCACGGCGGCGATCTCGACGCTTCGCTCGAGGTCCTGCACACCGCCGGCGTCGCCGAGCGTCGCCCGGCTGAAGCCGACGTTGTTGAGCGCGGACGCCTCGACCTCGGCGAGGCCGAGCTCCTGCGCCATGCGCAGCGCCTCGCGGCCGTAGCGAATCGCCTCCTCGGCCTCGAGCTCGACCATGTGGAAGGCCGACAGCGTGCTGAAGACACGCGCCTTGGACGGAGAGAGCGGGGTGTCCTCCACGAGGGCGAGCGCCCGGTGGAAGCGCGCCAGCGCCTCGTCGCGGCCGCCGTGGCGAAAGCGGAGGCCGCCGAGCAGCAGCTCGGCCTCCGCGGCAAGCGACAGGTCGCCCTGCTCCAGCAGCGCGGTCAGCGCCGCCTCGAGCTCCTCCTCCCCTCGGTCCTCCGCCCGGAAGAGCGCCCGGCCGTGCTCGAGCAGCAGGCGCGCACGCTCGCGGTCGGCAGGCCACACCGTCAGCGCCTCGGCGTAGAACCGCGCGGCGGCCGGCCACGAGTGCAGGGCAGCCGCGCGGTCGCCCGCGTCACGGAGCGCCCGGCGCAACCGCTCGGTCAGCTCGTCCGTCTCCTGCCTCGCCGCAGTCGCGAACTCGAGCGCCGAGCGGTAGTGGTACGCGAGCATCTCGACGTTCTGCTCGATCCGGTCTGCCAGGACCGACTCGATCCACTCCGCCGCGCGCCGGTGCTTGCCGGCCCGCTGCGCGTGGGGGATCTGGGCATACGCGACGTCCCGGACGAGCACGTGCCCAAACGCGTACTCCGTCTCGCCGGGCACCGCCGACCGGCGGCGGCGGGTGACGAACTCCCTGCGCTCGAGCCGCCGCATGACGTCCTCCACAGACCACCGTTCGCTCGCGGCGACGCCGGCGACACCACCCGTCCAGAAGACGCGTCCGAGGACGGCGGCGTCCTGCAGGAGCGACTTCTCCTCGGGGGCGAGCGTGTCGAGGCGGGCCGCGATGATGCCCTGGACGGTCGCCGGCACGGGCGCACCGCCCACCAGCGGCTGGTCGGAGGCGAGCCGCACGAACTCCTCGGCGTAGAGCGGGTTGCCGCCGGCGTTGTCGAGCAGGATGCGCAGCAGGTCGGGCGGAAGGGCCCCGCCGCCGCTCAGCGCCGCGACGAGGTCGGCGCTCTCGCTCTCCGACAGCGGCGACAGCGCGAGCGTGCTCGCATTCGCCCGCCCGGCGCCCCAGTCGGGGCGGCGCGAGTACAGCTCCGGCCGCGCCGTGGCCAGCACCAGCAGCGGGACGCCGACCGCCCAGTCGATCAGGTGGTCGACGAACTCGAGGAGTCCCTCGTCCGCCCAGTGGAGATCCTCGAAGACGAGCACGGTGGGCCGCTGCTCGGCCAGCGCCTCGAAGAACCGGCGCCAGGCGGCGAACGCCTCGCTCCGCCCTCCTTCGCTCCCGTGCCCGTCGCCCGGCGCGAGCCCGACGAGCGGCCGGAGGTGGCGCTGCACCCAGTCGAGATCGTCGAGTGGGAGCGAGGCGAGCGCGGTCGCCAGCTTCGCCTCCGCCTCCTCGGGGGGGTCGGTCTCGACGATGCCCGCCTCCGCCTTGACCATCTCGGACAGCGCCCAGAACGAGACGCCGTCGCCGTAGGGAAGCGACCGGCCGAGGCGCCAGGTGACCAGGTCGGGCTCGGCGTCGATCCGCTTCGCCAGCTCCAGCACCATCCGGCTCTTGCCGATCCCGGGAACCCCGACGATCGTGACCAGCTCCGGCTCGCGCCGGGAGCGGGCGCGGGCGAGCGCGCCCACCAGCTGCGCGAGGTCGCCCTCGCGCCCGATCAGCGGCGCGCGCGCGGCGCGCCGCGGGTCGAGGCCGAGCTGGGCTCGCGGCTCGAGCGCCTCCCAGACGCGGACCTTCGTGCTCTTGCCGCGCGCCGCGACGGGCTCGTGCTCGCGGTAGCGGATCGACCCCTCGGTCGCCCGGAAGGTCGCCTCGTCGACGAGGACGCCGTTCACCGCCGCCCCCGCCTGCAGGCGCGCCGCGGTGTTGACCACGTCGCCGGCGACCATCGCCTCGCCGGTCTCCGCCCGCGCGCCGACCGCAACGAGCGTCTCGCCCGTCGTCACGCCGATCCGCACCTGGAGCGCCCGCTCCTCGACGACGGCGTCGCGGATCGCGAGCGCGGCCCGGACGGCGCGCTCGGGGTCGTCCTCGTGGACGGCGGGGGCGCCGAACACCGCCATCACGGCATCGCCGATGAACTTCTCGACCGTCCCGCCGAAGCGCTCGAGCTCCGCGCGCGCGCTCGCGTGGTACGGGACGAGCAGCCGGCGGACGTGCTCGGGATCGAGTCGCTCGGCGCGCGAGGTGAAGCCGACGAGGTCGACGAACACGACGGTCACGACCTTGCGCTCCTCCGCCACCGGCCGGGCCAGCGGGGCACCGCAGGCGTGGCAGAAGCGAGCGTCCTTCGAGTTCGCCGCGCGGCACCGGGCGCAGATCGCCACCCGCTGAGTGTAGGCCGCCCCGTCCGCGCGGAACAGGAGGGGCTCAGCCCAGGTCGCGCAGGGCGGCGAGCGCGGCGGAGTGGCCGCACATGCCGTGGACGCCGCCGCCGGGAGGGGTCGACGCCGAGCAGAGGTAGACGCCGCGGAGCGGCGTCCGGTAGGGGACGGCCCGCGCGACCGGGCGGAAGAGCAGCTGGCCGAGGTCCATCGCGCCGCCGTTGATGTCGCCGCCGACGAGGTTCCGGTTGTGCCGCTCGAGCCCCGCGGGCGGGAGGACGCTACGGGCGAGGATCAGCTCGCGGAAGCCGGGCGCGAATCGCTCGATCTGCGTCTCGATCGCATCGGTCAGGTCGGCCGTCGACCCGTTGGGGACGTGACAGTACGCCCAGGCGGTGTGGCCGCCGGCGGGCGCGCGGCTCGGGTCGAAGAGCGTCTGCTGGGCGAGCAGCACGAAGGGGCGTTCGGGCGGCCGCCCGTTCCAAGCGGCCCGCTCGGCGTCGGCGATCTCCTCGGCCGTCCCGCCGACGTGCACGGTCGCCGCCCGAGCGCACTCGGCGGCCCGCCAGGGGATCGGCCCCGACAGCGCCCAGTCGACCTTGAACGCCCCGGGGCCGTGGCGGAAGCGCCACAGCGCGCGCTCGTAGCGCGCTGGGAGGCGGCCGCGCGCGAGCCTGGCGAGCTCGCGCGGCGCGACGTCGGCGAGCACCAGGTCGGCGCGGGGCAGCTCGTCGACGAGCGTCCCGGTCCGGACGGCGCCTCCGAGCCGCTGGAGCTCGACGACGAGCCCGTCGGCGATCGCCTGGGCGCCGCCGCGCGGGAACGGCCAGCCGAAGACGTGGCCGAGCGCGACGAGCGCGAGGCCGAACCCGGCGCTCGGCCGCCTCTCCTGCGGCAGCAGCGAGTGGCCCGTGTGCCCGGCGAAGAAGGCGCGCGCCCGCGGGGTGGCGAAGGTCGCGTCGAGCAGCGACCTCGCGTCGCCGAGCGCGGCGAGCGCGGTACGGGCGGCCGGGATGAGCCCGAGGCGCCCGGCGAGGGCGAGCGCGGTGCGCGGTGAGAACGGGTACGGGCCGAGGAGTACCGGCTCGATCTCCGGCCAGGCGCGGACGAGCGGCCCGAACAGCCGCCGGTAGGCCCGCTCGTCGGCCCCGAGCGCGGCGGCCGTGTCCGCGACGGTGGCCTCGAGCGTGACCGCGCTGCCGTCGTCGAGCGGGTGGGCAACCGCGGCGGGGGACTGGACCCACTCGACGCCCAGGTCGACCGTGCGGAAGAACGGCGAGCCGAGCGCGAGCGGGTGGATCGCGGAGCAGACGTCGTGCCGGAAACCGGGCGCGGTCAGCTCGGCGGTGCGGACGCCCCCGCCGGGCGTGCCTGCGGCCTCGAGCACCTCGACCTCGAGCCCGGCGCGCGCGAGCGTGATCGCAGCGGCGAGCCCGTTCGGCCCCGATCCGATGACGACGGCGTTCTTGGCCACGTCCGCTGTGGTCGACCCGCCGGGGCACCCCAGCCCACCGTTTCAGCCTATCGGCGAACCTGTCACAGAGGGAGGCTGCCTCTGTGCCGAAAGTGCGCGAACGACGACGTCCCCCGCCACGTGACGCGCGCCAGCAGGAAGGCGCGGTTCTCGCGCACCATCTCGCGCGCGATCACGAGCCGCTGAGCAGGCGCAGGGGAACCCATGGTTCCCCCGCGGGCCCCCTCCTTCAGGAGACGGCCGCCAGCAGGAAGGCGCGGTTCTCGCGCACCATCTCGCGCGCGATCACGAGCCGTTGGATCTGGTTCGTGCCCTCGTAGAGCTGGGTGATCTTCGCGTCACGCATCATCCGCTCGACGGGGTACTCCTGCATGTAGCCGTAGCCGCCGAGCACCTGGACGGCGTCGGTCGTGACCTCCATCGCGACGTCCGTGCAGTAGAGCTTCGTCATCGCCGACACCTTCGTCAGCTCGGCGCCGTCGGCGCCGTCGTCGATCAGCTGGCCGCACTTGTAGAGCAGCCCCCGCGCCGCCTCGCACTTCGTCTCCATGTCGGCCAGCATCCCGGCCACGAGCTGGTGCTCGGCGATCGGCCTGCCCATTGTCTCGCGCGCCTTCGCGTACTCGAGCGCGTAGTCGGTGGCCCCCTGTGCGATCCCGAGCCCCTGCGCCCCGATCCCGGGCCGCGAGCGGTCGAGGATCCGCATGGCGATCCGGAACCCCTCGCCTTCGTCGCCGAGCCGGTTCTCGGCGGGAATCCGGCAGTCGTCGAAGAACAGCTCACCGGTCGTCGAGCCCTTGATCCCCATCTTCGGCTCGATCCGGCCGACCTGGAAGCCCGGCGCGTCCGCCTCGACCAGGAACGCGCTGATCCCCGAATGACCGGCCGTCGGATCCGTCTTCGCGAACACCGTGTAGAGCTTTGCGACGCCCGCGTTGGTGATGAACCGCTTCGACCCGTTGAGGACGTACTCGTCCCCCTCGCGCCGCGCCTCGCTCCGCATCGCGGCCGAGTCGGACCCCGAGCCGGGCTCGGTCAGCGCGTACGCGCACAGCCACTCGCCGCTCGCCAGGAGCGGCAGGAAGCGGCGCTTCTGCTCTTCCGTCCCCGCCAGCTTGAGCCCCAGCGAGCCCAGCTCCTGCACGCCGACGATCAGACCGCTCGTGGCGCACACCTTCGAGATCTCCTCGATCGCGACCAGCGTCATCAGCGCGCTCGCTCCGAGACCCCCGTACTCCTCGTCGTACATGATCCCGAACAGTCCGTGGTCGCGGCACAGGTCGACGACGTCCCAGGGGAACTCGGCCGTCTTGTCGATCTCCGCAGCGCGCGGCGCAATCCGCTCCCGCGCGAGCGTGCGCACGAGCTCGCGGATCTCGCGCTGCTCCTCGGTCAGCGGGTCGACCGGCACGCCGAAAGTCTACGTTTGCACCGCAGCGGGAGGGGAACGCGTCTCCCCATGTACGCCCGTGTGCTTCCCTGGCGGCGCCCGAGCCGCCGCGAGCAGGTGCTCGCGGCGGTGCGCGAGGTGGCGTCGACGCGCGTGCTCGCGCTGACGGGTGGTGCCCTCGCAACGGTCGCGGTGCTCGCGGTCGTCGCGCGGCGGTCGCTGTGGCAGGCGGTCGGTCTCGCCGCACGTGCGGTCGAGGAGGTCGCCGACACCGTCGAGGACGCCGCGGAGGACCTCGGCGACCTCGCCCGCGAGCGCACCGGCGACGAGTAGCGACCACCGGCGCGAGAGCGCGGGCGGCGCGGCGACCGGCCGCGCCGCCGCTGCGCCCGCCTCCTAGACGAACCGCGAGAGGAACGACTGCGCGAGCTCGGTGTCGAGCCGCTGGACGACGTTCGTCGCCTTGCAGAAGACGTCGCCGGTGACGGTGATCGAGACGAGCACGCCGTCGAGGAACTGCGGGCCGCCCGAGTCGCCGTAGCACGTGCCGGCATCGCCGGTCGCCTGGTTCTGCGAGAGCCGCAGGTAGCCCGGCCCTAGCGCGTTGAACGAGCTGTACGAGTACATCCGCGTGTCCAGGTAGGTCGGCCGCGGCCCGCCGGCCTCGTTCGTGAACTCCGTGCCGCCGTAGCCGACGTTCAGGAACTGCGTCGCCTGGTTCAGCTGCCCCGAGGCGAACAGCCGGTCGAGGTAGCCGACCTCGGAGACGAGCGTCGCCGGCTGGATCCCGCGGATCGGCCGGTCGAACACGATCACGGCGAGGTCGTTCGGGTCGTTCTGCTTGTGCGTGTAGTACGGGCTGGCCACGAACCTCCCGCAGAACAGCTTCGACTTGCTCGTCAGCTGCGGGTCGAACATCACGCACGCTTGGTTGGTGCCGGTGGTGTCGGAGATGTCGCAGTGCGCGGCCGTCAGGACGACGGTCGGCGAGACGAGCGTGCCGGTGCAGTACACGTACCGCTCGCCCGTTCGCTGCGACGTCGTGACGAGGCCGCCGACGTACGGGTACGCGCCGCCGGTCGGCGTGCCGTACGTGATCGCGCTCGCGGAAGACGCCGTCGCGGCGGTCGCGAGCACCGCGAGCAAGAGCACGAGCTTCCTCACAGGACCCCCTTGGTCGTTGTACCGGGCGAGGCGGCATGCTAGCCCAGCCGCTCGCATAGATTCCCCACGGTGATCCTGGAGAACGGCGTCGTCCGCACGCTCGATTCGTCGCTGCCGGTGGCGAGGGCGCTCGCCGTCGCAGGCGAGCGGGTCGCCGGCGGCGTGGGAACGCACGAGACCGCGCTCGCCAGCCCGGAGGTCGTCGACCTGGGCGGCAGGTGCGTCCTTCCGGGCTTCAACGACTCCCACGTGCACTTCCTGCATTGGGCGCTCGCGCAGCGGCAGGTTCGCCTCGAGGGGACGCGGACGCTGGAGGAGGCGGTCGCGCGGGTGGCCGACGCGGTCGCCGCGGCACCGTCGGGCTCCTGGGTGCGCGGATCGGGCTGGCGCGACGAGGAGTGGTCGCCCGGGCGGGCGCCGACGCGCGCCGTCCTCGACGACGTCAGCGGCGACCTCCCCGTCGCGCTGAGCGCCAAGGACGGGCACAGCCTGTGGCTCAACTCCGCGGCGCTCGCGCGCGCCGACGGGCCGCTCGACGTGGACGGCGGCGTCGTCGAGCGCGACGAGCGCGGCGAGCCGACGGGGATCCTGCGGGAGGAGGCCGCCTGGCGCTTCCGGTCGGAGGTCGTGTTTCCCCAGATCGGCGAGGAGGAGCGGGTCGCCGCGGTTCGCGACGCGCTCAAGGTGGCGGCGGCCCGCGGGGTCACCGCCATCCACGACAAGGACGGCTGGGTCGCGGTGCACGCGATCTTCCAGCGGCTACGGCGAGACGACGCGCTCACCCTCCGCGTCTGGCAGTCGCTGCCGGCCGACCAGGTCGAGCACCTCGCCGCGCTCCGGCTCGCCTCGGGCCTCGGGGACGACTTCCTCCGACTGGGCTACCTGAAGGTCTTCATGGACGGCACGCTCGGGTCGCAGACCGCGCTGATGCGCGACGGCTCGGGAGTCGAGATCACGAGCCGCGAGCAGTTGGCCGACATCGTCCGGCGTGCGGCCGCCGCTCGCTTCCCCGTCGCCGTGCACGCGATCGGCGACGCGGCCAACCGGAACGCGCTCGACGCGTTCGACGAGACGCGGGACGCGTGGCAGCCGCTCGGCCTGCGCCACCGGATCGAGCACGCGCAGTGCCTCGCCGAGGAGGACGTCCCGCGGTTCGCACGGCTCGCGATCGCCGCGTCGGTTCAGTTCACGCACGCGCCGTCCGACCGCGACCTCGCCGACCGCTACTGGCCGGGAAGGCTCGCCTACGCCTGGCGCTCGCTGGCGGACGCGGACGCGCTGCTCGCGAACGGCTCCGACGCCCCGGTGGAGGAGCTCGACCCGCTCGCCGGCATCCGCGCCGGCGTCCTGCGCACGCTCGACGAGCGGCCGGCGTGGCACCCCGAGCAGGCCGTGACCGTGGAGGAAGCGCTCGCCGCCACGTGCGTGGCCCCCGCCTGGCTGGCCGGCGACGAACGCCGGCGCGGGCGGCTTCTCCCCGGCTTCCTGGCGGATCTCGTCGTCCTCGATCGCGACCCGCTCGCCTGCCCGCCGGACGAGCTCGCCGACGTGCACGTCGTCGCCACCCTGGTCGGCGGCCGCTGGGTCCACAATCCGCCGCCCTGGTAAGGCACGGGGGGAACCTGCGGTTCCCCCCACGGGCCCCCCTGCCTTTGCACCTCGTGGTGAGGGTCGCCTGCGTGCGCTCTCGCGGAGGCAAGCTCCGCTTCGCGCACGGGACGCCCCGCCGTTGCAGGGCGCCCTCGCGCTGCAGGCCCGCGCGGCGGGGGCCGCGCGCAGGCCACGTGTGCTTCCCACAGATCGCAGCGCCTCGCGCGCGGCCGGAATGGGGCTCGTTCCTCGCCAGCATTCCGGCCGGCCGATGGCCGCGTGAAGGCCGTCGCTCGCCACCCACGCCGAAGGACGGCCCGTACTGCGACGGCGGCACGCCGGCAGTACGGGCCGGCCGGACGCATGCGGGCGGCGATCGGCGAAGCCCACCGCCCTCCGCACTGCCGGGGCGCGCCCGGCCCTTACCGGTTGGAGCGCAGGCGGGGTGTCCCGAGGGCGGAGGCGGGTTCCCCGCCGCAGCCTCTCCGTGTTCGAGCACCGGGAGGCAAAGGAGGGGGCCCACGGGGGAACCATGGGTTCCCCCGTGCTCAGGCGGGTTCCCCGGCGCAGCCTCTCCGTGTTCGAGCACCGGGAGGAAGAAGGGGGCTCACGGGGGAAACTGGTTTCCTCCGTGACTACACTCGCGGCCGTGCCGCCGTCCTGGTTGGATGAGCTCTTCGAGTGGCTTCGCATCCCGAGCGTGAGCGCCGATCCCGCCCACGCCGGCGACGTCCGGGCGGCGGGGGAGTGGGTGTGCGGCCGCCTCCGCGCCGCCGGAGGGAGCGCCGAGCTCGTCGACTGGGACGGTCACCCGCTCGCGGTCGGCGAACTGCGCGCGTCCGTCCGCGAAGGCGCGCCGACCGTCCTGCTGTACGGGCACTTCGACGTCCAGCCGCCGGCGCCGCTCGACCTCTGGGAGAGCGGACCATTCGAGCCCGAGGTGCGCGGCGAGTGGCTCTACGCCCGCGGCGCCGCCGACGACAAGGGCCAGCTGTACCTGCTGCTGCGCGCGGCAGCCGAGCTGGCGGCCGAGGGGGCGCTGCCCGTCGACGTCCGCGTGGTGTGCGACGGCGAGGAGGAGACGGGGGGCCACTCGATCGTCGACTTCCTCCGCGCCGACGACCGCGGCGCCGACGCCTGCGTGATCTTCGACACCGGCATGGAGGCGCGCGACGTCCCGTCGTTCAACGTCGCCACACGCGGCCTCGTCGGCTTCCGGCTGCGTGTCCGCGCCGGCGGACGAGACCTCCACTCGGGGATGTACGGGAACGCGGCCCAGAACGCCGTCCACGCGCTGACGCAGACGCTCGCCGCGCTCCTCCCCCGGGACGGCCGTCTCCCCGAGCCGCTGCGCGCGGGGATCGCGCCGCCGACCGACGCGGAGCGCGAGGCGTGGCGCCGCCTCCCGCCCGGAGGCGCAAAGCTCGGCGAGGCGGGCGCGATCCCGTACGACGAGCGGGCGGCGGATGAGTTCTACACCCGCACGTGGGCCGAGCCAGCCGTCGACGTCAACGGCATCCTCGGCGGCAAGCCGGGCCTCCGCAACACCACCATCCCCGCCCAGGCGGAGGCGAACTTCTCCATCCGCCTCGCCCCCGGACAGCGCCCGGACGAGATCGCCGCCGCCGCCGAGCGCCTGCTCCGCGAGGCGGCGCCCCCCGGCGTCGAACTCGAGTTGGTACTCGAATCGGCCACGCCGCCGGGGCTGGCCGACCCCGAGGCGGCGGCGATCCGGCTCGGGGTCGAGGCCTTCGAGCGGGCGCTCGGCCGGCGACCGTTGCTCGTCCGCTCCGGCGGGACGCTCCCGATCATGCCGGCCCTCGCCGACAACGGAATCCCGACGATCCTGACGGGGTTCGCCCTGCCGGAGAGCAACGTCCACTCGCCGAACGAGCGGATCCTCGTCGACTACCTGGAACGCGGGCTCGCGGCCGCCCGCGAGCTGCTCGTCACGCTCGGCCGGCTGCGCTGACCGCGGCGTCGCGATCGCGCCCCAGCCACTCGCGGCCGAACGCACGCATCGCGTCGATGATCGGAAGGAGCGCCTCGCCCTTCTCCGTCAGCTCGTATTCGACCCGGGGCGGCATCTCGGCGTAGCTGCGCCGGAGGACGATCCCCTCGTCCTCCAGCGCACGCAGTCGCTCGGCCAGCGTGCGCGGGCTGATCCCGTGGCAGGAGCGCTCGAGCTCGGAGAACCGCCGCGGCCCCTCGGAGAGATCGTGCACCAGCAGCGCGGTCCACTTCGCGCTCATGATCTCCGCGCACGCTGCCACGGAGCAGCTCTCGGCGTCGTGAACGGCCTTCATGGTCCGCACGTCACCAAGTGTACGCGGGGGAACCGGCGGTTTCTCCCGCGTTGCTAGGCGACGTCGCGGACGGCGTTCGCGTCGGCCAGCGCCCGCAGCTTCTTCAGGCACTGGTTCTCGATCTGGCGGATCCGCTCGCGCGTGACGTTGAACGTTCGGCCGACCTCGTCGAGCGTGCGCGGATGCTGGCCGTCGAGCCCGTACCGCAGCTCAAGCACGCGCCGCTCGCGAACCGAGAGCGTGCCGAGGATGCGCCGTAGCGCGTCCTTCCGCATGTTGATCTCGGCGATCTCCTCGGGCAGCGGCTGCGTCTCGTCGGTGATGAAGTGCCCGAACTCGGACTCTTCCTCGTCGCCGACGGGCTTCTCGAGCGACACTGGCGTCTGCGCGCTGCGCCGCACCTGGTCGACGTCCTCGGGCGACAGGCCGAGCTCCCGCCCGATCTCGCCGGCGGTCGGCTCGCGCCCGAGCTCCGCGCGCAGCTTGCGCTCGGCACGGACGATCTTGTTCAGCTTCTCGACCACGTGCACCGGCATGCGGATCGTCCGCCCCTTGTCGGCGAGCGCCCGCGCGACCGCCTGCCGGATCCACCAGGTCGCATAGGTCGAGAACTTGAACCCCTTCCGGTAGTCGAACTTCTCCGCCGCGCGGACGAGGCCGATCGTTCCCTCCTGGATCAGATCCAGGAAGGGGAGGCCCTGGTTGCGATAGCGCTTCGCGATCGAGACGACCAGCCGCAGGTTCGCCTCGACCATCTCCTGCTTGGCGCGGTGGTCGCCGCGCTCGATCCGCTTCGCGAGCTCGACTTCCTGCGCCGCAGTGAGCAGCTCGACCTTGCCGATGTCCTTGAGGAAGAGCTGCAGCGAGTCGGTCGAGACGTCGCGGTCGGCGTCCAGGTCGGCGGCGTCGACCTCGTCGACGACGTCGCGCCCCACGACCTCGACGTCGAGCTCGTCGAGGGCCGCGTAGAAGTCGCCGATCACGCCGGCGTCGACCTCGAGCTCGTCGAGGGCGACGGCGATCTCGTCGATGTTGACCGACCCCGACTGCTGGGCGGTCTCGACGAGCGCCTTCGCTTCCTCGAGCTCGAGCAGGTCGGCGAGGCTCGCTACGTGAACCTTCACCGCGTCGCTTGCGCTCATTCGTCCATCCCCCGATGTGGACGTCTCCCCAAGAGGCGGCACTGTCGCAGACGGGAGGGGCAGTTCGCCATAGGCCGAAGGTCCCATCTTCGTCACAAAAGGTCCTAATCTCGTTCTGGACTAGCCTCCGTACTCACTAGACCACGGATGAACCGGTTCGCTTCCACGGACAGGCGGCTTCCGGGCGGCGCGAGGGTGCGAGCTCGCTCGAGCTGGCGCAACGCGCCGTCGCGATCGCCCAGCCAGGCGAGCAGCACGCCGAGGTGGAACCGGACCGTCGCGCTACGCGGGTGGGTCCGCGTCAGCGGGCCGAGGCTGGCGAACGCCGCCCGCGGTCGTGCCTTGTCGAACGAGGCGACCGCCACTGCCGTCTGCACCTCCGGATCGCGAGGGGCGAGCGCGAGCGCCGCCTGGTACTGGCGCCGCGCGGACAGGGGACGCTCGAGCGCTTGCAGCGCGACGCCGTACGAGAGCTTCGCGCGCACGCCCCCCTCGCGAGCGGCGCGTTCGAGCGCGGCGAGCTGACGGGCGGGGGGGCGCTCGGGCAGCCGCGGCGCGGCGAAGCTCGGGACGAACGGCGGGCGGCCGCGGAACACGTTCGGGAACAGGACGTCCTCCGCGCGCAGCGCGTACGGCGAGTCGGGCTCGACCCGCCGCGCGGCGCGCCAGGCGGCGACCGCGTCCTCGGGCCGCCCCGACCAGAGGAGCGCGAACCCGAGGTGCAGCCTCGCGCCCCCGCTGTCTGGGTACTCGCGGACGAGCTCCCGGAGGACAGCGAGCGTCCCCGCGGGCCAGCGGGCGAGCGCGCTCCCGATGCGCGCCTCGAGCGAGTCGTAGCGTGCGAAGACGCGCGCCGCCTCGCGCCGCCGGCCGTCGTTGTAGAGGCCGGTCGCCCGCCGGAGCGCGCGCGCCTCCGGGTCGGTGCGGACGCCCAGCGCGAGCACGAGCGGCGGATCGCCGGACGGTGGGCTGAACGCCGCAGCCGAGTCGTCTCGCTGCAGGAGCGCGACGCCGACCGCCGCGCCGGACGCGGCGACCGCCGAGAGCGCCACCACGAGGAAAAGCCGGGCTCGCGCGCTCACCTGGACCGAGAGTAGCCTCACGGGGGAACCATCGGTTCCCCCGTGGTGAGGTGCGTCGAGGGAGCCCGCTCCCCCCACGCTCTAGCTATCTTTTCGAAACCAATGGCGACCTACCGGGAGCTGCTCGCGCGCCTGCGCGCGGAGATCGAGGAGGTGACCGCGGACGACGCGGCGGCGAGCGCGGACGGGCCCGTGTTCGTCGACGTGCGCGAGCACGACGAGTGGGCCGAGGGGCACATCCCGGGCGCAGTCCACGTGCCGCGCGGCTCGCTCGAGTCGCGGATCGAGCGGCTCGTCCCCGACCGCGACCGCCCGGTCGTCGTCTACTGCGCCGGCGGCAACCGCTCCGTCTTCGCGGCGCGAACGCTGGAGGATCTCGGGTACGGGCGCGTCGCCTCGCTCGCCGGAGGCTACACCGACTGGAAGCGGAACGGCTACCCCGTCCAGCTGCCGCGCTCGCTCGACGCCGAGCGGCGCGCGCGCTACAGCCGCCACCTGCTCATCCCCGAGGTCGGCGAGGAGGGGCAGCTTCGCCTGCTCGACGGACGCGTCCTCCTGGTCGGCGCCGGCGGGCTCGGCTCGCCGGCCGCGCTGTACCTCGCGGCGGCCGGCGTCGGCCGGCTGGGGATCGTCGACGAGGACGTCGTCGACGCCTCCAACCTCCAGCGCCAGGTGCTGCACACGACGGAGCGGCTGGGACAGCCGAAGGTCGAGTCCGCGCGGGCGGCGATCGAGGCGGTGAACCCGGACGTCGAGGTCGCGCCCTACCGAGAGCGCCTCACCTCCGACAACGCCGATCGGATCGTCGGCGACGGCTGGGACGTCATCGTCGACGGCGCCGACAACTTCCCGACCCGCTACCTCGTGAACGACGCCTCCGTCTGGCACGGCGTCCCCGTCGTCCACGGCTCGATCTTCCGCTTCGAAGGCCAGGCCACCGTCTTCGACCCGCGGACGAGCGAGGGCAACGGCGGCGGCAGGCGCGGTCCTTGCTACCGCTGCCTCTTCCCTACTCCGCCTCCGCCGGAGCTCGCGCCGAGCTGCGCGGAGGGCGGAGTCCTCGGCGTCCTCCCCGGCATCGTCGGCTCGCTGCAGGCGAACGAGGCGCTCAAGCTCCTGCTCGGCGTCGGCGAGCCGCTCGTCGGCCGCCTGCTGCTGTTCGACGCGCTCGCGACGAGCTTCACCGAGGTGCGCGTCGGGCGCGACCCGGCCTGCCCCGTCTGCGGCGAGCATCCGACGATTCGCGAGTACGTCGACTACGTCGAGTTCTGCGCCGGGCACGCTCGGACGGCCGCGCCGTGACCCGCGTCCGCATCCCGCCCACCCTGCGCGACGAGACGGGCGGCGCGCGCGAGGTCGACGCCGAGGGCGCGAACGTCCGCGAGCTGCTCGAGGACCTCACCGCTCGCTTCCCCGCCCTGCGCGACCGCGTCTGGGAGGGCGACGAGGTCGCGCCCTTCGTGAACGTCTACGTCGAGGGCGAGGACGTGCGCACGCGCGAGGGCCTGGAGACGCCCGTGCGCGGGGAGAGCAGCGTCATCCTCCTCCCGGCCATGGCCGGCGGGTCTCCCGCCGGAAATGCTGCCTCCTTCCGTGCTGGCGCCGGAGACGCCGGCGCATCTCCGGCGGCCTAGGGAGACCGATCGCTTCGCTCGGGTGGCGCTGACAACGCACACCTCCCTGCTCGACCTCGTCGGAGACACGCCGCTGGTCGAGCTGCCACGGCTCGCGCCGAAGCCCGCCGTCCGCCTGTACGCGAAGCTCGAGGGCCAGAACCCAACCGGCTCGATCAAGGACCGGGTCGCGCGCGCGATGATCGAGGCGGCCGAGGCGTCGGGCGAGCTCGCGCCCGGCCGCGAGCTGCTCGAACCGACCAGCGGTAACACCGGGATCGCGCTGGCGCTCGTCGCCAAGCTGCGCGGCTACCGGCTGACCTGCGTGCTGCCCGAGAACGCGACCGAGGAGCGCAGACGGCTGCTCCGCCTGTTCGGCGCCCGCATCGTCGAGTCGCCCGCCGGCGAGGGCTCGAACGGCGCGGTCCGGCTCGCGCTCGAGCTGGCCGAGCGCGACCCGCGCTACTTCATGCCGTTCCAGTACGCGAACGAGGCCAACGTCCGCGCCCACTACGACGGGACGGGCGCCGAGATCGCCGCCGCGCTCGACCGGGTCGACGCCCTGGTCGCCGGCCTCGGAACGGGCGGAACGCTGATGGGCGCCGGCGAGCGCCTCCGCGAGGCGTTCCCCGAGCTGGTCGTCGCCGCCGCCGAGCCGCTCCCGGGCGACCCCGTGATGGGTCTGCGCTCGCTCGCCGACGGGTACGTTCCGCCGATCCTCGACGTGGGGAAGCTCGACCGCAAGCTGCTGGTCTCCAACGAGGAGTCGGTCGCCGGGGTGCGCGCGCTGCTCGACGCCGCGGGGATCTTCGCCGGCGTCTCGTCCGGCGCCGTCGTGCACGTCGCCCGCCGCCTGGCCGAGGAGCTGGACGAGGGCGTCGTCGTCTGCATCCTCGCCGACGGAGGCTGGAAGTACCTGTCGGCGGACTTCTGGGAGGCACCCGACGTCGCAGAGGCGATGGAGCGCCACGTCTGGTGGTGATCCCCGCGCACGTCCGGCGGGCGGTCGCCGAGCACGCGCGCGCCGAGGCGCCGAACGAGTCGTGCGGGCTGCTGCTGCTGCGCGACGGGCGGGCGGAGCGGTACGTCGCCGGGCGAAACGCGGCCGCGTCGCCGTACCGGTTCGAGCTGGAGGTCGACCCGGAGACGTGGTTCCTCGAGGACGAGGGGTTCGAGCTCGCGGTCGTCCACTCGCACGTCGCCTCGCCGCCGCGCCCCTCGCGGACGGACGTCGAGAACGTCGGCCTCTGGGAGGCGCGGCCGTACGTGATCTACTCGCTCGCGGGCGACGAGCTGGCCGCGTGGCTGATCGGCGCCGACGGCATGCGCGCGCTCGCCGTGACGGTCGAGCCGGCGGCGGCGTAGGGACGGCGTGCGGCTGCTCGTCGTCGCGCTCGCGCTCGTGCTCGCCGGCTGCGGCACGGACGGCGGCACGGGCTCGCCGGAGGCGCCGCTCTCGATCGAGGACGCGCTCGAGGCCGACGGCGACGAGCTGGTCGTCGTCAGCGGCTTCCTCCTCCTGGACGCGGCGACCCCGCGGCTGTGCTCGGCGCTCGCGGAGTCGCACCCGCCGCAGTGCGGCCGGCCCTCGCTCGTCGTCGAGGAGCTGCCCCCGGGCCGTCACGACCTCCGCCGGGCGAGCGGCGTCGCGTGGTCGGAGCGCCCGATCACCCTGCGGGGGAGAATCGAGCACCCGCCGGCGCACGCCCAGATCCCCGCGGACGCCGTCCTGCGGATCGGCTGAGCGTCACGCCCGCTGCAGCGGACGGAGCGCCCCGTACAGCGAGCGAAACCGGCCGTACAGCTCGTCGTACGCGCGCTGCCACTCGCGATCGGGCTCGACCGTCGCCCGCACGCGCACGCAGCGCGCGACCGCCTCCTCGACGCTTCCGAACGCGCCGCCGGCGACACCCGCGAGCAGCGCGGCGCCGTACGCCGCGCCCTCGTCTGCGACCGTGCGCTCGAGCGGGATGCCGAGGACGGAGGCGACGATCCGCAGCCACAGCTCGCTGCGCGCGCCTCCGCCCGAGACCCGGCCCACCGACGCCTCGACCCCGAGCTCGCGCAGCAGGTCGAGCGAGTCGCGGAGGCCGAAGGCGACGCCCTCGAGAACGGCCCGGACGAGCGCGCCACGGTCGTGCCGCAGGGACAGCCCGACGAACGCGCCGCGCGCCTCCGGGTCGGCGTGCGGCGTGCGCTCCCCCGCCAGGTAGGGGGCGAAGGCGACGCCCTCCGCCCCCGGCGGCCACGCTGCCGCCTCGGCGAGCAGCTCGTCGTAGGGGGCGGCGAGCGCGTCGTGGAGCCAGGCGAGCGAGCCGGCCGCCGACAGCATCACTCCCATCGCGTGCCAGCGCCCGGGCACCGCGTGGCAGAAGGCGTGCACCCGGGCGGCGGAGTCGGCCGCGAAGCGCGGCAGCGCCGCGAACACGACGCCCGAGGTGCCGAGCGCGACCGAGACCGGGCCGGGCCGGTCGACGCCGACGCCGAGCGCGCCGGCCGCCTGGTCGCCGGCGCCCGCGGCCACCGGCACGCCCGCGCCGGTCGCTCCCGAGACCGCGGGCGACTCGTGGACGGTCGGCAGCCATGCGCGCGGCAGCTCCAGCGCCGCGAGCACCTCGTCGCTCCAGCGGCGGCCTGCGACGTCGAACAGGAGCGTCCCGGACGCGTCGGCCACGTCGCTCGCGCGCGCGCCGGTGAGGCGGAGACGGACGAAGTCCTTCGGCAGCAGCACGTGCGCGACCCGCGCGTACGTCTCGGGCTCGTGCTCGCGCAGCCACAGCAGCTTCGGCGCGGTGAAGCCGGTCAGCGCGCGGTTCCCCGTCAGGGCGACGAGCCGCTCGCGCCCGACGCGCCGCTCGATCTCCTCGCACTCCGCGCCCGTCCGCTGGTCGTTCCAGAGGATCGCGGGCCGCAGGACGCGACCGTCCCCGTCGAGGACGACGAGACCGTGCATCTGCCCCGAGAGGCCGATCGCGGTGGCGCTCGCGCCGACCCGCGCCAGCGCGCGCTCGCAGGCGCGCCACCAGTCCTCCGGATCCTGCTCGGCCCAGCCCGGGCGCGGCGTCGAGAGCGCGTACGCCTCCTCGGCGCGCGCGACCACGTCGCCCCGCCCCGACACCGCGAGCGCCTTGACGCCGGTCGTGCCGACGTCGAGTCCGACGAAGGTAGGGTCAGCCGCCATGGACGTTGTCGAGCTGCGACCCGGACTCTGGCGCTGGACGGCTCGCCATCCCGCGTGGGAGCCCGAGCACGAACCGGGCAGCCCCGGCGACTGGCCGCCCGACGTGGGCTGCGTCGCGTACGCCGCCCGCGACGCCTTCGTCCTCGTCGACCCGCTGGTCGAGGACTGGGCCGCGCTCGACGACCTGGTCGAGCGGCAGGCGAAGCCGGTGCACGTGCTCGTGACGATCCTCTTCCACGAGCGGAGCCGCGCCGAGGCCGTCGACCGGTACGGCGCGGTCGAGACGATCCCGCCGGGCGTGGAGCCGATCGCCTTCGAGCGCGCGGGCGAGACGATGTTCTGGCTCCCCGAGCACGGCGCCCTGGTGCCCGGCGACCGGCTGCTCGCGTTCGGCGCCGGCGGCCTGCGCGTCTGCCCCGACTCGTGGCTCGCCTACCTGCGGAACGGTCTGACCGGCGAGGAGCTCCGGGCCGACCTGCGACGCCTGCTCGAGCTGCCGGTCGAGCTCGTGCTCGTCTCGCACGGCGCGCCCGTGCTCGCGGGCGGCCGCGCGGCGATCGCGCGGGCGCTGGAGGCCTGAGTGGACGAGCTCCGACCGCCCGGGGTGGAGCCGGCCGACGCGCTCGAGCGGCTGCGCCCGCTGCTGGCGCTCCCGCTGGAGCTCGTGCTCGTCGGCCACGGCGACCCGGTCACCGAGGGCGCACGCGAGGCGCTGCGCGCGGCGCTGGAGGCGTAGGTGGAGGAGCTGGCCCCGGGTCTCCGCCGCTGGACCGCCCACCACCCGGACTGGGACGAGCAGGTCGCGAGCGCCGCCGTGGAGACCGAGGACGGCCTGGTCGTGATCGACCCGCTCGCTCCGCCGCCCGAGCTCGAGGCCGACCACGTGCTGTTGACGGTCTACTGGCATGCCCGCTCGACGCCGCAACTCGGTCGCGCGCGCGTGTGGGCGCCCGCGCGCTCGGCGACGCCGCTCCGCAACCGCGGGATCGAGGTCACCGACGCGGTGCGCGGCGGAGACGCGCTGCCCGGCGGCATCGAGGCGATCCAGACGGCGCGCGCGGCGGAGCTCGTCTTCCGCCTGCCGCGGCAACGCGCGGTCGTCGTCGGCGACGTCCTCCTCGGCGCGGGCGCGAAGCCGCACGCGACGCGGGACCCGCTGCGGCTGTGTCCCGAGGGCTGGCTCGGCAAGCGGACGCACGACGACCTCCGCGCGTCGCTGCGCCCCCTGCTCGACGTCCCGCCGGAGCTCGTGCTCGTCTCCCACGGGGAGCCCGTGCTCCGCGGCGCGCGGCGCGCGCTCGAGCGCGCACTCGCGCCGCACGGCGAGCGGTAGTCCCAGGGCCAGGCCCGCTTCAGCGCTCCGCCGGCCGCGCGAGCCCGACGGTCGGGTGGCCGTCGCGGAACTCGACCTGCAGCCGCTCGATCCGCGAGCCCTCGACGGCCAGCACCCGAAAGGCGAGGCCGTCGTGCTCGACCTCGTCGCCCCGCTCGGCGGCGCGCCCGAGGGCGCCGAACACGAACCCGGCGACGGTGTGGTAGTCCTCGACCGGCAGCGTCGTCCCGAACTGCTCGTTGAAGTCGTCGATCGGGAAGGTGCCGTCGATCCGGATCGTGCGCTCGTCCACGCGCTCGACCGACTCGTCGGGGAGGTCGAACTCGTCCTCGATCTCGCCGACGATCTCCTCCAGCAGGTCCTCGAGGGTGACGATTCCCTGCGTCGCGCCGTACTCGTCGACCACGATCGCGATGTGCTGCTTCGTACGGCGGAAGTCGGCGAGCAGCGAGGCGAGGTCCTTCGTCTCGGGGACGACGTACGGCGGCCGCAGCAGCTCCTCGACGCGCACGTTGGCCAGCCCGCGGTCGTTGAGCGCCGAGAAGAGGTCGCGCACGTGGAGGATGCCGGCGATCTCGTCCAGGGAGCCGCGGTACGCCGGGTAGCGGGTGAAGGGCGAGTCG
>JACVRR010000164.1 GCA_014534345.1 Thermoleophilia bacterium | reverse complement strand
GGCGGCGGTGGCGGCGACACGGGCGCGGCGGGCACGGTCACCGGCGGCGCGGGTGGCGCGACGGGCGCGGTGGGAGTGGGAACGGTGACGGGCGGCGGGGGCGGCGTGGACGCGCCGGCTACCCCCGGCGCGGGCAGCCCCTCGCTGCCGGCGCTGCCCGCGCTCCCAACGAGCGCTGCGATGGCCGCGAGGGCGAGGACGCCGAGACGACGTGAGGCCGGCCGCAACCGCACGGACCGGCTGTACCCCGGGCTCCCTCCGCCCGAAGCCCCCCGATCGGGGGGACTTTCGCCCGCCTACCGGCGGACCCGCGCCGGCGCCCCGTACGCCCGTAGCGACTCGGGCACCTCGCCCTGGAAGTTCTCGAGCACGGCGAGCGCCATGCGATCGACGACGGCCGTGCCGTTGAGCGTGTGCACGGGCTCGAGGGCGCCGTCCTCGCGGTAGCGCGTACGCAGGCGGCGCGCCTGGAAGTCGGTGGTGTTCGAGATCGACGCGCACTCCCGGTAGCGGCCCTGGCTCGGGAACCAGATCTCGACGTCGTACGTTTTTGCGGAGGCCGCGGACATGTCGCCGGCGGGCAGGACGACGACGCGATAGGGGAGGCCGATGTCGCGCACGATCTCCTCCGTGTTCGCGAGCAGCAGCTCGTGCTCGTCCCACGACTGCTGCGGCCGCGTGAACGAGAACTGCTCCACCTTGTTGAACTGGTGCACGCGAATCATCCCGCGCGTGTCGCGCCCTGCCGCACCGGCCTCACGTCGAAAGCAGGGGGAGAAGCCGACGTAGCGCAGCGGCAGCTCGTCCGCGGCGAGGATCTCGCCGAGGTGGAGCGCGCTCAGCGGGATCTCCGCGGTGCCCGCGAGGTACAGGCCGTCACCGGCGAGCTCGTAGACGTTCGCCTCGTCGCTCGGGAACGCGCCCGTGCCGATCAGCGCGTTCTCGCGCACGAGCACGGGGGGCAGCACGGGCACGAACCCCTTCTCGACGAGGCGCTCGAGCGCCAGCCGGTACAGCGCCACCGCGACGAGCGCCGTGTCACCGACCCAGTAGCCGAAGCGGGAGCCGGCGATGCGCGCGGCGCGCTCCATCTCGAAGCGCCCAATCTCGGTGTGCTCGCGGGGATCGGCGAGCACGGGCGGCTCGCCGACGCGGCGGAGCTCGTCGACGTCCTCCTCGGTGGCCCCGTCGGGAACTGTCGGGTGGGGGATGTTCGGCACCCGCAGCGCGAGCTCGTCGCGCTCGCGCTCGGCCTCCGCAAGCCGCTCCTCGGCCACGCGCAATTCCTCCTTCACGCGCTGCAGCTCCTCGAGCTGCTCGGGCGTCGGCCGTCCCTTCAGCTTCGTCCGCGCGCGCAGCTCGTCGACGCGCGGGACGAGCTCCCGCCAGCGCGCGTCCGCCGCGAGCAGCTGCTCGAACGCCTCGGCCGCGCCCTTGCGCGCGAGCGCCGCGCCGAACCCGCCGGGATCCGCGCGCGCGGCCTTCAGATCGATCATGCGCGGGAGTCTAGGTACGCCTCGATCACCTGCGCGACGCCCTCCTCCTCGACGGACGGGCACACCAGATCGGCCTGTGCGAGGACGGCGGCGTGCGCATTCGCGACGGCGACCGCGTACCCCGCCCAGCGCAGCAGCTCGAGGTCGTTCTCGCCGTCGCCGAAGGCGACCGTCCGGTCGGGCCGGAGCCCGGTCGCACGCGCAACCGCCTCGAGGCCCGCGTGCTTCGTCACCCCCTGCGCCGTGAGCTCGAGGAACTGCGGCAGCGACCGGGCGACGTACAGCCGCTCGCCGAAACGCGCCTTCAGCTCGAGCTCGAGCGGCGCGAGCGCGGCGGGGTCGGCGACGGTGACGAGCTTCGTCGGCTCGCGGGACAGCCACCGGCGCAGGTCGCCGACCTCGCGGACGTCGATCGGAACGCCCTGGACCTCGAGGTAGGCGTCGGTCGAGCGCGTCCTCCGCGCCACGACCAGCTCGTCGTCCACGTAGCAGTTCACGTCGAACGCGCGCTCCTCGACCGCGCCTATGGCCTCGCGTGCGACCGGCACTGGGATGCCTACGTGGTGGAGCACGCGCCCGCTGTCGGGCTCGGCGACGAGCGCGCCTTGGTAGCAGATGATCGGGTCGGAGACGCCGGCCGCGAGCGCGAACGGGCGCGCCGAGCGGAACATCCGCCCGGTCACGATGAGGATGCGGATGCCCGCGGCCCGAGCCGCCGCCAGCGCCGCGCGCGTGCGCGGGCGCAACTGCAGGTCGGCGGCGATCAGCGTGCGGTCGAGATCGCAGGCGAACGCGTCGACGAGGCGCGGGAACCCCTCGGGGAGGATCAGCCGTTCCCGCCGCCGCGCTTCTGCGTCACGTACGCGGCGACGTCCTGGATCTCCTCGTCGCTCAGCTGCCCCTTGAACGGCGGCATGCCGCCGCCGCCGTTCTCGATCTGCTTGACGGCCGCCTCCATGTCGACGTCGGCCTCGTCGAGGTTGGGCCCGACGGCGCCGTTGGAGCCGGCCGCCTTGAAGGTGTGACAGCCGCCGCACCCGGCCGACGCGAAGACCTTCGCGCCCGCGGCGGCGTCGGCCTGCGACTTGCCGCTGCCCTCCGCCTCGGTCTCGCTGCCCTCCTGCGTCTGCGTCGCGCCCGCGTTGTCGGTGGCCACGCCGCCCTCGTTGTTCGTGTCGCCCGCGGCGGCGGTCCCCTGTACGCGCTCGGCCGTCGGCGCCGCCTCCTCGGCGCCGCCGCAGCCCGCGAGCGTGACGGCGACAAGGGCGAGTGCGAGTGCGAGGAGGGAGGCGCGGCGGCGCATACGCGCAGCTCTATACCAGCGACCCCGGCGACCGAAACGCCGGGGGGCGGACCGAGCGAAAGCTAGAATTTCGCTCGAGAACGTCCCCCCTCGAGGAGCTGATCTCCCCATGAAACGGAAGTCCTTCGGACGCGACAGAGGCCTGTCCCTGCGGATGCTCGTCACGAGCGGGCTGCTCGGCCTGCTGTACGTCGTGTTCGCAGCCGTGCTCTTCTCGGTCCTCGACGTCGGCCTCGTCCCGATGCTCGTGATCGTCGTCGGCCTGGCCTTCTTCCAGTACTACACCTCCGACAAGCTCGCGCTGCTCGCGTCGGGTGCGAAGGTCGTCGAGCGCGACCAGGCACCGGAGCTGCACGCGATGATCGAGCGCCTGTGCGCGCTGGGCGACCTGCCGAAGCCGAAGGTCGCGGTGATCGACACGGACGTGCCCAACGCGTTCGCCACCGGCCGCAACCCGAAGAACTCCGCCGTCGCCGTCACGACGGGTCTCTGGCGCCGCCTGCCCCCGCAGGAGGTCGAGGGCGTGCTCGCGCACGAGCTGTCGCACATCGCCAACCGCGACGTGCTCATCATGACGCTTGCGTCGTTCTTCGCCATGCTCGCGGGCCTGCTCTCGCGCTGGGCGATGTTCTTCGGCGGCGGCGGCCGCGACCGCAACGGGCCGCCCGTCTGGCTCGTGGTGATGCTCGTCTCGATCGTCACGTACGTGCTCAGCTTCATCCTGATCCGCACGATCTCCCGCTACCGCGAGTACGCCGCCGATCGTGGCGCGGCCGTGCTCACCGGCGCACCGGAGCACCTGATGAGCGCGCTCCAGCGGATCGCGAGCGGCATGGCAACGATTCCGCAGCGCGACCTGCGCGAGGTCGAGGCGATGAACGCCTTCTTCATCGTGCCGACGAACTGGCGCTCGTCTGTGGGTGAGCTCTTCGCCACGCACCCGCCGCTCGAGAAGCGGCTGGCCAACCTCGCGCGCGTCGCTCGCGAGATGGGGCGGCCCGTCGGTGTCTGAGCGGACGAGCGCCGCGGTCCTGCCGGGGCGCTCGCCCCTGCTCGCGTTCCTCGCCGCCGCCGTCGTCCTGGCGGCGATCCTCATGGCGTTCGTCTACGCGACGGACGACGGCGTCGGGCTGCGGGAGTTCCTGATCGTCGTCGCCATCGACGTCGTGGTCGCCGCCGTGCTCTTCTGGATCCTGCGGCGGCCCGGCGACCGCGTCGGAACCATCGCCGTCGCGCTCGGCATCGTCGCCGTTGTGTCGCTGGTGGTCTTC